>DCGY01000043.1:0-15763 GCA_002314715.1 Lachnospiraceae bacterium UBA1766 | reverse complement strand
TTTCCTAACTTGACATTCGCTCCACGGAAAACCTGTTTATCATTTCTGATAACCAGCAACCTCACGTTTCATAGCTATCATGCCACAGCAAGAGTAAGTATACACAACAATTCCTTAAAATGCAAGAGGGGAAAAATATTTTTTATTGTATTTTTTTAAGTACAATCCAAAAACTTTTTCCAAACCTCTTCTCCTCTTCTTTTTTCTATCCATCGGATTACCCCTTGGACGCACGCTCTGTTTCTTCCTATTTAATATAGAAGAAACTCAACCGCTTACCAAAAAGCAGGACAGCAATACAAGGGCCATTCCCAATACTCCCATAAGCCCCATCTTCTCCTGATAAACCAAAAGACCTACAAGGGATGCCACCACCGGTTCAATGGAAGCCAGAATGGAGGCTTTGGTATTTTCCAGTCCTTCCAACCCCTTGGTATAACAAATATAGGGGATAACCGTTGTCATAATCGCCAAGAGTGCAGAGATAAGTGCCCAAGGTCCCATGCCACAAATATTACCGGTCAGTTCCTTCAAATTCAGGAAGGGCAGTGTACCGATTGCCGCCAGCAAAAAAGTATATGTGGTAATTGTATAAGAGGAATATCCTTTTTGCAAGGCAAATCGACTGAAGATGCTGTACAGGGCGTATCCCAGTCCGGCACCCAGTCCGGTCAAAAGTCCCATGGCGCTGATACCGCCTCCACCAATTCCTCCGGACACAAATACACATCCGATAAAGGCACACAAAAGCGCCAATAATTTTTTCTTATCCAGTTTCTCTTTAAATAGGAAGAAAGACATTACCATCACGAAGGACGGTGCCGTATATAAAAGGATTGCCGCCGTGGAAAGGGAGGTGTAATTCATGCAGGAAAAATAGCAAACATTAAAAAATACAACACTTAAAATTCCGCTTCCCAAGAAAATCCAAAGATCCTTCCATCGAATCTTTAGCGCATCTCTTCGAAATATGGCAAGACTGATTCCCATTACCAGAAAGGTTATAAACGAACGAAAGGCGGCTATGTCCATAGACCCCAGCCCGCCTTTGTTCATCGTCCTGACAAGCAACCCCATACATCCCCAAAGGGTGGCTGCTGTCAGAACAAATATAATTGATAATTTTTTATTCTTGGAAGAATTCATAAAATTATTCATTCATCGCTTTCACTTCATCAAATTCTTTTTCAATTTCAGCCGAAGGCTTCTCGTCAATCAAAGAAACAACAACTGCTGCAATCAGGCTTGCAATAAATCCGGGAATAATCTCGTACAAACCGGTAGATCCGGAAAGGAATGCGTACCAAAGAGCATCCACACCGAAACCGACTACGATACCGGCAATAGCACCCTTGTAGGTAAATCTCTTCCAATATAAGGAAAGGATAATGCTAGGTCCGAAGGCTGCACCGAATGCCGCCCAAGCACACTCAACCAATGCCATAATACCGGCACAACTGGGATTCATTGCAATTGCCAAAGCAACTACGGAAATAATTGCCACAACATAACGACCTGCCCAAAGCATCTCACTGCTGGAAGCATTCTTGCGGAAGGTGGTCTTATATACATCGGAAGCAAATGCAGAAGAAGAAGCAAGCAACTGAGAATCTGCGGTACTCATGGAAGCTGCCAAAATTGCGGAAAGCAGAATACCTGCAAGAAGTGCAGGGAAAATGCTGCGAACCATGGTAATGAATACCAGGCTCTTGCTCTCTACGCAAGCCGTTCCCAAATACTGATGTGCGGTAAGTCCCACTACGGAAGCCATGGCCAAAATCAAGGTTGTCCATACAATACCGATGACACGGGACTTCTTCATCTCCTTATCACTCTTAATAGACATATAACGTACCAGAATATGAGGCATACCGAAATATCCCAAGCCCCAGCCGAAACCGGACAGAATATCGGAAACACTCTTCCAGTCAAAAGAACCGCTGGAAAGAAGATTATAGTAATTTGCTCCTGTCTCTACGGGAGCGGTAGGTACGAAGCCTACGGAATTAATGGTAAACAATGCCACAATCGGAACCACCATAAGTGCTGCAAGCATCATAAGGCCCTGGAAGAAATCGGTCCAGCAGACCGCATTGAAACCACCCAGGAAGGTATAAATCAAGATAATAATGGTTGCGCCAACCATTGCAAAGGATTTGTTCATGCCAAAAACGGTATTAAACAAATCACCACATGCCACAATACTGGATGCCGCATAGATGCAATAGGCAATAATAAAAATCACTGCGCAAATAATCTGAAGAGCAGGATTCTTGGAATGGAAACGATTTGCCAAATACTGGGGAATGGTAATAGCATCTCCGGCCTTGATGGAATACTTACGAAGCTTGGGTGCCACGAAGATCCATGCCAAAATCGTACCGACCAGAAGGCCTACAGAAATCCATACCTGGCCCATACCTGCCAAATAAATCGATCCGGGCAATCCCATCAATACCCATGCACTCATATCGGAGGCACCGGCAGACAAAGCAGCCACCCAACCGTTCATATCACGACCGCCAAGGAAATAATCCTTATCTCCTCCGTCGCTCTTTTTGCCCTTTGCAAAGAAATAGATACCAACTGCCAGCACTAAGCATAAATATACGATAAATGCTGCAATTTCCAAAATGTTACCGCTCATTTTTCACACCACTTTCTGTTAAATTTTATTGTATTAACGCGATACAGTTCAGTGCCCATTTTACCTAGAAATGTAAGAAAAAGCAATACTTTTGTTGCAAAAACACAAATCCATGGTACTATTACATATAGGATAGTGAAAAAGAAAGGGTAATAAAATATGTGGACTGCCGATCATTGGAAAGATTACGAAGTATATGACACCTCAAACGGTGAGAAATTAGAGCGCTGGGGCAATTACACCCTGGTACGTCCCGATCCTCAGGTAATATGGAATACCCCCCATGAGCATATCGGATGGAAAAAGAAAAACGGTCATTATCACAGGAGCACCAAGGGTGGCGGCGAATGGGAATTCATCAACCTTCCAGACGAGTGGACCATTCATTACGGAAATCCCAATTTTGTAAAAGCCACCAACAAAGAACTGACCTTCCATTTAAAGCCTTTCAGTTTTAAACATACCGGCCTCTTCCCGGAGCAGGCTACCAACTGGGATTGGTTTAGCGGTCTGATTCAGGCCCAGATGAAAAAGAATCCCGAACGCCCCATTAAAATATTGAATCTTTTCGCCTACACCGGCGGCGCCACTCTTGCGGCAGCTGCGGCAGGGGCACAGGTTACCCATGTGGATGCATCCAAGGGTATGGTGGCATGGGCAAAAGAAAACGCCGCATCCTCCGGACTTGGGGATGCACCGATTCGCTACCTGGTGGATGATTGTGTAAAATTTGTGGAACGTGAAATCCGTCGTGGCAATGTTTATGACGGCATTATCATGGATCCTCCCTCCTACGGTCGCGGACCCAAGGGCGAAACCTGGAAAATCGAAGAAAGCATCTTCCCCTTTATCGAACTCACCTCGCAGCTTTTGGCCAAGGACGGACTTTTCTTCTTAATTAATTCCTACACCACCGGACTCCAGCCTGCCGTATTGTCCTATATGATCAATACCAGCATTGTGAAACGCTTCGGTGGCAGCGTGGAGGCCGAAGAAATCGGTCTTCCCATTTCCGGAAACGGTCTCATTCTTCCCTGCGGTGCTTCCGGAAGATGGACCCGCTAAATTTCTTGTATCAAAAAACCTGAGGGCAATCGCCTTCAGGTTTTTCTGTTTTCTATCCTCTATTCATTTGTCACTTTTACTTTTCCGGCCAGCACATCCTTATAATCTGCCAGATTCTTTTGCAATAAAGTAGGCGTATCCAAATGGTAAGGGCACTTGGATTTGCATTGATTGCAATGCATGCAGTTTTCAATGTTAAACATCTTCTTTTGCACCGCCTCCGTCAGCTGCAGTGCCGAGGGTGAACGTCGAAGCAAAAGAGACATTCTGGCACAATTATTGATTTCAATTCCCACAGGACAGGGCATACAATATCCGCAGCCGCGACAAAAATCTCCCTGCAATTCCTCTCGCTCTTTTTCGATGAAAGCTCGAATTTCCTCTGTCATCACCGGCGGATTTTGGATAAAACCCAAGAACTCATCCAACTCCGATTCTCTCTGCACTCCCCAAATCGGAAGCACATTTTCATACTGGGCCTCAAAGGCATAGGCCGCTGCCGCATTGGTAATCAGTCCCCCGGACAGGGCCTTCATAGCGATAAATCCTATATTCTTCTCCCTGCACTTCTCTACCAGTTCCAAATCCACCTCTGTAGCCAGATAGCAAAAAGGAAACTGTAAGGTCTCATACAAGCCGGACTCGATCGCCTCCTTGGCCACCGCCAGGCGATGATTCGTAATGCCGATATGTCGAATCATTCCTTTTGCCTTGGCCTCTAACATTGCCTCATACAAACCGGTACCGTCTCCGGGCTTTGGGCAAAAACTCGGGTTATGAAACTGATAAATATCGATGTAATCTGTTCGAAGTAAGTCAAGACTGGTATGCAAATCCTTCCAAAAAGCCTCTGCATTTTGTGCGGCGGTTTTTGTGGCAATAAAAATCTTTTCCCGCATGCCCTCAAACGCCAGACCCAGCTTGTGCTCGCTGTCGGTATAAAAGCGTGCTGTATCGAAAAAGGTCACTCCGCCATCGTAGGCTTTTCGAAGAATTCGAACCGCTTCTTCATCCGATACCCTCTGAATCGGAAGGGCTCCGAAACCGTTTTTGTCTACCGTAATTTGGGTCGTACCAAGCGTAACCGTTGCCATAAAATCCTCCTTGAAAAAAATAAAACGCGCTTCTCGCGCTCCTCTCACACCACGCTCCCACGGACCGCTTCACGCTTCGCGTTCCCGCGTTCCTACATAATTCGCATATCGCGTCGCATTGCGCCGCTTTTATGCTCATTATGTGGCATGTCCTATATCCGGGCACCCTCTTGCATGCGAGCATGCAACGGGTTTCCGGATAAGGACATTGGGAGCTAAAATTGGAAGTAGATGAACTGGGAGGATTCGAATTTGATTCCGTACACGCCGTAAACCAGGCATGCAAAAATCAATCCAAACACCACCAGCCAGCGAAACCATAAGCATTGCTCCATGAGAAATACAGCAAGGTTCATCTTCTTAAAATATCGAAGCAAATCCACCAGGAATAGGGCAATCAATGCCACCCATAAAATCGAAAATTCAAACCGGTCCAGTCCCAAGGTGTATAAGGTTCCGTCAAACAGGGTCCAGGGATCGAAACGGGTCACCATTCTGCCAATATATCGAACCGCCGTACCGATACTGTCCGCCCGGAAGAAAATCCAGGCCAGATCCACGAATGCAAAGGTCAAAATCATCTGACCAAGCCGGAAGCTAAAGCTGTCGGTCTTTGCTCCCGTCTTTTTCCACAGGTGCTGTCGGAAGGGTCTGGTCATATCCCCCACCACCTGATAGACGCCGTGCAAAAGTCCCCAGGCCACATAGGTCCAATCAGCTCCGTGCCACAAACCACTAACCGCCATGGTAATCATCAAATTCAAATATTTCCTGGGTTTGGAACATCTGCTGCCCCCCAAGGGAATATAGACATAGTCGCGAAACCAGGTACTCAGAGAAATATGCCATCTTCGCCAAAATTCTCCGATTGAGCAGGCAAAATACGGCGTGTCAAAATTCTCCATCAAGGTAAAGCCCATAACTTTTGCGGAGCCGATGGCAATGGTAGAATAGCCCATGAAATCACAATAAATCTGTAGTGCAAAACCAATCGCCCCCACGCACAAGGCAAAGGTTCCGTGCAGAAAATAGCCCTCAAACACGCTCTTGACAAGAATCGCCACACGGTCTGCAATAACCATTTTTACAAACATACCCCAGGCCATCATGATACCGCCCTCTACGATTCCACGGAAGTTCCAAAGGCGTTCCCGGTCCAGCTTTTTCATCTGGTTCAGTAAATTTCCGCTTCGCTCAATGGGTCCTGCCACCAGCTGCGGAAAAAAGGATACAAACAAAGCATAACGCAGGAAATTTCGTTCCGGCTCTATTTCTTTTTTGTACACATCAATGGTATAACTGAGACTTTGGAAAATATAGAAGGAAATACCTACGGGAAGAAGGATATCAAAGCGATTCTCCAAAATCTGAATGCCGGCCTTTCCCAGTACCCGGTTTAAATTGTCCAAAAAGAAATCAAAATATTTAAAGAAAAACAGAATGGCCAGATTGATACCAAGTACCGTCCATACCACCGCCAGCTTTTCCCGCTTCTTTTCCAACGAAGCAATCGCTCTGCCACCGATCCAGGTCACTGCGGTAGAACCAAAAAGCAACAGGGCATACTTGGCATTCCAGCACATATAGAACGCATAGCTCATCAACAGGAGCCATATATACTTCACCTTTTTGGGAATCACAAAATAGACCAAAACCACAAAAGGGAAAAATACCAGAAAATGAACGGAATTAAAAAGCATCGGTAGGAAGCCTCCTCGTTTCTTATCATTTTTATTCTAGTATTTTTCCCCAAAGTTAGCAACTGTTTTCCGTTTATAACAACTCGGAAACCACGGACCAAAGTTCCTGTGCACCCATCTTCGCATGGAAATTCACCAATATTCCATCCTCCAGCAGGATACCGAAGTTTGCCACCGGTACCTCATCCTCAAAATCCGTCATCTCCTGCATACGGCTGTTGACAATCTCTTCCGTCATATCCCCGGCGCTGAAAACCGGACTAATAAACTCGGTCAAATATTCCTCCGGCACCGTATCCGCATAAGGAATTTGGTACTTTCGCACGTCATATCGATCCGTATCATTTACATCCATCACATATATTTCATCCATGGAAGCCTTCCGAATCAAGATGCTGCATTCCTCTTCCTCCTGGGTTCTCCAGAAAACCTGCAAGGAAGTATTGACTTCGTCCATGGAAAGAATTGCCTCTGTGAATGCAAAGCCTTCCGGCATATTGGTGGGAATGTACTCGCCCAGCTGTTCTACTTCTTTGGCCTCATCCAGCCCCATGGACAGTACATATGCCTGAGAATTCATACCCTCCGTAACGTTCTGTTGCGCTGTCTCCTTATTCGTTTCACCGACAGAATTGTTTTTCGTATTGCTCTCTGCCATTTCCACATCGC
The DNA here is from genome assembly GCA_002314715.1 of Lachnospiraceae bacterium UBA1766. GTDB lineage: Bacteria > Bacillota > Clostridia > Lachnospirales > Lachnospiraceae > Acetatifactor. The sequence continues at coordinate 8,588 of DCGY01000043.1, read as the reverse complement.
TCTTGACACTTTCGTCCAACTGGGGAGAAGCATCCCCACTTCGATGATTTATCAAAGCAAAATTATCCATAATGGAATTTGCGCGAAATCCAAGAGTGGATTGCTTTTTGTTATTGCCGGTGGCGGAATAGAATACCGCACCTGCCATAAAAAGGACCAGCACTGCCGCCACCATTTTACCGGCCATTACCGGAAAGCGCAAAACCTTGGGCTCTTTTTGGGCCCGCAACAGCAAATCATCATCCACATCATTCATCGCTTCCATAAGCCGCAGGGACTGCTGCCTTTTCTTTTCCTGTTCTGTTTCCTGTGTCACCTTATTCTCCTGTTCCATCATACCGTAACACCCTCCTGCTCCAAATATTCCTTAAGCTTCTTTCTGGTTCGGAACAAAGAAGTCTTTACTGAGTTAATATTCATGTGATAGCGCTTTGCGATCTCACTGTACTCTTCTCCATACCAAAAACGTCTCAGGAACAAATTACAATCCTGCTCCTTCAGGGTATGTAAAAATCGATTAATGCTTTCGGATAAAAGTTTCCCTTCCAGCACATCTTCCGTGCTCTGTCTGTCGGGAATGCACTCCTCCAATTCCTCCAGGGTGGCCGCCATTTCACCGCTTCCTCTCTTCGCCGCATTGTTGTGTTTCCATCTGTCAATGGCCAAATTCCGGGTGATCTTTCCCAAAAAGAGATTCAGATGGTTCGGCTTCTCGGGTGGAATCACACCCCAGGCCTTTAAATACGTATCGTTTACACATTCTTCCGAGTCTTCATTCAGATGCAGGATATGAAACGCTATGCTATAGCAGTAATGCCCGTAGCTTTTCTGGGTTTCCTCTATCGCTCTCTCATCTCTGTCAAAATATAACTGAATGATCTCGTTATCTTTTAAGGACATGATTTTTCCTCCGTTATCTATATAGACGGCAACGCCATCGAAAAAGTTTCATTTCTTATCATTTTTTCCGCGAACCGGGAATCGCACTTTATTCAATCTTGCGCATCCCCCAATATACCGAAAAAGGGAACGAACTTCGTTCCCTTTCCACTTATTTATGCATTTTCTTCCGTTTCATGAATCTGTTTTTTCATCTCATACATGGAATTATCCGCAATCTTAAAGCACTCTTCCACACTGGCCGACTCGTTGTCATCCATCCAAACAGCGCCAAGACTAATGGATAACCGGAACGGAATCTGAAGTCTTTTGCTTTCCAGCTCCAGCTCCTCTATGATAGTATCTTTAATCTCGTCCACGTCATCCTGTTCCTCGCATTCACCTACCACCAGGAACTCATCTCCGCCGTAGCGAACGATAATCCAATCGCTGGGGATACCCGCCCGCAAAGCATGTGCGGTGGTGCAGATTGCCACGTCTCCCTGCAAATGACCGAAATGATCATTGATTGCCTTCATCCGATTGATGTCCGCCATCATCATTACCGCATGCTTGCCCTCTTTCCTACATCGCTCCAAATACGGAATTGCAATGGACTCATAACCTGTACGATTATAAACCCCGGTCAGAGTATCTGTAATGGAAAGTTCGGTTAATCGCCTGTTCAGCTCCTCCAGCAGAACATTCTGGCGAATCTGCTCCAGGAACTGGTTCATATATTTGGTCCATAGGTATAAGGTATATTTCTCTATAATGGATACCTTGTTTATGAAGCATACATAGCCAAAGCAGGCATCATCAATATGTAGCGGTGCAAAAAGATAAACCTGGGATACGTTCTCATTTCGATAGGGATCACAAATTAAATCCTTGGTTTTGATTGTGGTGGGCTCTAACGCCTTACCATATTGCATACAGCATACCACATCCATTTTTCGCTTATAATGATAGCACTGGTTCTTTCCCTGATTCGAATCAAAAAATCCTTTGTTTACTGCCACAAAAAAGTTTCCGCCCTCTAGAACCGCATTTGTTTCAAACGCCTTTGAAAGGGAACTGCATAACTGTTCCTTGGAAGTAGATTTTCGAATACCTCTGTAAATATCACGAAAATGAATATTGGCAGCCATATTCTCCATTTTACTGTTATAGCTGTTTTCCGTATCCAAGGTCTTCTTGTGACCAACAGCGGTCCTTACATGGCATCCGCAACTTTCCGCCACTTCCATCCTGGAAGGCACCAGTTCTCTTTTGGGAACATCCTTTCCCTCCAGTACTGCAAGCAAATGCATTACACCGCGTTCTCCCAACGAATTCCAGCCACGACTTACCGTGGTTACCGAGGGAATACAATCCCTGGCGGAATCTATATAATCAAATCCGGTGATTGCCACATCCTCCGGCACACGAATCCCTCTGTCCTGACAATAGCCAATCAAGCCGGTAGCCATGGCGTCATTGGCGCAAATAATCACATCCGGCAATTCCGAATGTTTTTGCCGCCACTCATGAAACACTCCTTTACATCCGTAAAACGAGAAATTACCTACCAAATCATATTCCGGGTCAATGGAAATACCGTACTCTGCCAATGCATCCACAACAGCCTGTTTTCGAATTGCATTTTCCGCATTATCCGCAGGCCCGCCCATAAACATAATCTTCTTCGCATGATGCACCTCTACCATATGCTTGGTCAAATCATACATACCGGCATAGTTATCGGTTCCAACGAAATCAATCCCCCGAAGCTCACATTCCAGACTGACCGCAGGAATCCCCGAAGCCAAAACAATCTGGCGCAATTCTTCTATTTCATCCTGAAAAATATAGGTATTGGACAACAAAACAGCTCCGTCAAATTCCTTCAAATCCGGCAGATTATTAATGTATGCCTCTCCATAATTCTCCAGCTTTTCTTCATCGACCGCAGAATAATGTACAAAGGTATATATATCAATATTTAAATCCTTTACGCTCTCGCAAATGCTGTTGAGTACAATCTGAGAAAACTCATCACTCCAGGCATTGGCGAATACTGCAATCCTTTTCTTCATACCATTCTCCTATATAGGGATATATAGTATAATTATAGTCTATTTTTGTCGTTCTTTCAATTATTTTTTTGTTCTTCTTCTATATTGAGCGACAATTAGGAATGCTCTCTCATTTTTGTCAAAACAATGCCGTACTTAATCCATTTCGACATATCTTCCGCATTATCGGGATTCACATAAAAGGTCTCTCCCAGTTCATTTATGGGTACCAGCTGACAGGGATTAGTCTGCAGGAATCGACGCAAATAAGCTCGTCCCGTTTCCTTTTTGATAAAAATGCCCGTATCTCCATCCCGGGGAGCTCTTCGGCTGACCAAAAGCACATCTCCCTTCATGTATACGGGATGTAAATGATTGCTGGTGATTTGAATGGCACAATGAAGCTCCGAACCAAACTTCTTTCGATACTGGGCCACATTGATTTTTTTCACATTCACAGAATCCCAGATCATGCCGTCTTCCACGTTTCCCACCGGTATCATCATGGTGGTAAAGTCCTCTATTTCCCCCTCCGAACCGGTTATCTTTGCAAATTCAATTTCGAAATCCACTATATTTCGAATAAAATCCAATTGAGAGTTGGACAAAACCTTCATACGGCGAAGATTTTCCATTACCGGTTCTCTTTCTCCGCACATTTCGCACAATAATTTTCCGGTCAAATGGTACATTAGGTAAGCTGTATAGATATCCATTTTTTCTGTATCATGGGAAATAATCTTTTTGTAGTTTGAGGTAGACATTTCCAATTTCCTGGCCATCTGTTCCTGTGTCAGTTGCATCCGTGCCCGTTCAATTTCCAGATTGTCGATAAAATTGTTTACCAAATCCCGTCTTGTCATAAATCCTACTTTCAAAGTATACTTTTTTATACTATTATATACATATTTATTCAAATTTTTCTACAAAAAAGACACGAAATTGTCTGCATTTTTCTGTAAAATGATATCAAAAGCAACAAAAAAGTCAGTTGCTCTTCCACAAAAAAAGATGTACCCAGTCACGGGTACATCTTTGTACGTTTTCTAGTCGATTCCCACTCTGCCGGGAACTTCGTAACGAATTCTGAAATTCGGTTCTTCTGTCATGGTGCTATAGTAATTCGCCATCCAGTCCTCACGACCGTTTTCCGGGTTTACACCCTCTGCCGGCGTAGAGAAAATACGCATGGGAATTTCGGTCTTTCCTTCCAGCTTCTTTTCAAAGAATAAGGACATCAGGTCGATGGTCTTCACACCCTTTGCCTTGTAAAACCACTTGCCTGCAAACTCAATCATCAGACTTAAATCTTCCTGGAAAGTAACCTCGAAGAACTCAGGAGTCTTTTCCAATGCCACAGGAATCTCGATACCATCGGCATCCTCGGAGCCTCCCCATCTCAATTCCACAGGGAAATTCACTGCTCCCTTTTGCTCCATTGCAGGAAGGAAGTAGGGATCCTGAATCACCTTCTTGTAATCCTGAAGCATGGGCTGTTCAATACCTACGGCATGATTGTTGGGATCTTCAATTTCCAAACCAAGTCTGCCTCTGTCACGGAACTGGTACATGGAGATTCCGTCAAACCAGTCTGCATGATTCTCCTTAAAGATTTCAGCGAAACGAACGATGGCCTCGCCCTGATGCATAGGACCAGTTACATCTCCATCCGTATTGCATTCTGCCGTAGTCATAGGCGTATTCTTGCCGGTGATCTGGCGAAGTCTCTTTGCGGTGGATTCGAAACGGTCATAATTCTCACGAATGGTTTCAAACTTATAGGAACCGCCGCCGGCCTCTGCCACATCATAGGGCCAACCGTAATGAAGTGCCGGATAACAGTCTGCAGACCAGATGTCGGCTGCCTTGTATGCCTCTAAGAAATCCTCCTCGCAATCCACCTTTCCGTCTTCCTTGGTGAAGCCTGCGCAAAAGATTGTCTTTACATTGGGAGCTTCTTCCTTGATGATACGATCGAACTTTACGAAGAATTCCCCAATTTCCTTGAAGGAATACCGCTTGTTATGGGTAAACCAGTTGCCGTTACACTCGTGATTAATACGAATGCGCATTCTGCCGAACTCCTTGAACTGCTTGGCAATTCTGCGAAGATCCGCTTCATCCACAGAACAGTCAATGGTCAAAGTCAACAGCACATCCTGACCATGCTTTCGAATATCCCGCATCTGCTCAAAGGGCTGTCCGTCCGCATCATAAGGGAAATAATCATCATAGGGATAATCCCACTGGAACTTAATATCCATATCCGCACAAGCCTTGCTGATTCGTTGCGGCCACTGCTTATCCTTTGGATAGTAGGTGTACATAATATTTACACAACGATGGGGTCTTCCCAGTTTGTGTAAAATATAATCCTGATTTACATATTCCGCTCTTTCGCTTCCATCGCCCAGATCCAAACCACATTTTGCCTTGCCCAAATGTACCTGATACATAAAATCCTCCTGATTTTCTACATTTTTTAGTCCCCATATTTCTTTTACTTGCTCTGCAAATCCCTAAAATACCCAACCTTTTCCAATTCCTTGGTAAAGCGGTCCCGAAGCACCGACTCGGAATATCCGCCCAGTTTCTCCAATGCGGAATTGCTGACGAAGCCCCCTGCCATAAAAGCATGTCCGCCACCGTTGCCGATATCCTTCACTGCCTCGTAAACCAGGGCTCCCGCGTTCACCTCCGAAAGCTCGGAACGAACCGAAAGCTTGATGCCGTCTTCTCTCTTGGATCCGACCACAACCACATCCACTTCATCCAACGCCAGGATAAAGTCTGCCAATGTGGCAATCAGGGCATCCGGGCAGGAAAAAGGAATTACCGTATAACCGAAATGTCCGAAAACCTCAATATTTTCAATCGCTGCCCCGTATGCCTTCAGGTCATTAAATTCCATGGAATTGTGCTCCAGTGCAGAAAGCACATTCGTATTACTTCTCTCAAACAGGAAGGAATACATTTCAATATCCAAAGGAGTCACTCCACGGGTAAACTGGCTGGTGTCCATCTTCAAACCATACAGCAAAGCAGTGGCCGTATTTTCGTCCGGTTCCACAGAAAGCTCCTTAAAATATTGGGCGATAATGGAGGAACAAGCTCCGGTGATTCGTATATCGCTGTACCGGTATTCCACTTTTACAAAAGTAGGATGATGATCGATGCAGGCAATTTCATCACCGATGAAGTCGGTAATGTTTCCACCGTTTTTCTGACTGTCCACGCAGATAATCGGATCCTCCTCCTTCATATTTGCTCGGATGTCATCATAAGAAAAAATCTCGATGCCAAACTGTTGTACCATTCTGGAGGTACTCAGTTTATCAATTCTTCCCTCGTAGCATAAAACAGTCGAAATATCAAAATGCTTTAACAACACCTGCAATCCGAAAGCAGATGCAATTGCATCCGGATCCGGAAAGTTATGCGTCTGAATGTAAACCTCTCTGCCTTTGCAAAGATTGATTAAATCCTGTACCATAACATCTCACCTTTTCCACTATTTTCTGGTATATCCAAATCGGTTTCCGGAAAATACCGGAAACCGATTCGATGAAAATACTTATTTGTCCTGAATCAACGCATGAAGAGCCTGAAGCGAATGAATTTCATTGCTTCCGTCCTTCTGTACACACAGGATGCCTTCTGCGGTAGCCTTTGCTGCCGCAATGGTGGTCATGTAAGGGATCTTACCCTTAATTGCTGCTTTTCTTAAATAGCTGTCGTCGTTGACACTGTCCGCTCCCACAGGAGAGTTGATAATCAAATCGATATCTCCGTTGGTAATCATATCCAGTACATTGGGACGACCCTCGTATAACTTCTTTACCTTGGTAGCCTTTACACCTGCTCCGTTAATCAAATCGCAGGTACCCTCGGTAGCAATGATTTCAAAACCAGCCTGGTCGAATAACTTCGCTACTTCCACTACCTCGTTCTTATCCTTGCGGTTTACGGAAATCAGTACACGTCCGCTCAAAGGAATTCTTGTCTGGGTTGCTTCCTGTGCCTTGATAAATGCCTCACCTACAGAAGCGGAAAGTCCCAAAACTTCACCGGTGGAACGCATCTCAGGTCCCAATACAGGGTCAACTTCCTGGAACATATTGAAGGGGAATACTGCTTCCTTTACGCCTACGTAAGGAATGTTCTGCTCCTTCAGGGAAGCTACCGGTGAAGGACGACCGGTAATCTCGGAAGTAATGATATCGGTTGCAAGAGGAACCATGCGGATATTGCAAACCTTGGATACCAAAGGAACGGTACGGGATGCACGAGGATTTGCCTCAAGTACATAAACCTTGTCGTTCTCAATTGCATACTGCATATTCATCAAACCGCGAACGTGCATCTCTTCTGCAATCTTGCGGGTATATTCCTTAATGGTCTCCACATTCTTCTCGGAAATATGCTTGGAAGGAATGATACAAGCGGAGTCACCGGAGTGAACACCTGCAAGCTCAATGTGCTCCATAACTGCAGGAACAAATGCGTGGGTACCGTCGCTGATTGCATCTGCCTCACACTCCATGGCATGATTCAGGAAACGGTCAATCAAAATCGGTCTGTCGGGAGTTACACCTACCGCAGCATTCATATATCCTCTTAAATTCTCATCGTCATAAACTACTTCCATACCACGTCCACCCAGTACGTAGGAAGGACGAACCATTACGGGATAACCGATCTTATGAGCGATTTCCAAAGCTTCGTCTATGTTTACAGCCATTCCTGACTCCGGCATAGGAATTTCCAGCTTATCCATCATGGCACGGAACAAATCTCTGTCCTCTGCCAAATCGATTACTGCAGGAGCGGTACCGAGAATCTTCACACCGTTCTTCTCCAGATCAGCGGCAAGGTTCAAAGGAGTCTGGCCACCAAACTGAGCGATTACACCAACGGGCTGCTCTTTCTTGTAGATGCTGAGTACATCCTCCAGGGTAAGAGGCTCAAAATAAAGCTTATCGGAAGTATCATAGTCGGTTGATACGGTTTCCGGATTACAGTTTACAATAATGGTTTCGAAACCAAGCTTCTTTAATGCCAAAGAAGCATGTACACAACAATAGTCAAATTCGATACCCTGACCGATACGGTTCGGACCACCACCCAGAATCATTACCTTGGGCTTATCGGACTTGATAGGGTTCTTATCCTCTGCATTGTAGGTAGAGAAGTAATAAGCGCTGTCCTGAGTACCGCTTACATGTACGCCTTCCCATGCTTCTTCTACGCCAAGTGCAATTCTCTTTGCGCGAATGTCTGCCTCGGGAACCTGTAACAGAATGCTTAAGTACTTATCGGAGAAGCCATCCTTCTTTGCCTTGGTCAAAACTTCATCGGAAGGAAGTGCTCCCTTGCATGCAAGGAGTGCATTTTCCTCTTCCACCAATTCCTTCATCTGCTCTACGAAGTATTCCTTTACATAGGTAATCTCGCAAATTTCCTTTACGGTTGCACCCTTCTTTAAGGCCTCGTACATAGCGAAATGTCTCTCACTGGAGGGGGTAGCAAGCATGGTCAATAACTGCTCTTTGGTCTTTGCTTCCAATTTTGCAATCTGGCCAAGTCCGTAGCGACCGGTCTCAAGGCTTCGGATTGCCTTCTGGAATGCTTCCTTGTAGTTCTTACCGATAC
>DCGY01000029.1 GCA_002314715.1 Lachnospiraceae bacterium UBA1766 | reverse complement strand
CCCCCTCAAGATGAGATATCCAAGAGAAATCTGTAAGACCCCTTAGAGACTATGAGGTAGATAGGAATGAGGTGTAAGTGCAGTAATGCACTCAGCTGACATTTACTAATCGGTCGAGAGCTTAACCAAGATAGAAGATGTTTTGTAAGATGATTTCGTGTTCGGTTTTGAAGGTACAACCTGAAAAGAGTAGATGACTACTCTTTTTTTTGTTGAAAATTTTTGCTATTTTTACTAATTTTGTTTCAATTTCACAAAATCTATGATATAATCAAAACAGTTATTTTACATAGATGGCTCTTTTATTGATTTTTACATATAATTTTGCGAGGTGGTTATATGGATTCAAAGATTTTGCTTGAAAATGGAACAAATGAATTGGAAATCCTGGAGTTTACATTAGCTGGTTTTTCTTATGGTATCAATGTTGCAAAGGTTCGTGAAATCATCCCTTATCAACCCATTACACCGGTACCGAATTCACACCCCAGTATCGAAGGTATTTTTATGCCGAGAGATACAATGATTACTGCGATTGATTTGAAGAATTGTTTGGGACGTGGCGAATCAGAGCAGCAAGATGGTATGTATATTATTACGAATTTTAATAAGTTGGATATTGCATTTCATGTAGACAATGTATTAGGTATTCATCGTTTTTCCTGGAGGGATATTATTAAACCCGGAGCAACAATTTCTACGACAGAGGATAGTGTTGCTACCGGTATTGTAAAGAAAAATGACAAATTAATTATTATCATTGACTTTGAGAAGATTGTAGCTGATATTAATCCGGAAACAGGATTGAAAGTTTCTGAAATCAATGAATTGGGCCCTCGTAACAGAAGTGAAGTTCCGATTTTGATTGCAGAAGATTCCGCATTATTGAATAAGTTGATTGTAGATTCCCTGAGAGCTTCCGGTTATGTAAACCTGATTCATACAGAAAATGGTCAGAAAGCATATGATATTATCCAGGATTGCAAGACAAGAGGAACCTTAAAGGAGCATGTTGGTGTTATTATTACCGATATCGAGATGCCTGAGATGGATGGTCATAGATTAACCAGATTGGTGAAAGAGGACTCGGCGACAGCAAATATTCCAATTATCATTTTCTCTTCGCTTGTTAACGAGGAAATGAAACGTAAAGGTGAAGCACTTGGTGCAGATGCACAGCTTTCAAAACCCGAAATTGGTAATTTGGTAAGAACAGTGGATGAATTGGTAGAAAAATTCCATTTATAAATTGTATTTTCTAGGCCGGGGATTCCCCGGCCTTTTATCGTTAAATGAAAAACAGGAGATAGCCATGATTTTTGACAGAGAACAGTTTTTATCGGATGTGCAGGAAGCAGAAATGATTCTGGTTGGATTAGGCGAAGAGTTTGATTTTGTAAAAAAGAATATAAAAAACGCTAAATATGCAGAATACTATGAAATGTTGGAGAAATCCATTTTTCCATGGCTTTTACCCGTATTGCAAAATGATTTTGATAGAAATGATACTGAAAATACAAAAATAGGGTTGGATAAATTAATACAATGCATTGCTGAGAAGAATTATTTTGTTGTTTCAACTTCTTCAAACGCCGGTATTCCAAAAATGAATTGGAAATATGATCGAGTGGTTTGTCCTTGCGGAGGAATGACCTTGAAACAATGTGAAAAGAAATGTGAGAATAGTATCCGTGAAACGACGGATGAGGAAGTAGCGCTGCTTTATAAAAGCATTTCCGAGAAAACAATATGGAATCATTTGGAGAATGGTTTTTCAGAGGAATTGGGTACCTGTCTAAGTTGTGGTGCTCCTATGGTATTAAATAATGTTTACGCTCCGAATTATGATGAAAACAGCTATCTGAAAAAGTGGGATCTGTATAATAAATGGCTTACCGGCACATTGAATAAAAAGCTTCTGGTATTGGAGCTTGGTGCAGGTCTTCAATTTGGTACGGTAATTCGCTTCCCATTTGAAAGAATTGCATTGATAAATCAGAAGGCTAAATATTATAGGATTCATGAGTCTTTATTCCAAATGGACGAAGCTTTATCAAAAAAAGGTATATATATTCAACAGAATGCAATTGAATGGTTGCAAATGTTGTGATAAACTAGATAAGATATAGTGGTGAATTTATAAACTGCGGAGGAAAATCATGGCTTCAAATGATGATGTTCTGGATAATTTAATAGCGGATGATGCAGACGATATCATTGATCTGGATGAAGCTTCTGAAATGTCCTTGGAAGATATTGATCGCATCTTGGAGAAAAATCAGAAGATAAAAGATGAGGTACCGAACGGTAGCTCTTTAAGTGATGCGGATTTGATGGATATTTTGAATGATGATGGGGGAGATTTGTCCGACATACGTGATTTATTGGATAAAAATGCTCGCGATGAAGCAGTGGCTCCGGAAATAGCAGAGCTGTTAAAGGAAGATGAAGATTTGTCGGAAGATGAATTGCTGCAAAAGATAGAAAACGGGGAACAAATCGGAACGAAGGCAAAAGAGGTTAAGAAGCCTTTTGCCGGAAATCCCTTTGCAAAACTTTTTGGAAAAAAAGAAAAAAAGGAAAAAGATAAAACAAAAGAAATAACTGACAAAAAAGAGAAAACAGATAAGAAGAATAAAAAAGAAAAGAAAGTTAAAGAAGATAAAATTAAGGAAGTCAAAAAATCAAAGGACAAAGCTTCCAAGACCACCAGAACGGTAATGCCTACTGCAAAAAATAAAACAGAACCGGATTTGTCGGAAGTAGACAATCTTTTTGCGGATATGGATGCTCAATTTGCAGCGGAGGATTCCTTCAAAGCCGAAGAAAATACCAATCCTGTAAATGAGAATGCGTCTCCCGATGAAACGAATAATTATTCCGAGTTACCGGAAGAAACAATGGAATTATCCGATTTGTTAGGTGGTGATAATGGGCAGGAAATGTCCATTGATATGGATGATATCGGAGCCGCTCTTCGAGAAAAAGGAAGTGATCCGGTACCGACGAAAAAGCCTAAAACGGAAGAAAAGCAGGAAGATGCCCCCGAACAGAAAGTAAAGAAAAAAGGTTTGCTGTCGAAGATTATCGAAGCTTTAACTGCGGAAGAGGAAGAAGAACCGGAACAAAACGAGCTCATTCTTTCTAAGGAGAATGAAGATATTCTGAAAGAAATGGAAGATCTTCCGGAGAAAAAGGGCAAAAAGGGTAAAAAAGCCAAAAAGGGCAAAAAAGGAAAAGCAACAGAGGAAGCCGAGGACGGAGACGAAGGAGAAGATACCGGTAAGAAAAAGGGAAAGAAAGAAAAGAAGCCTAAGAAGCCCAAAGTGAAACCGGTGGAAGAACCGACCAAGAAGCTATCAAAGCCCAAGGTTATTGCTGTATTTATGTTATGTATTTCTTTTGGGGCAGCTATCCTTGTTTTAGGATATGTCAGCAATGAGTTTACAGACAAGAGAAATGCTGTAAAAGCATATAATGACGGGGATTATAAGACCTGTTATCAGAATTTGAATGGAAAGCATTTAACCGAAAATGAAAAGATTATGTACGGCAAATCGGAGAGTATTATGCGTATCCGACTTTGGATTCGTGAGTATGAGGTTTACGCGGATGAGGGAGATGAGGATTTGGCTTTAGACAGCCTTATTACTTCGGTGAAAGATTACCCTACATTGTTTGATTATTCCAGCCAATGGAATGCAAATAATGAGGTTTCCGCTGTATATAATGAAATCCTCTTCATCTTATCGGACAAATATCATTTGTCAGAGGATCAGGCGAAGGAAATTGCTTTCGAAAAGGATGATATTGAGTATTCACGTATGATTTATGCAATTGTATCCGGGAAAGAGTTTGGCTCCTGGAAGAACGAACAAATCAAGCAGGAGCAGCCCTTAGAAGACCTATTGCAGGAAGAAACGGAACTTACGAATCAAAACTTTATTGACAATAAATAAAAATGAATTTGGAGAAAAAATATGATTGCAATCATTGATTACGACGCAGGAAATATTAAAAGTGTTGAAAAAGCGTTGATTTCATTGGGAGAATCGGTTGTGGTTACCAGAGATCCTGAAGAGATTTTGCAGGCAGATGGTGTTATTTTACCCGGTGTAGGCGCTTTTGGAGATGCCATGGAAAAGCTTCATAGCTATCATTTGGTAGACGTAATCAAGGAGTGTGTGAAGCGAGAAATTCCTTTTTTGGGAATTTGTCTTGGACTGCAGTTAATGTTTCGAAGTAGCGAAGAAGCACCCGGAGTAGAGGGACTTTCTATCCTGGATGGAGATATTCTTCGTATTCCTGCCAAGGAAGGTTTGCGTATTCCGCATATTGGATGGAATAGTTTGAAATATCCCAATGAGGGAAGATTATTTAAAGGGATTGCGGAAGATGCTTACGTATATTTTGTGCATTCCTATTATCTGAAGGCCGATGATCCGGCGATTGTTGCTGCTACTACGGAATATGGTACTTTAATTCATGCTTCTGTTGAGAAGGGAAATGTGTTTGCCTGTCAGTTTCATCCCGAAAAAAGTTCTGAGATCGGAATGAAAATCCTGACGAATTTTATACAAGTTACAAAAGAAAGCAAAAGGGCTTAGAAGATGCATACAAAAAGAATTATTCCTTGCTTGGATGTTAAGGACGGAAGAGTTGTAAAGGGTATTAATTTTGTGAATTTAAGAGATGCCGGAGATCCTGCGGATGTTGCTATGGCATATGATAAAGCCGGAGCGGATGAAGTGGTATTTTTGGATATTACTGCATCCAGTGACAGTCGAAATACACAGTTGGAATGGGTTCGAAAGGTTGCCAGCCAGGTATTTATTCCTTTTACGGTTGGCGGCGGTGTGAGAACCGTAGATGATTTTAAGGCGATTCTCAGAGAAGGTGCTGATAAGATTTCCATTAATTCCGCGGCTATTATGAATCCGCAGCTTATCAGTGATGCGGCAGATAAATTCGGAAGCCAGTGCGTTGTAGTTGCGATTGATGCAAAGAAGAGAGCAGATGGTTCCGGTTGGAATATTTACAAGAACGGCGGACGTGTCGATATGGGAATGGATGCCGTGGAATGGGCCTTAAAAGCCGAAAAAATGGGCGCAGGTGAAATCCTCCTGACCAGTATGGATGGTGATGGCACCAAAGCCGGATATGATATCGCGTTGACAAAGGCTATTGCAGAAGCAGTTTCCATTCCGGTAATTGCTTCCGGAGGAGCCGGTACTTTGGAGCATTTCTATGATGCGTTGGTAGAGGCAAAGGCAGAAGCGGCTTTGGCAGCCTCCTTGTTCCATTACAAGGAATTGGAGATTCGACAGGTGAAAGAGTATTTGCAGAGTCGAGGCGTAAGTGTACGTTTGTAAAGATAATAAGGGGATAAACATATGGCAATGATTCAAAATGACTGGTTGGATGCTTTGAAACCGGAATTTGTGAAACCCTACTACAAGAAGTTATTTCAATTTGTTTCAGAGGAATACAATACAAGACAGGTTTTTCCACCGTCCGACGATATTTTTAATGCATTTCATTTTACTCCGCTCAGTCAGGTGAAGGTTGTAATTATCGGACAGGATCCTTACCATGATGTGGGGCAGGCTCATGGCTTGTGCTTCTCGGTAAAACCCGGTGTGGAAATCCCTCCATCGCTGGTAAACATCTATAAAGAACTTGAGGATGATTTGGGTTGTTATATACCAAATAACGGATACCTTACCAAGTGGGCCAAGCAAGGGGTTTTGATGCTGAATACGGTATTAACCGTGCGGGCACATATGGCCAATTCTCACAGAGGAAAAGGCTGGGAAGAGTTTACGGACGCTGCGATTCGTGCGCTTAATGAACAGGATCGTCCAATTGTGTTTATTCTCTGGGGAAAGCCGGCACAAATGAAGGAAAGTATGTTGAATAACCCCAAGCATTTGATTTTAAAGGCGCCACATCCCAGTCCCCTATCTGCTTACAGAGGATTTTTTGGAAGCAAGCCTTTTAGTAAAACAAATCAGTTCCTAAAGCAAAATGGGTATGATCCTATCGATTGGCAAATTGAGAATATATAATATTCTTAAAAATAAATAGATGAAATGAGGAGAAAAAATGAGTATTAAAGTTGCTATTTTAGGTTATGGAAACTTAGGAAAAGGTATTGAATATGCTTTAAAGCAAAATGATGATATGGAGTTGGTTGCAGTATTTACCAGACGTGATCCTTCTTCTGTTAAGACAGAAACCAATGTACCTGTATATCATGTCGATAAGGCAATTGAAATGAAAAATCAGATTGATGTTTTGATGCTTTGTGGCGGTTCTGCAACCGATCTTCCCAAGCAGACGGCAGAGTATGCCAAGTATTTCAATGTCGTAGACAGCTTTGACACCCATGCAAGAATCCCCGAGCATTTCGCAAATGTAGATGCATCTGCTGTTGCCGCAAATAAGATTGCAATGATTTCCGTAGGTTGGGATCCGGGTATGTTTTCCTTGAACAGATTGTATGCAAATGCAATTCTTAGAGACGGAAATGATTACACTTTCTGGGGCAAGGGCGTTAGCCAGGGCCATTCCGATGCAATCAGACGTATTGATGGAGTATTGGATGCAAAGCAGTATACCTGTCCTGTTGAGAAGGCTTTGAATGCGGTTCGTAATTGTGAGAATCCTACACTTACTACCAGAGAAAAACATACCAGAGAGTGTTATGTGGTTGCTGCAGAGGGCGCTGATTTGGCTCGTATTGAGAATGAAATTAAAACCATGCCCAATTACTTCTCTGATTATGATACAACCGTTCACTTTATCTCTATGGAGGAATTAAAGAGAGATCATGCAGAGATTCCTCATGGTGGAATGGTATTCCGTACCGGTAAGACCGGCAAAGACGGTTGCCACAATCATGTGATTGAATATAAGTTAACTTTGGATTCCAATCCGGAGTTTACCGCATGTGTACTTACTGCATATGCCAGAGCAGCAGTGCGTATGAATCAGAGAGGTATGTGTGGATGTAAGACTGTTTTTGATGTGGCACCTGCTGATTTGAGTCCTTTAAGTCCTGAAGAAATGAGAGCACATTTATTATAATTCCAAAGAGAACTTTATTTTTCGGAACAAATGAAAACGTGCGGAATGGAGAGATTAAGATGGAAAAGAAAGCGTTTGTAACAAAAGAAAAAATTGAAGAGATTGTGAAATCATATCCTACTCCTTTTCATATTTATGATGAGAAGGGCATTCGAGAGAATGCAAAGGCATTAAAAGAGGCGTTCGCCTGGAATAAGGGTTATAAAGAATTCTTTGCGGTGAAAGCGACTCCAAATCCTTTTTTAATCGATATTCTGAGAGAATATGGCTGTGGCTGTGACTGTTCTTCTATGACGGAGTTAATGCTCAGTAATGCTATGGGTGTAGATGGAAAGGATATTATGTTTTCTTCTAACGACACTCCGGCGGAAGAGTTTGCATATGCAGAGAAGATTGGCGCCACCATTAACTTAGATGATATTACCCATATTGAGTTTTTGGAGAATATTCTTGGATATTTACCCAAAACTTTAAGCTGTCGTTTTAACCCCGGTGGATATTTCTCCTTGGGTACCGATATCATGGACAACCCCGGAGATGCCAAGTATGGTTTGACCACAGAGCAGATGTTTGAAGCATTCAAAATTATGAAGGCGAAGGGAGTAGAGAATTTCGGAATTCATTCCTTCCTTGCCAGCAATACGGTTACCAACGAATATTACCCTACTCTTGCCGGACAGCTTTTTGAACTTGCGGTTAAGTTGAAGGAGGAAACCGGAGCAAATATTAAATTTATTAATCTTTCCGGTGGTGTAGGTATTCCCTATCGTCCCGGTCAGGCACCTAACGATATTCGTGTGATTGGCGATAAAGTTCGTGAGGTGTATGAAAAAATTCTGGTACCTGCCGGTATGGGGGATGTGGCAATTTACACAGAGCTTGGTCGTTTTATGATGGCGCCTTACGGACATTTGGTTACCAAGGTTATTCATGAGAAGCATACCCATAAGGAATATATCGGTGTAGATGCGTGTGCTGTAAATTTGATGCGTCCCGCAATGTATGGAGCATATCATCATATCACCGTTTTGGGAAAAGAAAACGAAGCTTGTGATTACAAGTATGATGTAACCGGTTCTCTTTGTGAAAATAATGATAAATTTGCAATTGACAGAATGCTTCCCAAGATTGAAATCGGAGATTATATTGCGATTCATGATACCGGTGCACACGGCTTTGCCATGGGCTATAACTATAACGGTAAGTTAAAATCCGCTGAACTTTTGTTAAAGGAAGACGGAAGTGTGCAGTTAATTCGAAGAGCAGAGACACCTAAGGATTATTTTGCTACATTTGACTGCTTTGATATTTATAAGAAGATGGGATTCTAAGAATGAGATATCCGAAATATTTACCGATCAATGGTACAATTGGCTTTGTAGCACCCTCTATGGGGTGTGCTACAGAGCCTTATTTCTCTTGTTTTCAACGTACGCAGGAGGTGCTTCGAGAGAAAGGATTTCAAACGATTCTTGGTCCTAATTGCTACGAGGCAAAGGGAATCGGCATCAGCAATACGCCTGTGGCTTGTGCCCGTGAGTTTTTAGATGCTTACGGTGATTCCGATACGGATGTACTGATTTCCTGCGGCGGTGGTGAATTAATGTGCGAAATTCTGGAATATCTGGATTTTGAACAATTGAAGGCTTTTCCACCCAAATGGTTTATGGGATATTCCGACAATACCAATTTAACTTTTTTATTGAACACGATTTGTGATGTGGCTTCTGTTTATGGCCCCAATGCCAAGGCATTTAGTTATACTCCCTGGCATTCTTCGGTGGAAGATGCGCTTTCGGTATTACAAGGTGATAAACATGCAGTAAAGGGTTATCCTTTTTTTGAATCGGAAGAGAAGAAGGAGGATTCGGATGAAGTACAGACAATTGCAAAAGAGCGAATCCTAAAACTGTATTTACCCTCCGGTAAATTTGTGGAGGATGCAAGAACCTGTAAGGAGTTGGTTCAATTTGACGGCCGTTTAATTGGTGGCTGTATGGATTGCCTCGGCAATCTTATTGGTACCAAATTTGATCATGTGTCGGATTACTTGGAAAAATACAAAGAAGATGGTTTTTTCTGGTTTATGGAAGCCTGTGAATTGAATCCTTTTTCGGTACGACGTACATTATGGCAAATGGAGCAGGCCGGTTGGTTTAAGTATATAAAAGGATTTCTGTTTGGTCGGCCCATGATGTTTGGCCAGGAGATTATGGGACTTAATCATTATGATGCAGTTATGGGAATTCTGAATAAATATAATGTTCCGATTATTATGGATGCAGATTTGGGACATATTTCTCCTATGATGCCGATTATCAGCGGAAGTGTGGGGCATTTGGAAGTTTTGGAGAATGAGATTTCCCTTTCTTATGAAATGAAATTGTAGATATTATATCTACATTCAGAAAAATAAAAGAATTTCAAAATTATACTTGCAAAACAAGATTCGCTATGATATACTTTCTATTGTTGTGAGAAATCATAGCAAATGCCGGCGTGTCGGAATGGCAGACGAGGCAGACTCAAAATCTGTTGTGGGCAACCACGTGCGGGTTCAAGTCCCGCTGCCGGCATTATCGAAAAGAGACAGGAATTTGTTCCTGTCTCTTTTTTTATAGCTCGGAAGGAAACCAAGCGACGCCGAAGGCGGCATTTGGTTTCACCCGAGCGTATACGAAACAAATGCGGAAGTCACGAAGCAATTAAAATTATTGTATTTTGAGTGACTTTCCGGGCAAAATATGTTAAAATATAACAGATTGTAATATGGAGATAGTGTTTCATGCCGAATAAAAACTGGGTATGAAATATAGGGATTAACATATGAAAATCTTTATGAAAATATAGAAGAAATGTGAGAATAAAAAACAATGGATATGGGTAGTATGATGAAGGCTATGGGAGCCTGGAATAAATTTAAGACAAATCATCCCAAGTTTCCTGCATTTTGCAAGGCAGTGGCAAAAACAGGACTTCGGGAAGACAGTGTAATTGAAGTAATTGTAACGACTCCCGAAGGAGAAAAAATCGAAACCAGTATAAAGATTAAGCCTGAGGATTTAGATTTACTCAGAGGACTCAGTGAAATAGGGAAATAATAGATGACCTGTAAAGAATTTGAGCATTTAACAACTGCATTTATGGGAAAAAAGTTGGATTATCCAACGCTAAAAGCATTTGCGGATCATTTAAACACTTGCAGTAGCTGCAAAGAGGAACTGACGATTCAGTTTCTTGTGTCGGAAGGTATTCAGCATTTGGAAGAGGGAGATTCCTTTGACCTGAAAAAGGAATTAAACAAACGCCTGCAGGAAGTGGAACACACTATGAAATGGCACAAAAGGATGTATGAATCCGGTTTGATACTTCAAATTTGTTCCTGTGTGTTTGCGTTAATTGGGATTTTATTGCTTGTATTATAGTAAGAAATTTACGCTTGCGAAAATGAATTTTATGGGATGCGGAGATTATTATGCAGAAATTGGTATTGATTGATGGCCATAGTATATTAAACAGAGCGTTTTATGGAGTGCCGGATTTGACAAATGCCCAAGGACTTCATACAAATGCAATTTATGGGTTCCTGAATATTATGTTTAAGATTCTGGATGAGGAACATCCGGATTATTTGGCAGTGGCTTTTGATGTACATGCTAAGACGTTTCGCCATGAAATGTACGCGGAGTATAAAGGTACCAGAAAAGGCATGCCGGAGGAACTGCGTGAACAGGTTCCTGTGATGAAGGAAGTTTTGAAATCCATGGGTGTGGTAATCATGGAGCAGGCCGGTTTGGAAGCAGACGATATTTTGGGTACCCTTGCCAAGAAAGCCGAGAAGGAAAAAATACAGGTTTCTTTGGTTTCGGGAGATCGTGATCTGTTACAGATTGCAACTGATCAGATTAAGATTCGTATTCCCAAAACCAAAAAGGGACATACGGAAATCGAGGATTATTATGCAGAGGATGTTTTAAAGGCTTATCAGGTAACTCCTTTGCAGTTTATAGAATTAAAGGCATTGATGGGGGATACGGCGGATAATATTCCCGGTGTGCCCAAAATTGGTGAGAAAACCGCTACCGAGCTGATTGTTCAGTATGGTTCTATCGAAAATATATATGCTCATTTGGAAGAGATTACCAAGAAAAGCATTCATCAAACCCTAGCGGAAAATCGTGAGCTGGCTGATTTGAGTAAAACCTTGGCCACTATCAAGATTGACTGTGATTTACAACTGGATTATGAAAAGGCAAAGGCCTGTGATTATTTTACAAAAGAGGCATATAGTCTTTTTAAACAGCTGGAGTTTAAAAATTATTATAATCGATTCGAGCAAAGACAAGAAAACGGAAACGATGACATTAAGTCAACTTTTTGTTATTTGGAGGATGTTACAGAATGTGCCGGCATTCTTAACAAGCTTTCCGAAAAGGATACGGTAGGTATTTGGCCTTTTCTGGAGGATGGACTGCTGTACGGGCTGGCATTTAGCATAAACGAAGAGAAAACCTACGTGTACGTAAACGAGGTGATGGGGATGGAGGCCTTTGTATCCCCGATTTTGGAGGAGGCAATTTTGCAACTCTCCGGAAAGCTTCGCGTATCGGCATTTCAGATAAAAGCCTTATATCCATATATGGAACAACAAAATACGGAAGGTTATTTTGATGTTCTGATTGGTGCTTATTTATTAAATCCTTTAAAAAGTGACTATGATTTGGAGGCAATTGCGTCCGAGCATTTGGGACTTATGATTCCCGGTGAAAAGGAGCTTTTGGGCAAGAAAACTTACAAAGAGGTTCTATGGACGGAACCGGAGAAGATTAAGGAATATGCAGGTTTTTGCGCATATGTGATTCGGAAGGCAAAGGATGTTATTGAACAGAAATTAAAAAATACCGGTATGCTTCAGCTTATGAACGAGATCGAAATGCCCTTATCGTTAGTGTTGTTTGATATGGAACGGGAAGGGGTTATCGTACGAAGAGATGAGCTGAAGGCTTACGGAGATGCCCTTAGTGGACGTATCGCCGAACTGGAAGCTTCCATCTGTGAAAAAGCGGGCTGTCGTTTTAATATTCAGTCACCGAAGCAGTTGGGGGAAGTGTTGTTTGAAAAGATGCAGATTCCCGGAGGTAAGAAAACCAAAACAGGATATTCCACAGCAGCGGATGTCTTGGAAAAACTGGCTGTGGATTACCCAATTGTCAGTGAGATTTTGGAATACAGAGGGTTGACCAAATTAAAGTCTACCTATGCAGACGGGCTTGCAAATTATATTGAAGCCGATCAGCGAATTCACACGAATTTCAATCAGACAATAACGGCAACCGGACGTATCAGCTCCACAGAGCCGAATTTGCAGAATATTCCCATGCGAATGGAACTTGGCAGGCAAATTCGTAAGGTTTTTGTTCCAAAGGAAGGCTGCGTGTTTATTGATGCGGATTATTCCCAGATTGAACTTCGTATTTTAGCCCATATGTCCGGCGATGAGCAGTTAATCGAAGCGTACAAAATGGATCAGGATATTCATCGTATTACAGCTTCCAAGGTTTTCCATACTCCTTTTGAAGAAGTCACAGATTTACAGAGAAGAAATGCAAAAGCGGTAAATTTTGGTATTGTATACGGAATCAGTTCCTTTGGCCTAAGTCAGGATCTTAGCATCAGTACCAAGGAGGCAGCAAAATATATTGAGCAGTATTTTGAGACCTATCCAAAGGTAAAAGCATTTTTGGATAAGCTGGTATCCGATGCAAAAGAGTCCGGATATATTACTACGATGTATGGTCGTAGACGTCCGATTCCGGAGCTTGCTTCTTCCAACTTTATGCAACGATCCTTTGGGGAGCGTGTAGCCATGAATTCGCCGATTCAGGGTACGGCTGCAGATATTATGAAGATTGCCATGATTAAGGTTTGGAAATCACTTCGTGATCTGAAATTAAAGTCGAAAATGATCTTGCAGGTACACGATGAATTACTGATTGAAACCTACAAAGAGGAAGAAGAAATCGTATGGAAACTTCTTCGGGATAATATGAAAGAAGCAGCGGATTTAGCAGTTTCCCTGGAAGTGGATGTGCATAGCGGAAAGAACTGGCTGGAGGCTAAATAGGATTTATGCAGGAAATGAAGTTTATCGGAATTACCGGTGGTGTAGGAGCCGGGAAATCCCATATTTTATCCTTTATTCAAAAGCATTATAAATGTGAAATTTATCTGGCGGATGAGGTGGCTCACCTGGTAAAGGAACCGGGAACAGAATGCTATAGGCAATTAGTGGAGCTTCTGGGCAAAGAGGTATTGGAAGAAAACGGTCAGATTCATAAAGCCAAAATGGCAGAGAAAATATTTGCGGATGAAACGGTACTGCAGAAAGTGAATGATATTGTTCATCCGGCGGTAAAAGAATATTTGCTGGAGCATTTGCAGAAGGCCAAAGAAACCGGGACGGTAGAACTGTTTTTTGTGGAGGCGGCGCTGTTGATTGAGGCTGGATACAAACCACTGGTAGATGAAATGTGGTATATCTATACCGATGAAAAAATTCGTAGAAAGCGTCTTCGTGACAGTCGTGGTTATACAGATGAAAAAATCGATCGTATTATGAAGTCCCAGCTGATGGAACAGCAATACAGGGATAATTGCGATTTCGTGATTGATAATAGTCGTTCCCCCGAGGAAAGTTATGATCAGATACGAGAAAAACTGGAGGCATATACATGGATAGATTAGGTGGTACAAAAGAAAATCCGGTATTTGGTTTGGATATAGGAACCAGAAGCATTGTGGGTACCGTTGGATATATGGAAGAGGGGTATTTCCATGTAGTGGCGCAATGTCAAAAGGAACAGGAAACCAGGGCAATGCTGGATGGACAGATTCATGATATTGCCAAGGTGGGTCAAACCGTAAAATATGTACGGGAACAGTTGGAGAAAAAACTTGGCCGTGAACTGAAAGAAGCTTGTATTGCGGCAGCCGGTCGCGTACTGAAAACGGTCACGGTTCATGTAGTGGATGAATATGAGGCAGAGCGTGCGGTTACAGAGGACGATGTTTTTGCACTTCAGGCGCTGGGAGCACAGAAGGCTTACGAGGATTTTCAGGCCAATAATGAAACAGATATTGTGTTTTATTGTGTTGGATATACACCCATTCGCTATTATTTAAACGGATATCAGATTACCAACCCACAGGGGCATAAGGCGAAAAATATTGGTATCGATTTGATTGCAACCTTCCTGCCGGATGATGTAGTGGATGGTTTGTATAAGGCGGTGGAATATGCCGGGTTATCGGTTGCCAATATGACTCTGGAGCCTATTGCCGCAATTCGTGTGGCAATTCCGGAAAAATATCGTATGTTGAATATGGCGCTGGTGGATGTTGGTGCCGGAACCAGTGATATTTGTATTACCAAGGAGGGAACGATTACCGCTTACGGAATGATTCCCGTGGCCGGTGACAGTCTGACCAATGATATTATGCAGCATTGCCTGGTTGAATTTGATGTGGCAGAGCAAATGAAACGTCAGGTCAGTACGATGGATGTGATTTCCTATGTAGATATTTTTGGAAACGAGCAAACCATGACTGCACAGGAGTTAAAGGCCATCCTGCTTCCGGGAATGTTGAAAATGACCGGTTTGGTTGCGCAAAAAATTACGGAATTAAACGGTGATAAGCCGGTGGGTGCTGTCTTTATCGTAGGAGGCGGCGGAACCATAGAGGGTTATACGGAAATGTTGGCGGAACAGTTAAGCATTGTGAAGGAACGTGTAGCCATTCGTGGAAAAGAAGTTATGCAGGAAATCGCCTTTGAGGAGGAAGATGCGCAAAAGGATTCTTTGATGGTAACCCCCATTGGTATTTGTATCAGCTACTTTGAACAGGGGAATACCTTTACGTTTGTGGAACTAAACGGACTGAGAACCAAATTATATAATAATGGCAAGCTTTGCGTGGCAGATGTAGCTATGCAGGCGGAATATCCAAATGAGAAGCTGTTCCCGCAACGGGGTAAATCCATTACCTATGCGGTAAACGGAGAGGAACGGGTACAGAAGGGCCTTTTGGGAGAACCGGCAGTCATTACTTTGAACGGAAATTTAGCGGATATCACCTCAGTCGTAAAGAACGGGGATAAGATCCATGTATCCCCCTCCACCAAGGGAAAAGCTGCTTCACTGATTTTGAGTCAGATACCGGAGGTAAAAGAAAAGATTACCGTGACGGTAAACAGAATGGAATATAAAGTATCCAAGGCAGCTTTGAAAAATGGTCAGAAACTGGATGATCAATATGCAATCGGTGACGGAGATTCCATTGAAATTTTGGATTACTATACCGTAATGGACTTGTGTGAACGTCTGGCGATTCCGATGGCAGAGGATATCTATGTAAATGGTGCGGTAGGAAACGGGGAAACAAAGGTTTACGAAGGTTTTGATGTATCTGTTATCAAAAAGATGGAAGTGAAGCCGGAACCGATTATCATCAAAGCAGCAACCTTGATTCAAGAGGTGGTGCAGGATGCCGGGAATGTAGCTGTACCGGATTCGGAGAAAGCAGAGGAGACACCGCTGTCTGCCGACAATTCTGTGCAGGCGGAGGAAGCCATACAGGATAGAGTTTTGGAACCGGGTCTGCCCTTGGATTCTACGGAAGAGGATGCGCCCATTGGGGAGGAAGATTTATCCGCAAAGGCAGCTGCATTAAATGCGAAAATTCAGGCTTTAAATAAAAAACTGGAGAGCAAATTGGAAGCGGAGCCCATGTATAGCGGAACAATGAAGACTAGGACAGTGGAAAAACCTGCGCTGGTTGCAATGTCCGGGGAGGAAATGGTTGTCCTTCCGGAAATATCGACTCCCCCGGTACGAAATGTAGATGGCTCTACCATTGTGGTTGTAAATCATGCGCCCATTACCATGAAGGGAAAAAATCATTACGTATTTGTGGATGTGTTTGATTATATTCATTTCGATTTGACCCACAGACCGGAAGGAAAGCGGATTGTGACGAATTTAAATGGACGTCAGGCACAATACATGGAAGAGATAAAAGACGGTGATATCATTGATATTTACTGGGATTAGGATTAGTTTGTTATGAGATTATGTAGTATTGCAAGCGGTAGCAGCGGAAACTGTATTTATGTGGGTTCCGATTCCACGCATCTTTTGATTGATACCGGTATCAGCGGAAAGCGAATTGAAAGTGGGCTAAATGACCTGGAGTTGACAGGAAGAGATATTGATGGAATATTGGTAACCCATGAACATGCGGATCATATCAGCGGGTTGGGTGTGATGTTACGAAAATATCAGATTCCCGTATATGCTACAAAGGGGACCATTGAATACATGTTGAATTCCAAATCCCTGGGAAATGTAAATCCATCCTTGTTTTTTGAGATTAAGCGGGACGAGCGATTTACCATTAAGGATTTAACCATTAATCCCATGGGTATTTCACATGATGCGGTGGATCCGGTAGCCTATCGGGTGTCTTATGGTACGAAGAAAGTGGCGGTTTGTACGGATATTGGTGTGTTTAACGATTATACGGTAGAATCCTTAAGAGGAATGGACGCTCTTTTGATCGAGGCCAATCATGACGTGAACATGCTTCAGGTAGGTCCTTATCCATATCCTTTAAAACAGCGTATTTTGGGAGACCGGGGACATCTTTCCAATGAAAATTGCGGAAGACTGCTGTCCCGGATTCTACATGATAACATGCAAGGAATTTTGCTGGGGCATTTAAGTCAGGAGAATAATTTGCCGGAGTTGGCTTTTGAATCGGTTCGGATGGAAATTAATTTGGCGGACAATCCCTACAAAGCTGATGATTTTAAAATGCAGGTAGCAAAAAGACACGAACCCACAGAAGTAATCCAGATTGTATAATCAAGAAAAACATTGCAAATTAGCTTGTTTTGTAGTTTAATGATAAAGATGATTATTTATTCGAAAGGTAGGAATACTTATGAAAAAAACAATTATTACCGTAGTAGGTAAGGATACTGTAGGTATTATCGCAAAGGTTTGTACATACCTGGCAGAGAATTCTATCAATATTTTGGATATTTCACAGACCATCGTTCAGGATTATTTTAACATGATGATGATTGTTGATACAAATAACAGCAAGAAGCCTTTTGGAGATATGGTTGATGAGCTGGATGCACTTGGCAAGGAAATCGGTGTAGCCATTAAGTGTCAGAAGGAAGAAATTTTTGATCAGATGCATCGTATTTAAGGGACCGGGTGACAGAGTATGATTAATATTTATGAAGTTGTAGAAACCAATAATATGATCGAAAGAGAGAACCTGGATGTTCGTACCATCACTCTGGGTATCAGCCTTTTGGATTGTATTGACAGTGATTTGGAAAAGTGTAAAGAGAAAATTTATAACAAGATTTATGAAGCAGCAAAGGATTTGGTAAAGACCGGTGAGGAAATTTCCAGAGAATTTGGTATTCCGATTGTAAATAAGCGTATTTCCGTTACACCGATTGCTCTGATTGGTGGGGCCTGCTGTAAGACAGTGGAAGATTTTGCCGGCATTGCAAAGACATTGGATGATGTGGCAAAGAAGGTAGGCGTGAATTTTATCGGTGGTTATTCTGCGTTGGTTTGCAAGGGTATGACCCCTGCCGATGAGCTTTTGATTCGTTCCATTCCCCTTGCTCTTTCTACTACAGAGAGAGTCTGCAGTTCCGTAAACCTTGGCTCTACCAGAACCGGTATCAATATGGATGCGGTGAAACTGATGGGTGAAATGATTCTTCAGACAGCTGAGTATACCAAGGAAGATGACTCGCTTGGATGCGCGAAATTAGTAGTATTTTGTAATGCTCCCGATGATAATCCGTTTATGGCGGGCGCATTCCATGGAGTAACCGAAGCAGACAAGATTATCAATGTTGGTGTCAGTGGCCCCGGTGTAGTAAAAAATGCTTTGGAGCAGGTTCGCGGTGAGAACTTCGAAGTGCTTTGTGAGACCATCAAGAAGACTGCATTTAAGGTTACCCGTGTAGGTCAGCTGGTTGCCCAGGAAGCATCCAGAATGTTGGGGGTTCCTTTCGGTATTGTGGATTTGTCTTTGGCACCGACTCCTGCAATCGGCGACAGTGTTGCGGATATTCTTTGTGAAATCGGTTTGGAATATGCCGGAGCTCCCGGTACCACCGCAGCTTTGGCTCTTTTGAACGATCAGGTGAAGAAGGGTGGCGTAATGGCTTCTTCTTATGTTGGTGGTTTAAGTGGTGCGTTTATTCCGGTCAGTGAAGATCAGGGTATGATTGATGCTGTTACCGCAGGTGCGTTAACAATCGAAAAATTGGAAGCAATGACCTGTGTTTGCTCGGTAGGTCTTGATATGATTGCAATTCCCGGTGACACAAAAGCAACAACCATTTCCGGTATTATCGCAGATGAAATGGCAATCGGTATGGTAAATCAGAAGACCACTGCCGTACGTGTAATTCCTGTTATCGGAAAGGGAGTAGGAGAGACTGTAGAGTTTGGCGGTTT
This sequence comes from Lachnospiraceae bacterium UBA1766, assembly GCA_002314715.1. Classification (GTDB taxonomy): domain Bacteria; phylum Bacillota; class Clostridia; order Lachnospirales; family Lachnospiraceae; genus Acetatifactor. The sequence goes on along the minus strand of DCGY01000029.1, from coordinate 8,226 downwards.
GCTTGGTTATGCACCCATTATGCCTGTAAATCCCTTCTCCTGTGATAATTTTGTAAATCGTGGCGGTAGAATTCCTGCTCCGATTCACAGCTTTAAGAACTAAGAAAGAGACAAATATAGAAAAAACACAATCGTAACAGCGATTGTGTTTTTTTTATGTCACAGGATAACAATTTGCTTTTGGTATTCGTTTTCTACGGGACGTTTGCATTTACAAGCCAAAACCCCTGCATAAAGATGATTTTGCAGGATCATGTCCTTAAAGGATTTTGCTCCAACGTTATCCAAAGCCTGAGGTGCATCCGCAAGCTTGGTGAGTAGAGGAATGGAGGAATTTTCCTTGATTGCATGTAACAGAGGGGAAGCTTCTTTTCGAAAGCCCAAGACCCGTGCAAAAGAGATGTAGTCATTCTCCATTGCAAGAGCCATATTTTCCTTTGTAATATTCAGCAGAATGTGTAATAAACAACGACTGATACGGGTATAGGTCATATCTTTGGATTTTAATATATTACAGAAACTCTGATATCCGCTATATTCATACAAATGATTCACGATTTTTTGAGAAAGACTTTCGGACACATCCAAATATTCCGTAAATCCTTTTTTGCATTCGCCTAACAACTTGGCGAAAAGAATTTGAGAAAAATCATCACAATCCAAATAGTCGTGATTCCGAAGCTTTTCCTCCACGAACGAAGCGGATTCCTCCGGCAAAAAGGATGCGATGTTTTCGAAGGAGCGTCCGTTTGTGATAGCTTGTCGAAGAGCCATGGCAGAGCAGTAATTTTCATCTAGGTGTGGGCTGTGATACCCTGCACCAAGACGAAGAATGGTGTGCGGTGTCATTTGACTGTTACGCTTGATTATGGCTTTGATGTATTCAATGCCCAAAATATTGTTTGGAGAACCCAGCAAATCAATGCAATCATTTAGGCCGGGATCATAATCCAACAAGGCCTGATTCCGGGCTGTAGGATAGGAGAGACCGAAGGAAATCAAAGTACGTAGTTTTTGAACGTAAGTGTCCGGCTCCTCCGATAAAATCTTGGCAATGCGTTGCAGATTTTCTATTTTTCCGCTTTCACTTCCGAAGCAAACAGTGTCCACAATTCCCAGTTTGTCCAGCATGGAAATGGCACCGGTTGCAAAATATTCTGCACTGGAAGCTGCATAAAGAGCCGGCAGTTCCAATACCAAATCGGCACCGCTTTGAAGAGCCATCTTGGCTCTTGTATATTTATCCAAAATCGCCGGTTCTCCTCGTTGAACGAAATCGCCACTCATGACGACGATGGTATAGTCCGCACCGGTTTGCGATTTGCTTTCCTGAAGCTGGTAGGCATGTCCTTTGTGAAATGGATTGTATTCCGCAATAATCGCGTTTACTTTCATGATGTCCTCGCTGGTATCGATAATATGAATACGTAGTTAATAGTGGAATGTAATACTTATCTTTCGGTAAATAAAAACAGTTATATAATTATCTCACATTTTTATTTCCTTGTAAATGTGGATGAGCGGGATTATACAAAATAGGTTAGATTGTCTATAGGGCGGCATGACAGATGTGAAAGCGCTTACACGAAATGGATTGTACGAAAAAAAGTGCAATAAATATAGGACTTTCCGGGAAAAGATAGTTATTTATTTAACACTTTTTTGACCTTGTTTTTTTCTCTGAATCTAGTATAATAGTTGTAAAGGGTTTTTGAGAAAAAGTAAGCGCTTACATTAGCGCGAAGGGAGAGACCAGATGTCTTATATTGATCAGATTAAAGAGAGAGCGAAGATGGATCGGAAAACAATTGTTTTACCGGAATCCAATGACAAGAGAACCTTGATTGCTGCTGCCAAAATCTTAGAAGAAGGCATTGCCAATGTGATTATGATTGGTAGCGAGGAGAAGATTATGGATGGCGCAGGCTGGCTGGAGGTAGATTTGACCGGTATTCAGATTGTGAATCCGGAAACCACCGAGCGTTTGGACGAGTATGTAAATCTTTTATATGAAACTCGTAAAGCAAAGGGTATGACACCTGAGAAGGCCAGAGAAATTCTTTTAAAAGACTATCTTACCTTTGGTATTGTGATGGTTAAAGCAAATCATGCGGATGGTATGGTAGCGGGTGCTTGTCATTCCACTGCAGATACCCTTCGTCCTGCTCTTCAAATTTTGAAAACCGCACCCGGCGTAAAGCTTGTATCTGCATTCTTCGTAATGGATACCAAGTTTAAGGATATGGGTGAGAACGGCACCTTTATTTTTGCAGACTGTGGTTTGAATCAGGACCCCACCGCCGAAGAATTGGCAGCCATTGCAGACACTTCTGCAAAGAGCTTCCGTGCATTGGTTGGTTCCAAGCCAATCGTTGCAATGCTCAGCCATTCCACCAAGGGAAGTGCAAAGCATGCGTTGGTAGATAAGGTGGTAGAGGCTACCAAAATTGCACATGAGCAGTATCCGCACTTGGAGGTTGACGGCGAATTACAGCCGGATGCAGCATTGGTTCCCGGTGTAGCCAAGTCCAAGGCTCCCGGCAGTGATGTGGCAGGACATGCTAACGTTTTGATTTTCCCCAACCTGGATGCCGGTAATATAGGATATAAGCTTGTACAGAGACTGGGTGGCGCAGAGGCTTACGGACCTATGCTTCAGGGTATTGCAAGACCTGTTAATGATCTGTCCAGAGGATGCTCCTGGGAAGATATTGTAGGTGTCGTAGCGCTGACTGCTGTTCAGGCTCAGCTTGTGTAATAGATAAAAAGAGCAATTCGTAGTTCTTTAAAGAAGGAACTAAATTCAGACGAATTGCGGAATAGAGGATTTTTGTTATGAAGATTTTGGTTATCAATTGTGGTAGTTCATCATTAAAGTTTCAGTTGATTGATTCGGATACCGAGCAATGTGTGGCAAAGGGACTTTGCGAAAGAATCGGTATTGAAGGTAGTATGATTACTTATTCTCCGGCAGGTGGAGAAAAGGAGAAAACCGTTACACCTATGGCAAATCATACCCAGGCAATTCAGCTTGTGCTCAATGCACTTACCAATGAGAAAACCGGTGTGGTGAAGGATTTAAGCGAAATCGGTGCGGTTGGACATCGTATTGTACACGGTGGAGAGAAGTTCTCTACTTCTACCATTATCGATGATGAAGTAATGGCTGCAATCGAAGCTTGCAATGATTTGGCTCCTTTACATAATCCCGCAAACTTAATTGGTATCAATGCTTGCAAGGAATTGATGCCCACTACTCCTATGGTAGCTGTATTTGATACCGCCTTCCATCAGACTATGCCTGAGGAAGCTTATCTTTACGGTATTCCTTATGAATATTACAAGAAATACAAGATTCGTCGCTATGGTTTCCATGGCACCAGCCATGCATTTGTATCCAAGAGAGCAGCCGAATTTTTGAATGTACCCTATGAAAGCTTAAAGACCATTGTTTGCCATTTGGGTAACGGAGCAAGTATTTCTGCTGTTAAGAATGGTCAGTGTATTGATACTTCTATGGGACTTACTCCTTTGGAAGGTCTGATTATGGGTACCCGAAGCGGTGATATTGATCCTGCTGTTATTGAGTTCCTGGCAAATAAGGAAGGCATGTCTGTAAATGATGTTCTGAATGTATTAAATAAGAAGTCCGGTGTTTTGGGACTTTCCGATAATCTTTCTTCTGACTTTAGAGATATTGAAGATGGATATTTCAAGGGCGATGAGAACGCAGTTCGCGCCATGAAGACCTTCTGCTATCGTGTGGCCAAGTACATCGGTGCCTATGCAGCAGCCATGAATGGCGTCGATGTAATCTGCTTCACTGCCGGTGTTGGCGAAAACGGACCTTTGGTACGTAGCCTTGTATGCGAGCATTTGGGATATTTGGGCGTAACCATTGACGAGGAGCAGAACAATAAGAGAGGCGATGATACCGTAATCAGCACCCCTGACAGCCGTACGAAGGTTATGTTTATTCCTACCAATGAGGAACTTGCCATTGCAAGAGAAACTTATCGTTTGGTGAAATAACTATTTCGATAACGACAGAAGAAAACAAACATGAAATAAACGCCCTCTGCGAAGCAGGGGGCGTTTGTGAATATGAATCGAAAATCCTCTTTTTGAAAGGAGCCGGAAACTATGAAAATAAAGATTTGTGGTATACGCAGAGAAGAAGACATTGCATTCGTTAATGAAGTGAAACCGGATTATATCGGCTTTATCTTGGCACCGGGATTTCGAAGAAGCGTGGATTTTGAAACCGCAAAGAAACTTCGATCCATGCTACATCCCGACATTGCGGTGGTAGGAGTTTTTGTGAATGACTCCGAGGATCGTGTGGTAGAAGCATTGGAGAGCGGAATCATTGATATTGCCCAACTTCACGGCGAGGAATCCGAAGAAGTAATCATGTATATCAAAGCTGCCACCGGAAAAGAAGTAATTAAAGTGGTTAGAGTATCAGATCGTTATATTGTACAGGCCTGGCTGGACACCTCAGCGGATTATTTACTGTTTGACAGCGGTACCGGTACCGGAAAAACCTTTGACTGGGATTTGGTAAAGGATGTGGATCGGGATTATTTTCTGGCCGGTGGAATTGATATGGAAAACATGGAAGAGGCTGCAAAATGCCTGCAACCCTTTGCAGTGGATTTAAGCTCTTCTGTGGAGACAGAGGGAGTAAAAGACTTCGAAAAGATGAAGAAGGCCGTGGAAATGGCCCATCGGTTATAAAAGATTGGTTGTGAAAGACCTCACAGTATAGTATAATACTGTGGGGTCTTTCGTTTATAGTAAAAAGATAGGATGAAGTGGGATGAAGATAAATCTTTTTCAAGATAAAGCTACAGGAGAACAAAAAGAAAAGCAGAAGCGATTATTATATATTATATTTGTAATCGGTTTGGTAATAGCATATGCAAGATATATTCCGTACTTTCAGGATTATTATGTGGCAAAACCGGTGGATTCATTGTTGACATTTTTGAATCAAAATTACCTGAATGGTATTTATGGATTTGAGGCTATTTTAATTGGCACATTACTTGTAATTGTGTATTTGCTTAGCTGGAATATTGGGATTTCTCTTTTGCTGGTTTCGATACCGGTCTTTGCTTTGACCCATGCCAGCTTTTTGAAATATGCTAACCGCAGAGAGTTGTTTCGATTGGATGATTTGAAACTCACGGAAGCGGCCGGTATGGCAACCAAATATGTAACATTTACCTTGGATAAGTATAGTCTGATTTTGATTATCAGCATGTTTGTGCTGGTGGTATTCGGTTTCTTAACAGAACATTATTATGGAAAAAACTTTAAGGCAGGATGGAAAGAGAAAAGTCAAAAGGCCAAATGGAGTTTTCGTGTAATTCGAATTGGATCGGCTTTGTTTTGCTTTTGCTTGTTGTTCTTTTATTATAAGGGCTATATGGAATATCGAAAGTCCCCGGAAGTGGTAGAGCATTTGGATGTGCTTAATACTGAGAGCCAGTATTATGTGCTGTATCGCTTCCTGGAAAACGATAAATTGGCGAATATTTCAGTGGACAATATTGATGCCAGCTATGCTTTTTTTGAAGAAAATGCAACGAATGATTACCCGAAGTCGGATGTGAATCCCAGTGTGATTGTAATCATGAATGAGTCCTGGTGGAATACCGATAACTTCGGGGAAGGAACGGTAACCTTTAATACAGATCCGATGGCTCCCTATCGGGAATTGGCGGAAAAGTGTTCTACCGGTTTTTTGACCTCAAATGTTTATGGCGGTGGAACGGTAAGTTCGGAAGCAGAGTTTTTAACCGGATTGAACACAAAGTATTTTATGGGTGATTCTGATGCTTTTATTAAATTAGAGGGATTGACTTACACGGGAGTCACCGGATACTTTAAGGAATTAGGCTATGGAACGGTGGCAATGCACCCATATACAGGGGAATTTTATAATCGCCAGGGACTCTATAGCCAGTTTGGCTTTGAAAAATTATTGTTTGCGGACGATATGACCTATCAGGAACTTTATTCCAAATATATTTCCGATTCTTCCGTGATGAAACAGATTATCAAGGAGTATCAGGAAAAGGAAACGGATTCTATGTTTTTGTGGGCGGTAACTATTGCAAATCATAGAAGGCATTTACCCTTCCGGGGATTGGATGAATTGGATGTTGATTTCCCTGTGACAGCGACTGTGAATGGTGTGGAACTGTCCGATGCATATCAGGAAGAAATCGACAATTATGTAAGCGGCATTTATTATTCCTGTCTGGCATTTCAGGAGCTGGTAGAGTATTTTGAAACAGTGGATGAACCGGTTATTCTGGCCATGTATGGAGATCATATACCGAATTTTCGCCCGGAATATATGGAATACTTAGGCTTTAGCCATGAGGCTACCGATACGGAAACACTGGAAAGAACCTATTCGGTACCGGTTATTATGTGGACTAATATGAAAGAAGAAACCATTGAGTTTCAGGGGGAAAATATTAGTTACTTACCGCAAATGATTATGGAGTATGCGGGACTTCCCAACTCTTATATGGGAAATGTGCTGGCTTATGAAAGAAGCCTTCTGAAAACGAATACAAGATATTTGTTAAGAGATGAAGAGGGTGAATTGTTAGAGAGTTTTTCGGATGCGCAAATTGAGGCTGTGAATCACTTTAAGTCTTTGCAGTATGATGTGTTATATGGGAAAAATGAACACAGCAATTTGTGGAGTGTGATTAATTCGAATTAATAATAGGATTTAAATAAAGAAAGTGAGAAATAGAAAATGATGAATAGTAAAAATATTAAAAAAATATTATGGATTATATTTTTGCTTTCTTTCTTTTATCAATGTGCAGTTTCGCTGATTTATGAATTGATTTTGACGAAAAAGATTTATCAAAATATTGGAGTTACATTAAATATAATTCTTTTGCTCACAGTATTTGTATGTTACCTTGTTGAAAAAAAAGAGAAAGAACAAACATTCGTTGCCTTTGTGAAAGAGAATCTTTTTACGGCGGATAAGCTGCTTTTGGTTCTGTTTTTTGGATGGTGTTATTTTGCCTGCTTTCGGAATATGCTGGTGAAAAATGCGGTTTCTATGGGCTCGAATCAGGATGTATTAATTTGGATTGCTACCAAGATTGGTATTTTTTATTTGTTTGCGGTATTTTTAAAAGGTGATCGTAAGATCATTGACAAGGTATTTCGGGTGTTAATAATAGTATCCGTGCCATTTATATGTTTTATCTTGGTGGGATTAATAATTCAGGAAAGAATAACTCTTCGTATCCCTTTTTTAAACCTTTTCGTTGATACTCATTTGACAGATGCCGCCGGTTGGGGATGGGAAAGACTGCATATTACGATTCATCCGAACTTTACAGGGATGTATATAAAAACGCTTCTGATGATATGTGTTTATCTTTTTTTTGAAACAAAAAGCAAATGTCGTTATTGGTATATTCCTGCATTCCTTATTTTTTATATTGCATTAGCTATTACGGATAGCAGAGGAAGTGGTTTGTCCACTGCAATCGGCCTTAGCCTAATAGCGATGGTATATTGTTGGAATACATTAAAAAAACGTCAATTATGGCTTCGTGTAATTGCAACATTATTTTCTGTAATAATCGTATTTTTAATTGCGGATTATGTGAGAAAACCAATTATGTATGGTTATCGGAACATTCGAATGACTTGCTTGGGGCAAGAAATAACAGAAGCTGTAAATGAGAGAGAATTAACTCAGAATCTAACCGGTCGACAAGTCATTTATAAAGCGGTTCTGAATGGGATTATACATGATAAAGAAGTTGCCTTATTTGGTGTTACCCCGAATAGTGTCACTTCTTTTGTAAAACAGGAAATGGGGTGGTCCACATATACTCACAATGATTTCCTGGAAATAGCGACCGCGGTGGGAATACCGGGACTTTTCATTTATTTATGCTGGTTGATATACGCAGGTTGTCAAGGTGCAAAGGTGTTTTTTAATAAAGAAGGTTTGTATGATTTCCCGGAGAGAGTATTAATGGTCGTTTGTTTGACGGAGGTGGTGAATAATTTCGTTGAAGCATGGCTAACGATGCGTTTCAGCCTGAGCGGTTCGGTGTTTTATCTAACTGCCGGATATGCGGTTGTTTTAGCGAAAAGATTAAAGGAAAAGAAGCCGATTGAAGCCATAGAATAATCGATATAATTTTCGAAATATTTCTAAAAAAT
>DCGY01000005.1 GCA_002314715.1 Lachnospiraceae bacterium UBA1766 | reverse complement strand
ATGCTCCGCTATACTCATTTTTTACCAGTCCAAATGTCGTAATCAATGTACTGTGAATCGCTATCTTTGGTGATACCTTTTCCTCCAAAATAGACTGTCTGCGTAATCACCGCCGCTTTAATCATTATTATGTATTTGCAAATCTATACATATCATGTCCAATATCATACTTATTACTTGTGATCACTTATATCTTAGCGCATAGCCAATGAAATAAGTGACCATGCCTGAATAATCGTTTCTTTCGGTGCTACCAAAAAGTGTTTTGACATACCAACCGGTAAAAATACAAAACTACCGAGCATCACTATAGGAACTAACCATTTTAAGGGAATTGTATTGTCTTTTTTCCTAGTTACTATAATAGTGGCTATCATGCATCCTAACATAATGACAATATTATAAATCAATACAATATGCTTATTCGTTTTAGGCAATATTCCAAATGGCTCTTCTACTACAGAAATAGTAATCCCAAAGGGAATGCCATGAGTCAACCCCATAACCAAAAGAATAGCAAACAAAATAATATAAATAATGATGTATTTCTTCATACAATCCCCTTCCCACTCTTATTTCATTGCCAAATATATGATAGCTGAATAAGAATAGCAATTACTTTATACACACAATCCGTTCCATATCAATACTTCTGACTAATTATGAGCTACCGAATTGGTATATGAATCAATCGGATCGACCCCTGTAGTAATTCATTAATAATACCTTTTAGATTAAACGATTTCCCACATCGCGTATTCCGGTAACAACTTTTACAATATCCGTCATCAATTCGATTTTCAATGCAACTCTCGTATTTCATAATATTCGAATAGTGTTCAGTGATATATCTATCCGTAAAACAGAGACAAATATATCGGATCTCTTGCAAGTATTTGTTATCAAAATCCATCTTCCATGTGAACGGAACATAACATCCTTCAACAATCAGGTTCTGCTTATTCTCGATAGCTGTTTTAACACGCCATAACCGAGCTATAATTGCAATAATACCACTAATGATTCCATTCCTTTTTTAATATCGCATATTGCACTGTGTTTTCATACTTTGGCGTCCCGTCTTCATTGTTGATAAAGCTGACAAATTCTACAAATACGCCTTCTCTACGCATCCCAAGCTTTTCACATAAATGTTGGCTGGAGAGATTATAGTCTTCCGTATATGCATAGATTCGCCTAGCCCCTTTTTGAGAAAACAAATACTCAAAGAAAGCCTTTGCTGCTTCATATGCATATCCTTTTCCTTGATACTTTTTGTTCAGCATCCAACAGGGGCTGAATGTATCCTTAACGGAATTCTCGTCTGCGTGTGGCTCTCCGGTCTCAGGATATGCGTCTATTTCACCAATAACTTTACCGGTTTCCTTGAGAGTAATAGCAAAATAGTATTCGGTTTCTTTTTCTCTCCGTAACATTTCTTTTTTTGCTTCCCGGATGGAATCAAGTTTCATACATGCAAAACAATTCACTGCAGGTTTGTTCAAATATTCATAAACATCTTCAGCATCCTTTTCTAAAAAAGGGCGTAAAATAAGTCTTTCTGTTTCAATTGTCAATTTATGATCCCCCTTGTAAATATAGCCAATTACTTTTCCTGAACTTTTCCGCTCTATTGCATAAAACTCTTTTGACTTAATTCGATAGGCAAGATGCTTTTTTCATTTCTAATAAATACCAGTCTCAATCACATAATTAAAATAACAATTCCTTACCCAGTATAGCATTTCAAATTCCTTACGAAGGTTTTCAAGTTCCTGAAAGCTTCTGTCTTCCGAAAACTCCAGCTGGTAGTCATCGGAAATACTAAGGTAACCGACAATTTCGAAACCATATTCGCTACCAAGCGCCTCTACAAGACTTCTATCCGTGCCAACCTTTACTGTGAGAAGAAGTTGGTTTTTTACATAGGTAATGCCATCTTCCGTAGCGATATCATCGTCCGTTGTTTCTTTATTATAGAATTCAAGCTCATCGTCCTGCGAGTAATCCTCGCCGTAGGAGTTTACATCCTTGGATAGTACTCCTGCGCCCGATATGTCAAACAGAATCATCGATGCGAAATTATCTTCCTCCATTAATTCACGAAGGCTTTTAACAGAGGATGCAGGAGCCGCATCTTTATCCCAATGATTTACGCAATTAACCAGAATGTCCATGAAATGGCCATCATCCACCGGATAATACAAGTGCGCTTCCTTATTTAGTCCGGGAGCATACAGGTAATTTTTATCGCCGATTGTCACAACATCCAGATAATTTACATCTCGAACCGCTAACTCATCGAGAACCTGCCAGTGAAAGTAATAACGGGCTTCTATTTGATCAATTCCATCCTCAGAATCCATGTACTGGGAGGTAAAACATATCGCACCCGATGTATCCAGTATACCAAACTGGCTATGGAAAGAAATATCAATACCATCGTGAGATTCCGTATCAACTACGGTAGGTTTTGGTAAGTTTGTTGGGTCAAAACCTCTCTCTTTTGCAAACTTCCTTTGATTTTTGGAAAGTTTGACTATTTCTGTCTTTTTATTTGTAGATTCCTGCGTATTTTCCTTGTTTGTTTCGGTACTGTGATTACCGCACCCGGCTGTTGTCATTATTGATACGGCTATTATCAAAATCATGCAGATTGATTTTATTTTCTTCATTCGGTATTTTCCTTTAAATTTGCTGTCCTCGTGATTATTTTCCATTTTTTGATTTCTCTCAGTAAAATATTAATAATATTACTTAACATTTCTATCGAAATATGCGTATCGACAAATTTTTATCGATGGGAATAGGTTAAGAATCCTTGTTTCCCAAATCTCACATAATCCTTCACAGTACCGTTTCTGGACCCGCCAACCCAGTTGTAGCCCTTGGGCAACCAGTGCTGTTTAAGCTCGTCATCAAGATCTGCCATTCGTTGGTCCGAGCGAACCTTGATGGAACGGGAAAGGTCCATACAGTCCTGGGCACATACATTCTCTCGACGGATATCCAACGTAATCCAGTATACCCCCGGAGGCAATTCGTCTTTTTTGAGTTCCGCTTCCACTTTGGCAGGGTTTTCTTTCCAACGCTGAAAGGTTTCGCAAGGTCCTGTACATTTCAAAGTATTGTTATATTTGCATTTGGAACAGGGAGTTGCCATTTTCATTTATCCTTTCGTTTTGTATTTATGGGAAATACTTTACTCATCATCCGCTTGTTTCGTATACTCCTCATAAGTCAGCAAATAAGGAATCTTAATGATCTGACTTGCCAGCGTTAACATGGAGAAATTAAGAAAAATCAGGAACAGAAAAATAGGGATAAAGAATCGGCTAGGCGGAAATAGAGCTGCCAGAATATCCAAAATAATGACAGCCGGTACATAAGTGTATAGCAATGAGCCCCAGTAATATTTGCAACAAAAATACTCTTCTACATCCACACGTCCCATATAGCTGTGAAGGGTAGACAGGAAACTGTGTATACCGGCACCACTCTCCTCACGGTACAAGGTTCCCTCTCTTGGTGCGGCTATGCTTCGTAGTTTGAATGTTACAACAAAAGAATCCGTTGCAAACGGTGGTTTTACCTTCACCTTATAAAATAATTTCTTTCCCTCACGAATATACTGCTCCTCTTCGGTAGAAAATCCTAGCACGATGAGATCATCCAAAGTTACATAGTGAGGAAAATGTTTCATAACAAAAGTACTGACCGGGTTCATTTTGCTCCCCCTAATTTTCACTGATATGGTTTGATTAACATTTATATTACTACAAAGTTTTTCTTTTAACGATTTCCTGTAGTGTGATTTCTTCAAAACGGGCTTCTTTTTCAAACGGATTGAATTATATGGAATCATCATCCATCTTGGAAAGAAAACCGGCGCATTCGATTGCCATCATGTAGACTTCTTCTTTCGTTGCGTTTAATGCTTCCAAGCCGGATTCCATGGCATATTTCATAATGTTTTCCAATACGATACCATAAAGTACAGGCCATTCAGCTGCGTCCGTACAATAGGGAGCGGTCATGTTCGGATAAATACCGTTCCAGCAGGACTTGATTTCCGGATATACTTCTTCCGGCTTGTATTTGTGCCAAATTCCGTACTTTTCATTACCAATCTGAGTTACAATGTATTCCGCAATGACCCGATAGTCCGGTACCGGTTTGTCGGGCTCCATATGGTGATATATGCCGCTACAGAAATTTGTTACACTATATTTTCCCTCGTACATAAATTTGTTTACCGCATCTCCAAAGTAATATCTCTTGCCTTTATCGGTAGCAGCAATTTCGAAAAGCTCCGGATAGAGCTCCCATACTGCTTTGTGACAGGCATAACCTGCCAAACCGGCTGCAAACAGTAAACTTCTTTCATAATTTGGTTGGCCATCCTTTGCAAATACTTGCAAAAGCATATTGACGATTGGACCTGCCGCCTCTCCCAGTTTGTTGATATTCACCTCAGCCATTTTACCCTCCGTATTCTGAACATTCGTTTATTTATAAGATTGTTACTCCTATTATACAAAAAAATTGAAAGGATTTCCATTGTTTTAGAAATCCTTTCAATCGATACTTTTATTTTCGGAAATGCTTATTTCATGCTGTTTTTTCGATACTCATTGGGCGTCATATTCGTATATTGTTTGAAGATACGCTGAAAATGACTTTGGGAAGAAAAGGCCAAATATGCGCTGATTTCCGATAGGGAATAATCTGTGCTGGTTAGTATATACATGGCCCGATTGACCTTTTTTTGCGTGATGTACTCCAACAAGGTGCAACCGGCTTCTTTTTTAAATCTTCCGGAAAGCGTATTTCGACTCATGCCCATGTCGTACGCCATTTCATCCACGGTGATACGTTCGTTCATGTGTTGCTCGATATAATTGTTTATATTGTTTATGAATTCAGAGGTTACTGCTTCTTTACTTTCCTTACGAACAAGTCCGGCAAAACGTTTTAGCATAATAGACATGATTAAACGCAGGTCGTCCGGCGTTTTGGAACGCTCACAACGATCAATATAATAATCTGCCAAAGCGAGAGATTCTGCAGGAGATACGCCGCATTTTATAACACATCTCGATACCAATGTGGTGGCAATGATAAAACTATTGTTTGTATTTCTGGCTGCGGTGGGACCTCGACGGGGCAATTCCGTCGGAAAATCTTCCAGTACACGATCTACCGCATCCTCTCTTCCGGTCATAACTGCATTGCAAAATTTTCGCTCAAATTGATACATGGTTTCCTGAAGTATCATGGACTCATCCAATTCACAAAAGGATTTCCATTGCCTTTCAGACGCATAAGAAAGCGCGTTTAATTTTCTGCTTTCGTTTTTGAAAATATCAGATGGATTCAGTTTGATTCCGGTAAGGACGTGATAATCAGCACAGGCCATCAAAACGGCAGTTCGTATGGGCATGTAATTCATATCCAGTATTTTTTGAAAGAAATCTGTTTTCCTTTCGGGACTTAGGTCCATTTTGGATGCCAGTTTATCTATTTGACTTTCCGTGGGCTGTGACTCATAGCACGGACCAATAACGAGGGTATATTCATCCACACTCATGACATTCAGGTAGGCATCTTCTTTGGTATATACAAAGCCTACCGGCTGCGTGAGTGCCCAGACATCATCGAGATAAAGGCCCAAATAGTCTACGGGCGACTCGAAATAGTTGAATTGTCGATGTAATTTTTTGCCTTTAAATAAAGTGGTCAGGGCTCCCGTAAACTGACTGGTCCTCTCGGCTGAGGTTACTATCACTTCTTCTTGAATCATATATTGCTCCTAAACACTTGATTTGAACGGATGTTTATGCATTCTCCGGTTTTTATAATAGCGGTGCAAAGACCTTCAAAATACATCCCATGATTTTATAGCTGATTTTTTCTTCCTTTATCGTTTCCGGTGTAACTTCTCTGCACTTACTTAATGTCTCCAGGAAATCTGCTTCTATATCTGCAATACACTCATTCTGGTAAAGATAGGTTGCACATTCAAAATGATGATACAAACTACGGAAATCCAGGTTGATTGATCCAACCACTGCCTTCCTATCATCACTCACAAAGACCTTTGCGTGAACAAATCCCGGCGTATATTCATAGAGGTGTACGCCGGCTTTCAGAAGAGACTTATAATAGGTTTTGGCTAAGGCATAAACCCCTTTTTTATCCGGTATTCCCGGCAGAATCATCTTGACATCGATTCCTCTCTTGGCTGCATATTCCAACGCCGCCACCAGTTCATTATCCAGAATCAGATACGGTGTCATGATATGCACGTAGGTGTTGGCTCGATAAAGTATATCCATATACACTGTTTCCCCAACACGCTCTCCATCTAATGGGCAATCTCCGTAGGGCATCACAAAACCCTGTGAGGGCTCCTTGACCGGCTGAACAGACAATTTTTCCCAATCCGATTGCTTCTGGTCAAGATTCCACATTTGCAAAAACATCAAGGTAAAGCTTTGCGCCGCCTCACCTTTTAGCATGACCGCAACATCCTTCCAATGCCCATAGACTTCAATAAGGTTAATATACTCATCGGACAGATTAATTCCGCCATTAAATGCCACAGTGCCGTCAATAACCATGATTTTGCGATGATCTCTATAGTTATATTGGGTGGACACGAAGGGTCTAATAGGCGTAAAGGGCTTGCATTTGATTCCCAGCGTCTCCATGCGTTTGGGATAATCATGAGGCAAAAGAGCAACCTCGCACATGCCATCGTACATGACCCGAACATCTACTCCCTCCTTTGCCTTCTTCGCCAACAGATTTAGGACACTTCCCCACATATAACCTTCATCAATGATAAAGTACTCCAGGTAGATAAAATTCTTCGCTTTTTCCAGCTCTTCAAGCATTCGACGGAACATTTTCTCACCGATAGGAAAATATTCGACTTTTGTGTTCGTGTATATGGGAAAACACCCACTTCGGTTTAGATATTTCTGTAAATCATCTGTTCCGGATTGAATGAGTTCTTCCTTTTGAAGCACTCCTTCATCCTGATGTAAGCACTCCCGACTCTCCTGAATCAACTGGCCTGTCCGCTTTTTTATCAGGCGATGTCCAATATCCTTTCTACTAAACCAGAGCATTATTGTCATGGGAATCGGAAACAGCATTATGAGAAACAACCAGGTTAGTTTGGGCATCGAATCCATCTCACAGTTGATCAGATAAAACACCATGCCTGCAGAAAAAAATGCCTGAATCACTGTGAAAGCCTTGAAATACTCACTGAACCAACGATATGCAAAAAGCAGAACCATGATTTCGATTATCATTAGTACAAGTATCATTCCGAATCTGCTGAAAAGAATTCGAAGAATTCCTTTTTTCTTTTTGGATGTAAGACGGATAACATTTTCCTCTTCCATTGCTATGCCCCTTTCTTCTTTGTTGTTTGGTTCGTTATTCACCCGGAACTGCCATAACAGATGCATGGTTATTTTTCTCATCTCGGTAATACTGCGCCTGTGCTGCAAACATTTCGGCATATATTCCGCCCTCTTTGTCTACCAGCTCCGCATGGGTACCGTATTCCTTGACATATCCTTCAGAAAATACTGCTATTTTATCACAGAACTGGCAGCTTGAAAGTCTGTGAGAAATGTAAATAGCAGTTTTGCCCTTTACCATATCCTCGAACTGGCGGTAGATTTCATATTCTGCAATGGGATCCAGCGCGGCGGTGGGTTCATCCAGAATGACAACCGGTGCATCCTTAATCAACGCACGGGCAATCGCAATTTTTTGCTTCTCACCACCGGACGGCTCGATACCATCCATATCAAAACGTTTGTAAATAATGGTGTCCAGTCCTTTTGTGAAGCTGCGAAGTTTCTCGCTGATTCCCACCTTGGTCAGTGTTGCACGGGCAATCTTTTCATCCGCCTCATCAAAATCCTCTTTGAGAAGAAGGTTTTCTCTGATAGAAAAAGCAAAAAGCTGGAAATCCTGGAATACCGGAGCAAATACTTTCATATAGGCCTCATACGCATATTCCTTAATATTGATTCCATCCATGAGTATCTCGCCCTCTGTGGGATCGTAAAGTCTGCACAGGAGCTTAATCATGGTGGTTTTTCCGGCTCCGTTTAGACCGACGATAGAAAGGTGTTCACCCTCATGAATAATCAGGTTCATATTTTTCAGAACGCTAACCTCTGAACCGGGATATGAGAAGGAAACATTTTTGAATTCAAATACATGTGAGCCCTTGCCAACCCTTTTTTCACCCTTTTCCATTGCAGATGGATAGTCCATGAATTTCACATATTCATGAGCATAATTGGCACGTTTTACCATATCGGTATAACTGGTCATAATTGACTTGAGCGAATTCGTGAAAGTACCCGCCGCAGAAATCATCTGAACACAAACCGCTATGGTAATCCGGCTGGTTATTCCCAGAAATCCAAGATAAATATATATGGCCGCATCATGCAGAATATTGGTCATGACGGTTCCCAATTGAAGCGGAAGCATCTTATTTGCAATGGCAACGTTTTTGTCATTGTATTCCTCTGTATATCTCTTCCATTTTTCAACCATCATGTCCTTGGAATCATACAGTCGGATGTCCTTGCCATACCGAAAATCCGCCAGTCCAAAGCCAAGATAGCCAAATATACGGTCTATTTTTGAGAGCTTTCGATAGCCATTCTGCTCGATTTTATTTTTAGCCACGTTAAAGAAAGTGGTCAATGCTACCACTACGATTGAAATAAGCAGAACAAAAGGTGCCTGCTTTACAATAAGATAGGTTACGCCCACCATTGTGATGAAGGCTGAAACAGCATTGAACAGTGGCTCCATCAAACCGTTCAAGCCTCCGGAGTATCTGGTCATACCATTTTTCGCAAGTTCAAGCTGATCCAACGCCTTTTTATCTTCTGTAAGCTGAAAATCCAACTCCATGATTCGTCTGCTCAACTGGCCGGAATAATAATCTTCAAATCTTTGAGTGGATTTTTCAATAAAATACCTGAAAAGTGCACTGAGAAGGTTCAACACAAACTGAATCAATACCAGCATGGTCACGAGTTGAATCAATACCTCAGATCTTTTTTCTCCCATCAACTCTGCAATAATCTCAGGAATCATCACTACCGTTACCAAAGGAGAGATTGAAGAAATGATTAGCTGAACAAATCGGCTAAAGAAATAGCCCTTATCCTGCTTCCAGGCTGTGGGAAAATAGTAGCCGTAAACTTTTCGAAGTAGATTGCGTTCTTTATTTTTACTGCTCATTATTTCCCGCTCCTTTCTCCTCTTTTTCCATAACGTTCTGTTCACTCGCTATTATCTGCTTACCAATGATGTCACCCGACCCGCTTACACCATCTTCATAATACTGCGCTTGTACTGCAAACATCTCCGCATATTTGCCTTTCTTCATAAGAAGTTCGTTATGTGTTCCGTATTCCACAATCCTTCCCTCGACAAACATGGCTATTTCATCGCAGAAACGTGTGGATGACAGTCGATGTGAAATATAAACGGCTGATTTATTCGCCAGCATTTTATCGAAATTCTGATACAACTCATATTCTGCAAGGGCATCCAATGCCGCTGTAGGCTCATCGAGGACAACAACAGGTGACTGCTTGTAAAGAGTTCTTGCCAAAGCAAGTTTTTGCTTCTCTCCTCCGGAAAAATCAATTCCATCCTGGTGAATAATCTTGAGCACCTCTGTATCAAGCCCCTTTTCAAGAGAATCAATCTTATCCTTCATACCGGCATCTACGAGACATTTATAAGCCAATTCTTTATCGGTACACTCCGGTTCTTTCATAGATACATTTTCTGCCAAAGGGAATGCAAACAGCTCAACATCCTGAAATACCGGTGCAAATAGCCTGTAATAATCCTTTCTGCGGAATCGGTTGATATTGATTCCATTCACCAGAATTTCACCGGACGTTACATCATACAGACGCAAAAGAAGCTTGATAAAGGTGGTTTTTCCGGCACCATTTAGTCCAACCACTGCCAGTTTTTGACCGGCCGGGAAGGAAAGACAGATATCCTTAAGTGTATCCTCCTTTGCCCCTTCATACCGAAAGTATACGTGCTTAAACTCAAAATCATACTTGTCTCCAAGTATTTCTAAATCAAGACAGTTCTCCTCATTTTCGATTTCCAGGTCCATGAAGGTTCTTAGGTCGTCTACCATGGTGGATGAGAAATCCAGCTGTCCAAATCCGGCATAGAATTCAGACAATGCGGCCGAGAAAGCTCCGCAAAGGCCAAGATAAAGGGAAAAATTGCCAATGGATACCGTATCATGACATACTTTTGTAATAAGCAGATAGTACATTGCTCCCGATGAAATCAGGGAGGTAGTGGAATAAATTCCGGAATGACGTAGCCAGCTTAAACGGCCTCTGTTGAATTTTTTCTCAAAATCAAGAAAAACACCCTTCTGCTTATGAATCAGCCAAGGCTTAAGAGAAAAAAGCCGAATGTCTTTCGCGTAGTCAAAATCCTGGGTACAGCGCTCCATATAATTTAGTTTTCTGCGGTCTGCAGATGCACCGTCCCAGAAATATTTTTTGTTATCGCGAAGGGACCATCTCTGAGAAAAGTAATTAATGACCATGGCTGACGTTAAGATTAGCAATAGTCTGGGATCGAGAATAATGATTGTAGTGGCAGTTACAATCATGGTAACAATATGCGAAGAAAGCGCATACATCTGATTCATCATGCCCTCAAGTCCGCCCCAGCTTCCCATGAGCGCATTCGAAGCTCGTTGGTGCAGATTCAGAATATGTGGCTGCTCCAGAACCTGATAATTCATAGACAAAAGTCTGTCGTTTTTTTCTGTCGTGATATATGACCGTACATAGGAGCTGTAGAAGGTTCTTCTGTTATCTACGATAGCATTTCCGCCCACAGCCACGAATTCAATCACTACAATTCCGATAAGAAGCCATAATAAGGGCATAAAATCCTTCTCGGGTGCAATCGATTGAATCTCTATAATATCGATCAGGTATTTACCTATATAACTGTACAGATATTTCATCACGGACTGAGTTATCGCTCCAATGATAAACATCGGTAGTAGAACTCTTTTGTATTTTATTATTTTTTCAAAAACAAAACGTACATTACTGATTAATCCATATACTGTGTGAGGGACCTTATACTCGCCATTTTCATCCTTCTCACCAAGTACTACCGTCACTTTTCTGTTGTTTTTCATGAAATATCCACCCTGCTAATGATCCTTTTATTGAAACGAACTAATTCTGTTCAAATTATAGCATATCGTTTTCTGTCTTTCCAAGTCATCTATTTCCGATTACAAAATGTGTTTTTTATTTGCAAAATGGGATTCTCGCGTTACAAACGGGAATCTCGGATTACAATTCATCGGTCAATTATAGATTTCCTTGAAAAAATGAAGAACTCTTGTGTAAATATATAATATATTGTGCATATATGCAATACCTATCGGTGTAATTGCGGTAATATCACTCTAAGAGAAACTTAGTAAGTGGTTTTTCTTTGAAACATGATGTCTTTACTGCAAAAAGACATTCAAAAGAAGTTACACTTTCTCCCCCCAAATAATTAAGTGTTAACTTTGTTTCATATGCAATTCCCCCTCAATACCCCTTAAAAAATGACCGTCGTGAAGAACGACGGTCATTTTTTATTACGTCATGGGCATTGGGGTGCCGCACTCCGGGCAAAACCTGGAGGTGTTATTCTTGGAGCCGCAGGTACAGGACCAGGGAGTGCCGGAAGGAGGTGCCGTGAACAGCGGCGGTGCACTGTTTAAGGACATCATACCCATTCCCATATTCATAAATGTTCCACTTCCGGTGGCCTGCATTGGCGTAGCAATGCGGTTATTAAAATACTGATAGGCTTTACTTTCAAACTGGGGATCAATGCGGGAGTAATCATCTTCGCGAATATAAGATGTTCGTACAATTCGCCCTCTTCCATCGTACTCCATAGTCATTTCGGATAAAATAAATACATTTTTCCCCAATAAATTTTCTTCGTGAATAATTGCATCGTAGTTACGATATTCGTCCCCTTTTAGCAGGAGATTGTAGCAATTCGATTCTTTTAAATCTGTTTTTTCTGGCTCAAGGTAAAATTCAGCATTTTCCTGGGGCATTCCTTGTTTGCCGATGAATCGCCAATAGGAAATCTGATTTCCCTGAATGATAATCTTTTGGCTGTCTGTAACGTACTTTCCAAATGGTTTCCATATTCCGGTCAAATCCATTTTTTATCCTCCTAATCATTGTTTGCAGTTACAATTACTATATGCTCTCCGGTTCCGATATGAAAGATGCACCGGTCCGTATTTCCTACTTTTCCCTCATTTTAGCATAAAAAAAAGATGATGCCTATGCATTCCTGCAGAACATCATCTTTTTTATTGCTAATTCATTTTGTTAAGCGCGTCAAACCAGCTGGACTGAAATGAGAGAATACCCTTTCCCTCTGCGATGGTTTTTTGAGCTGCATAGTTTGCGGCATCCCCTATATGTGTGCACACCCTTTTGGCAATTTCGGGAAGGGAGGAGGTTTGTGTCATCTGATTAAATGCCAGTTCTGTACAAAGAGCGGCAGATAACATACAACCCGATCCGGTCAAAGCCTTTTGCATGGGATGGCCGGAGCAAACGCGGACTGTTATATTACCATCCGAAATATAATCTATTTCGCCGGTAGCGATAATCATACATCCAAGTTTCCGGGCTAAATGAGTTACAATCGTCTCGTCTGCTGTTTCGGAACAATCCAACCCTACGGATGTATTTTGGTTTTCGTAGATTGCACGTATTTCGGCATAATTGGCCCGAATACAGGTAGGTGACCCAATTGCAAGCAGCTCCATCATGAAATCTCTGCGAAATTTGATTCCGGAAATACCCACCGGGTCAATGACTGTAATATGGTTTAACTCAAGCGCTTTTTTGTAGGCCGGCTTCATGGCTTCGTAGTCGTCGGTTGCTCCTAAGTTTAAAAGGAGTCCTGCGGCCTGTGTTTGTACATCCTCTACTTCTAATGGATGATGTGCCATAATGGGGGAACCCTGGTTTGCTAAAATCATATTTGCGACCTGATTTATGGTCACATGATTTGTAATACATTGAATCAGAGGTCTTCCATAAAGGTTCGCCAAAATCTCTTTGGCGGCTATTCTTTTGTTCTTGGGCTCAAAAATACCGGAAACAACTGCTACTCCTGCAATCTTTGCACCTCGAAGTTTCGAAACATTTTCAGCATTGATGCCGCCTATGGCTACCACGGGAATTGGAACGGAAGCACAGATTTCATTCAAAAGATCCAGGGTCATAGGTTTGGCATCTTTTTTTGTGGTAGTGCCAAAGATTGCCCCGCTTCCCAGGTAATCGGCACCTTGTTCATATGCCAGGCGCGCCTGTTGGATTGTTTTGGCTGTAGCTCCTATAATTTTATTGGGACCCAAAAGCTTTCTGGCTTCGGCAATTGCCATATCGGATTGACCCAGATGAACACCGTCAGCATCTATCTTTTGTGCCAGCGGTACATTGTCATTTATCACAAAGGGAATCCGGAATGTCCGGCAGACTTCCTGTACGGAACGGGCCAGTAATTCCAATTCTTCCCCTTGCATATTCTTTTCACGCAGCTGGATAAATGTGGCACCGCCAAGAATTGCCTGTTTTACCGCATCCGCCATGGTCTCACCATCTGTCAGCCAGCTTCGGTCTGTAATTGCGTATAATTTATAAGATATCAATGTATTCTCCTGCTAATGCTTTATTCATACTTCTTACGGCACAGAACTTACCGCACATAGAACAGGTGTCACTGTGATCATCTTCGGGATGTCTGGAGTCGCGGATTGCTTTTGCGGTCTCCGGATCCAGAGCACATGCATATTGACCATCCCAGTCAAGGACTCTTCTGGCATCCGCCATCTTGTCATCAATGTCTCTTGCACCGGGGATACCCTTCGCAATGTCAGCCGCATGTGCTGCAATCTTGGAAGCAATGATTCCCTGCTTAACATCATCTACATTAGGAAGTGCCAAATGCTCTGCAGGAGTAACATAGCAGAGGAATGCTGCACCACTCATGGCTGCTACCGCACCACCGATTGCCGCGGTAATATGATCGTAGCCCGGCGCAATATCGGTAACTAAGGGACCAAGTACATAGAAAGGAGCACCCATACAGATGGTCTGCTGTACCTTCATATTGGCAGCCACCTGATCCAACGGAACATGACCGGGGCCTTCTACCATTACCTGTACATTATGTGCCCATGCACGCTTGGTCAATTCACCGAGGCGAACCAGCTCTTCAATCTGGCATACGTCGGTTGCATCTGCGAGACAGCCCGGTCTGCAGGCATCTCCAAGTGAAATGGTAACATCGTGTTCTTCACAGATTTCCAGTATTTCATCATAATACTCATAAAATGGATTCTCTTCTCCGGTCATGGACATCCAAGCGAAAATAAGGGAGCCGCCTCTGGATACGATATTCATTTTACGTTTGTGTTTTTTGATTTGTTCGATAGTCTTTCTGGTGATTCCACAGTGCAGAGTAACGAAATCTACACCATCTTCTGCATGCAAACGCACTACATCAATAAAATCCTTTGCAGTTAATGTCGCAAGATCTCTTTGATAATGGATAACGCTATCGTATACCGGAACAGTACCGATTAAGGCAGGGCACTCGCTTGTAAGCTTTGTACGGAAAGGCTGTGTATTTCCATGGCTGGAAAGATCCATAATTGCTTCTGCACCCATGTTAACGGCGCTCATAACCTTCTGCATTTCAATATCGTAATCCTTGCAGTCTCGAGAAACGCCCAGGTTTACATTGATTTTGGTACGAAGCATGCTACCGATTCCTTCCGGCTCGATACAAGTATGATGCTTGTTTGCAGGAATGGCTACCTTGCCCTCAGCGACAAGCTTCATAAGCTTTTCGATTTCCATATGCTCTTTTTCGGCTACTTTTTTGATTTCCGGTGTTACAATGCCTTTTCTTGCGGCATCCATTTGTGTTGTGTACATTTGCATTCTGTTCTCCTAATCCAGAAGCTGACTTTTTAACTTATTTAATACCCCTGTCTTTGCCATAATCTCTACCAGAAGAATTGCGCAGATGGTTCCGCCTGCAGTACTGATAAAGAAGGGAACGACGAAGGTAAAGAGTGCTACCTTGGTGTTTCCCATGATAAAAGCTGCAACAGGGTATGCAACCATTCCGCCAATGAGTGCAGTACCGATGATTTCACCGATATAAGCTCCCCATCTTTTCTTTAAGGCCTGGTATAAAAGTCCGGAGAGGAATGCACCAAACATACTTCCGGGGAAGGCCAATAAAGTACCGAGACCAAAAAGGTTACGAATTAGGCTTGCAATAAAAGCACAAGCAAGACCATACCAAGGGCCCAAAAAGATTGCACATAAAATATTAATCATATGCTGAATCGGAGCACATTTGGATCCGAATACCGGTACGGAAAAGAGGGAGCCAATGACTGCAATGGCTGCAAAGATTGCGGTTAATGTCAGTTTCTTTAAATTTTTATTCATGTTTTCTCCTTTTTGAGGAGTAGTTACTGTTTTTGTGCCCACATATGATTTAGTGGTCCACTGCCCTTTCCAAGATTAAGATTGGCTGAAATAGCACCTTGCAAATATGCTTTGGCATGCAGGACGCTATCCTCCAGGCTTTCCCCTTTTGCAAGATAAGCTGCAATTGCGGAAGACAAGGTACAACCGGTACCATGTGTATTGGGGTTGGCAATTCTTGGAGAGTGATACCATCGTTCGATATCCCGGCCATATAAAAAGTCGGATGCCTCCATGTCGGAGAAATGGCCGCCTTTTATAAGTACTGTGCATCCATATGTATTATGGATTCGTTTTGCAGCATTTTCCATATCTTCTTTGGAAGAAATCGACATATCCGACAAAGCCTGGGCTTCCGGAATATTGGGGGTAGTAACTACTTTCTGCGTTAATAATGTTTTTTTCAGTGTTTCGACTGCTTCGGATTTCATAAGCGAGTGACCGCTTGTGGAAATCATTACGGGATCGACCACAATATTCTTTGCTTCATAAAAGTTTAATCGTTCTGCTACGACCTTCATAAGCATTGAATTTGGAATCATTCCCAATTTTACCGCATTCGGATAGATATCGGTAAAAACACAATCCAGCTGTTTTTGCAGAAAAGCTTCCGTCACCTCCATTATGTCTTCTACGCCGGTTGTGTTTTGGGCAGTTAAGGCCGTAATGCAGCTACTTGCATAAACGCCAAGAGCTGTCATGGTCTTGATATCTGCTTGAATGCCGGCGCCTCCGCAGGAATCAGATCCTGCGATTGTTAATGCTGTAAACATAGAAACCTCCATATTGCACTAGTTTTGTTGAGCGATGTAAGGTGGTGCCCCCGGTACACCGCTGGAAGAATAAAAAAGGCAGATACACCAAGAAAGGTATATCTGCGCAAAAAAACGCATCTATATATCCCTACGTTGGCATTATCCAAATCAGGTTACGGGTCTAGATTCGCAATCTACTCTCAGCCGGTTTACCAGCTCCCCTTTTATTCGATTCCAAGGCAAAGTATATCTTTTTCTCCTGACAATGTCAAGATGATTTCTTGTATCCATTGGTTAAATCCTTGGAGTAAGTGTGCTTTCCCAAAGCTATGACCAAGGTGATTATAATGGTAAGAATACAAAAAATCTGGTTCACAGAGAAAATTTGATTTGCATGTGACATACGAAGATAGTCCAATAAAAACTTCGAAACGCCACACAAAATGATAGTAACACAATTGCTTCCGCGTTTTTTTCGGTAGAAATATGAAAAACAAAAAATCAGGAAGAAAACCATTGTCTCCAAAAGCTGAATCGGGAATAGCCTGCCGGGTTGAATATGGGAAGGCGTTCCGAAGTATTCCACATAGAACGGTCCCGAATAGAGCTTTCCGTTGCAACAGCCCACCAGGAAACAACCAATTTTGGAGATGCTGTAGAACAAAGGTAAGGCAGTTATATAGGCGGTCATTATGGAGTGTTTGTAATCCCTGGCGATATATGTCATGATTACAATTCCAAGAATCATCCCAAACATTGCGCCCATACTGGAAATACCAAATGCGCCGGAAGTGCAGCGGGTATATATTACCGCCAGATAGACGGAACAAAATCCTGTCAGCATTAGGGTGTAGAAATAAATGGATTTGGGAACATTATCCCTTCGCATCTGAACAAAGGTGTATGTGTATCCAATGACATATGACAAAACGATACAGATTGCATATGGTGAAATTCCGGTTTCAGATACATGAATGGTCAAAATAGGTTCTCCTTATCAGCCCGGGCAGCCTTTTAATGAGTTTGAGCAGGAAATACAAAATGCAAGCAACATTAAAAAAGCAAGAATCATGATAATTCCCAAAATGATGAAGATCCACATCAGAACCTTACCATAGGTACTCTTTGGATATTTTACTCGAACAATAATCATGAGAACCAGGGAAGCAATTGTACATAAACTGCTGAGTCCGTAAAGCGCCGACATCATGGAGGAAACCATTCTTGTGGCAAGAGCAGAATATAAAAATTTGGAAATATGCTCACCGGTTATGGTAGAGGAAATAAATGTTCCGATACAAGAAAGAATTTTGGGGGCGACCAATAAAATGGTAGAAATAATGCATAACGTATTTGCTTTTTTTCGATCCTCCTCACTCATGGGAAGGTCATTACGATTCATATTATCCATTTTTGCTCCTTTATATGATCCATTTAAATTGCTTCAATATATTCTTTGGGCAGATATTTCAAAAGCATCTGCTCTAAATCGATTCCCTTTACAGGCTTTGATAGATAATCTTCGAAGCCTTCTGCGGTATATTCCTCGCTTGCACCGTTTATGGCGTTTGCGGTAAGAACAATCTGGATTGTATTACGGTTTATGCCGTTTCCGTTTCGAATGGCATGAAATGCTTCAATACCATCCATCCCCGGCATCATATGGTCCATTAATATTATATCATATTTGTTTTTCTCGCAAAAAGCAATTGCTTCTTCTCCGCTTTCAGCAGTGTCGATTTGAACTTTCGTACGTTTTAGTAGCGCAGAAACAACTTTCAGATTTACTTTTACATCATCCACTACCAGTATTTTTGCCTGTGGTGCAACGAACGCTCCTTCGGTGATGGGTTTTTCCGATACATTTTTTACAGGTAGTGGACCACCCGGTGCAGAGTCTTCCACTTGTTGGGTCAAAAGGATGGTAAAGGTAGAGCCTTTATTCAGTTCACTTTCCACCAAAATCGTTCCGTCCATCATTTCCGAAAGCTGCTTTGCGATGGCAAGGCCAAGACCGGTTCCCTCGATATTCTTATTTTTCTCCTGATCCACGCGTACAAAGGCATCAAACAGTTTATGGATGTTTTCCTGAGAAATACCAATTCCGGTATCGGAAACTTTGATTGTAAGTTGAATTCGGTTATCGGTAATACTTTCATAATCTGCGTTGACGGTAACATTTCCCTGGGGGGTATATTTTATGGCATTTGACACAATGTTAATCAATATTTGCAAAATACGATTTTTGTCGCCGAAAAGCTTACAGGGGATGTTTTCGTTTAATGATACTTTGAAGTTTAAATGCTTTCCCTCCGCCCTTGGTAAAAGCATCACATAACAATCATGCATCAGCTGTTGGAAGGAATAGGTTGTATTTACCAGCTCGAATTTACCGGCCTCAATTTTGGAAAAGTCCAGAATATCATTAATGAGCATAAGCAGAGTGGTACCCGCCGAGTCAATGTTTTGCGCGTAGTCAATAATCTGCTCATTCTTGGATTCGCGCAGAATCATTTCATTCATACCAAGTACAGAATTAATGGGGGTACGTATTTCATGAGACATGTTGGCAAGAAACAGGCTTTTCGTCTTGTTGGCTCTATCTGCTATTTCCTGAGCTTCTTTCATTTTGGAATAAGCAACGTACTCTTCGGTAACGTTTTCAAAAATATAGAAGGAGCCCAGATTCCGCATCTTATCATCAAAGATATTTCGAAAGTGTACCTTATAACTGTATTGCATATCTTCAATCTCAGTCTGATAAAGGGTGGAAAAAGTCTTTTCGGAGGAAAGATTATGATCTGCAGCGATTTCTTTCAAAATAGGTGTATCAATGGTTATGTTTGAGACTTGCAATCCAAACTGCTCTTCTACCATGGTATTGGAGTAAATACAGTTATAATCTTTATCAAAAAGAATTAAGCCCTCATTCATATAGTTAACTACAAATCCCAATGCCTGGTTTTTGATATGTTTTGGAATGAACATAGTTGCATAATAATGAATCAGGATACCGGCTATTACATAAAAGAGCACGGAGAAATCCAAAGGGAGCGAAAACATCATATAGATAATATTCAGTACAATAATCAGTCCTACTACAAATATAATAGAACTGTATTTTTTTCGATAAAAACCATAGCTGTGATACAGGCTTACGGAAAGAGTTACCAAACCGATGAATATCAATGAATAATCCAAAGCAAGATGTATGTTGTAGACCGGGTTCAGTGAAGTCTGGTAATAAATTGTTCCATCCGCTCCTAGTTTGGTATAAACAGAATAGATATACGGATGAATTAAATTTGTATATAAGAATATGGTATCAAGCAAACAAATGGTGACAGCGAACGGATTAATTTTCTTAAGTAGTGTTTTGTGTTCTGTATATTCCAAAGAAAAAACGCACAGGAAGTAGGATAGCCAGTCTAATTGGGTGAAGTAAAAACAGTAAGATAGATTGGCAAAGGATATTCCGGTGGAATTTGCAATCAAAATATTAGAACTGACTGCTGCAGCGGCCGAAAGTAACAGAGATCGAATGGATTTGATATAGTCCTTTTCGGATTTGATGCGAAATGCTACAAACACAAGGAGAATGGTGGACATGAAATTTATTAAAGAAAATAAAAGTTTAAGTTGCATATTTAATCTTCCTCGGATAAAAAAAGCAGCTAGTGGGTTTATAAGAGCCACTGTAACTGCTTTTTGTGTTTACAAAATTTCTGTCAACATTTTACTTATAGTCAACAGGTTGTTCTTTTCGGATTCCGTACGACGTACGCCTCTTCCGATACAGTCGTAGCAGAAATACAACCGGACTCCATTTGCGTCAAAATAGGATGCCACAAAGATACTTTGAATATTGCATGTATCATGACGGTCAAAGAAATCTTTATCTTCTCCCTCGATATTGACCAGGGAATTCAATAAAAGATATTTGTTTTGAGTCAAATGCTGTAAAAGTATATCCTTTACAACATAGTCATCCATTTGAGGAACCTTGACGTATTGGCCTCGGATAAATATAGGAGCCGCCTGTCCACTTTTGTATATACGGATTCCGTCTACATTAAAATCATTTCGTACTTTATCAAAGATTTCTGTAATGGCATCTTTTCCATATTTTGCCAATGAAATACCAATATCAGCGACTGATTCGGATAAGTACTCTGTTTGGGTTACAAGGTCCATGGAATAAGTGGAGGTAACTCCGTTTTCTTTAAACAGCTCGCCATGTCGATCTTTTACATAAATGATGTATCGATTCTTTCCCTTATGCTTTGCAAGATACAGACACTTATCGGCCGTATTAAACAAATCTTTGTAGTTCTTTCCGTCGTTGGGATAAAGACTGGCTCCTATCGAAAGGGTTACATGAAGCTGTTTTTCTTCATTGCTGAATATATCCACTATTTTTTGACGGATTGCGGTCAATAAAGATCGAATATGTGCTTCATCCGAAATGTGATTGGTGAATATAAAGAATTCATCTCCACCAAATCGTCCGGCGATTCCACGTCCGCTTACACAACTGTTAATGGCTGATGCAACCTTTAAAATCACCTCGTCACCATACATATGTCCGTAGGTATCATTAATTGTTTTAAAATTATCAATATCGATAATGCATAGGTAATGTTTTGCGTCATTTAATGCAATACTATCAATTACATACTCTTCACAGGCACGCTTGTTATAAAGTCCGGTAAAAGGATCTCTTCCTTCCGTGGTGTCGTAAAAAGGAATGGAATTCGAAATATCTTCTTCCATGGGTTTTCCAATACCTATTGCCACCTTGGAGCGATTATGCTTGTAAGTAATCATTCCCTGGAAAGAATAACGAACTACCTTGTTGTCCTTTTCAAAGTTTGGCATCCAAAATTCACAGCGAAAATTTTCATTTGTGCTTTTCAATTTTTCAAGCATGTTCTCGAATTCGCGGATCTTATGACCGGAATCCAATGCGGCAACTACCAAATCATGTAATTCCATTAAATTACAGCGATATAAAATGGTAGGCTTGCTACTGTTATACTGATAAATGGTGACACGGTCAAATTCGAAATCATAGTCGAACATCAAGTCCTTGCGTAAAGACAGATAGGCGCGATATTTATAAGCGTCATCCATAAGGGGGATATGTTTCTTTTCAATAGAATAGATATTATTGATTTCAATATCCCACACACGTACTCCATTATACTGGTGATTTTCGTTTTTAATCAAAATATCTACCAGTTGATAATCCCAGGAGCTTCCTTTCGCCTTGGTAATCATTCGTGATGGGTGCCCCTTTTGGGCTTTGCGAAATGCTACATTAAATTCGTCCAAGGCATTTGGATCAAGCAAGTCCGTAAAACTGATGCCTACAGTTTTTCCGACAAAGTTATAAAAATAGTCATCCGCCATGAGAACAACATAGTTCTCATTCACCGATGCCGAACAATAGACCATATTACATTTTTCATCACAGTTAAAATCTGTAATAAGCATGGCAATTTCCCCCAAAAATAACGTATCTACATACAGAATTATTTTATCACAAAAAAAGTCTGTTTTCAACAATATCAAGCGAAAACAGACTTTTATATGTTATTTTTACGATAGTTAGTGAATCAATCTGTAGGAAATCTACGCATTCCAGTGCTTGACCGCACGGATGACTAACTCGGAAAGAATATTTTTACGCACGATATGAATGGTAGGCAGATCATCAAGGTCCTCATAATCAAGGAATGCATTTCGTACCAGTTCGAGATGACTGTCTCCCTCCAAAAGCACCTGCACGCCTACCGGGAGGTCAAGATGAACACGACCTAAAAATGTACAAAGGTTAATGTATATATGCTTATGTGTGGGTTCTTCGGGCATGGTGAGACGCATAGAACCGGTTAAACAGGTGATGTAAGCATTTTGAATATCTTTTTCTATTTCAACTGATTTCTGCCCCATCGTCACGGTGTACATCATATTGTTTTCGTTTCCGTGCTTATTCATTTTTTTCGTATTTTTGGCATTTATTACGGCACAACCGGCAATGTTTGCCAAGGCAAATCCACCAATCGCTCCCAATATTTTTAACCAAACCGGAATATTTTTTTTGCTCATCCTCGATCCCTCCCACTGTTTATAAGTGTTTTCGTGTTAACAATATTTATATTATAACATATTATTTCTGAAATAGCACGAAAAAAGGATGCATTTACAGGATTTATAAATGCATCCTTTGACTGCTACACCTTATTGACTTAGTCAGTCAGTGCTCTGCTTTTTCATAATGGGGTTTCGAACCAGTTGAATAATCAGCGGGATTACCATCAAAAACCATACAATCGGTTCGGAAATGATGATTCCCAGATATCCAAGCTTTGGGGCTAAAAATATAGCGATTAAAATTTTACCGGCCATCTCGATGAAACTTGAGAATATAGGTGTGATGTGATCTCCAAATCCTTGCATGGAATTACGAATCAAACAAATCAATGTGGACACAAAATAGAATAAGGAATCAAATCGCATATAGGCTACCGCGTTTGAGATTACCACGCTGTCAGTGCTGGCGGTAATTAGGGTTACCAGCTTTCCACAAATAGTATAAGAAATTAAAATGACACATAAATCCCAACAAAATGTTACGATAATGGTATCCTTTAATCCTTTTTTGATTCGGCCATACTCTCCTGCCCCCATGTTTTGACCACAGTATGTAGCAAGGGCCTGACCAAAAACCGGGAAAGGCGTCATGCAAATACTTTGGATTTTTCTTGCTGCCACATGAGCTACGATGATTTGGGAACCGAAGGTATTAATCACGGTCTGCAAGGATACGGTACCAAAAGTAACCAGGGAATTCATTAAGCCCATGGAAATACCACTGCCCAACAGATTGGATAGCATTTGCCCTTCCGGCTTAAAATCCATCATATCAAAGTGTAAAATCTCGTATTTTTTCCATAAATAGATGAAACACAGGAAGAAACTGATTGCCTGGGATATTACGGTTGCAACAGAGGCTCCGGAAACTCCCATTTTCAGAATTATAACGAGGAAACAGTCTAAAAAGATATTTAATATACTGGAAATAGCCAGGAATATTAAAGGAGTTATGGTATCTCCGATTGCTCGTAAAGAAGCTGCACAGCAATTGTATAATGCAGTAAACACCAAACCGGCCATAATGACTCTTATATAAGAAGAAGCTTCATCGACCAGATTTTTCGGAACATTCAGGAGATGTAAAATAGGTTGCAGAAATAATAAGGTTATAACGGATAATAATAGGGCTAATAATACACCAAGCAGAAAGGTTCCTGCAGTTGCTTTTTTCACACCATCTTCTTTTTTGGCACCAAAATTGGTTGCTATTATAATGGAGAATCCGTTAATGCTTCCGGTAATTAATGTAACCATTAGGTCGCTTAAACTGGTAGTGGAAGCTACACTTGCCAAGGAACTTTCGCCAAGCGCCGATCCTACGATTCTTGTGTCTACTATATTATAGAAAAGTTGAAGTATATATCCGATAAAAATCGGTAAGGAAAAAGATAAAATGAGTTTAATAGGACTTCCTTTTGTTAAATCTTTCATGTGTTCTCCAAACTGAACCGGTTGAATAGTAATGTTGTCTTGATAATGTATTTTTTGACACGATTTGAATATACATAAGTGTTTTGTTTCCGTCAAGATTTATGTTATAATTATCTGGTGTTTTTTTGAATCTATTGTTACGTTTCATTTGGTGGAGGTGGCTTTTTGATAAAGTACATTGCGTTTCTTAGAGGAGTAAATATTAGTGGGAAAAATAAAATAGAAATGTCTTCTTTAAAGTCAGAATTTGAGAACAATGGCTTTCAGGAAGTATCAACCTATCTCAATAGCGGTAATGTTTCCTTTTCCACGGATGATGAATCCCCCAGAGAAAAAATTGAGGAGATTATATATAATAAATTTAATCTTAGAATTCCGGTATATGTAATAGAAACGGACGTCTTATCTGAAATTTTGACGAATGCTCCGACATGGTGGGATACTGAGGATAAGGATAAATATCACAATCTAATTTTTATTCTTTCCTCTGATACTCCGGAGGAAATTTTTGGACGAATAGGGCAACCCTCAGAGGAACTGGAAAGGATACAAATATATAAAAATGTTATTTTTTGGACCTTTGACAGAAAGTTTTATCAGAAATGCAATTGGTGGAAAAGAACTGCTTTGTCCGGAATTGCGGATCGATTGACAATTCGTACAGCAAATACGGTTAAAAAAGTGTGTAAATTCTAATTAATGACTAATAAACGAAACTTAAGTCCTGTTGTATCGTAGCGTAGATAAAGTTTGTCTTTTAAATTTTTTTATGTTTGTACGAGTCTGTGAAGAAAAGTCTGTAAAAACAAAATAGTTCTGTATGAATAGGGCTTCCTAAGATAAAATATAATTATCTTAAGGAGGCCTATTATTATGGCAAGAGAAAAGAAAACAGTACACAAAGTTCAAATGACAGAAGGCAAGCGTCAAATTATTCAGCAGTTACTTCAGGAGTATGACATTGAGACTGCAGAGGATATTCAAGACGCTCTAAAGGATTTACTCGGTGGTACCATCAAAGAAATGATGGAAGCAGAAATGGATGAACACCTTGGCTATCAGAAGTCCGAGCGCTCAGACAGCGATGATTACCGTAATGGCTACAAATCAAAGAAGATTAATTCAAGCTATGGAAGCTTTGATATTGATGTTCCTCAGGACCGTAAGTCTACATTTGAGCCTAAGGTCGTAAAGAAGCGCCAGAAAGATATTTCAGATATTGATCAGAAGATTATCTCCATGTATGCCAAAGGTATGACTACGAGGCAGATATCAGATACTCTTGATGATATATACGGTTTTGAAGCCTCAGAAGGCTTTATTTCTGATGTGACGGATAAGATACTACCTCAGATTGACGAGTGGCAGCATCGCCCCTTAGAAGAGGTATATCCGGTTATCTTTATAGATGCCATTCACTATTCTGTAAGGGATAATGGTATTATCAGAAAGCTTGCTGCATATGTTATTTTAGGTATTACTTGTTCGGGGCACAAAGAAGTATTAACTATTCAGGTGGGTGAAAACGAAAGTGCCAAATACTGGCTTTCTGTTCTTAATGAGCTTAAGAATCGTGGAGTAAAAGATATCATGATTATCTGTGCGGATGGATTAAGTGGAATCAAAGAAGCCATTGCTACTGCCTTTCCAAATACAGAGTATCAGAGATGCCTTGTTCATCAAGTTAGAAATACCCTTAAATATGTTCCTGATAAGGATAGAAAGGCTTTTGCCAAGGATTTAAAGACTATATATAACGCCGCAACTGAAGAGGAAGGTAAGAAGGCTTTAGACCGAGTAAAAGAAATATGGGATGAAAAGTATCCTCGTGCTCTTAACCGCTGGTATGATAACTGGGATGCCATCTGCCCTATATTCAAGTTTTCAGCTGATGTAAGAGCTTTGATTTATACTACCAATAGTATTGAATCGTTGAATGCCACCTACCGCAAGTTGAACCGCCAGAGAAGCGTCTTTCCAAGCGACCAGGCTCTTCTAAAAGCCCTGTACTTGTCAACCTTTGAAGCGACAAAGAAATGGACTATGCCAATGAGAAACTGGGGCAGAGTCTATGGCGAGCTCCAGATTATGTATGAAGGAAGACTTCCAGAATAGAATAAAAAAACAAGTCAGGGCTCTGCTGTAATACAGCAGGGCTTAGACTTGTTTGTTTCTTAGTGATTCATAGATAAAATTTCAAGTTTACGAGCTACCGCATTGATCGATTGAA
>DCGY01000014.1:31478-31939 GCA_002314715.1 Lachnospiraceae bacterium UBA1766 | reverse complement strand
ACCGCATCCTGACCGGTCATGGCATCTACAACAAGCAAAGTCTGATGAACTGTAACGGTTTCCTTGATTTCCGCAAGCTCCTGCATCATGGCTTCATCCACATGCAAACGACCTGCTGTATCCAGGATTACAACATTGTGACCATTCTTTTCGGCATATTTAATTGCCTCGGAAGCGATTTCCTGGGGTTTATGGTCGGTTCCCATAGAAAATACATCCACTTCCATTTTTTTACCATTAATCTGCAACTGTTCAATTGCCGCAGGTCTGTATATATCACAGGCTACCAGCAAAGGTTTCTTACCCTTTAGCTTTAACTTTCCTGCAATTTTCGCTGTAGCGGTTGTTTTACCGGCACCCTGAAGACCTGCCATTAAAATAACGGTAATGGCCTTGCCGGGCTGAAAAGCGATTTCGGTGGTCTCACTGCCCATGAGGGAAATCATCTCTTCGTTTACGAT
>DCGY01000014.1:28534-31250 GCA_002314715.1 Lachnospiraceae bacterium UBA1766 | reverse complement strand
TTAAATACATTTTGGAGTTTATCTGTTAAGCTTTCAAATGCCATAGGGTTCTTAAATACTCCTTAAAGCTCATTTCTAAGTTCAGAGGTTAATGCTCTGATTTGTTCCATTCGCTCCTGCAAATGTTTCAAGTCGGTTTGATCGGATATCTTGGTCAGTTCATCGATTTCATGAACCTTTTCCTTCGCCTTCATAAAGCGCTCCACCAGGTGAAGCTTGCTTTCGTAGTCCTGAAGGATTTTATCGCAACGTCTCAGGAGATCATGTACGCCCTGTCTGCTGATGCCTCGGTCCGAAGCAATCTCACCCAGAGACATGTCATTGTACACCGCATCTTCATAAATACTTTGCTGGTGCTCTGTTAAAAGCTCGCCATAGAAATCATATAAAAGTGTCTGTTCAAATATCTTTTCCATGGATTTTTCCTAAATCAAACGCAAATTTCACATCTACCTCTAGCATAATACTATAGGCAGGCTCGGGTGTCAAGTATTTTTTCTTGACAGTGATAAAATAAATATAAAAAAGTACCTGTCTATCAAATAGCAGGTACTTCATACTTAACGTTCAAATCAGAAAGTGAATATAAAACTTCCGGATCAATATCCAAGCAGGTATTTGGATTGCTTTCTTCTGATAAATCCCAAGCCAAGGTATGATTCATTACTGTACAACACTTCTTAAAGGTCTCTATATTTTTTATTGTTTGAAACACCCCTTTTTCCTTAATCTTAGACGCATCAAAGCATACCTTTTTCCCATCCTCGAAAAGTACTTCAACCGAATAATCATCATGGGGTATTACTCGAATCACATCAGGTGTAACCATAACCTATCCCCCCTAGCGTAACGGATCGATTCGTGTCAGTTTTCCATACTCTTTACTCATCAACCAATTATCCAAAAGTTCCTGTCTGTGTATCTCGCACCATGCGAGAACAAGTTTTTGTTGTTTCATCGGAAAATCGCCCTTAACTATCAGACCATTTTCAATCTCCACAATAACCTTATACTCCCCATAAGAAGCATGAAAGTGTGGCGGATTATGATCTTCATAGTACATATAAATTGATATCCCAAAAAACTCTGAAATCTGTGGCATTCATAATTCTTTCTACCTTATGCTCACAAACACATGAAATATAAATCATATTAGCATAGTTTTATTATAGCGTCAACGAACGGATCATTTACACCCCTTACTGCAGATATCCATGCTCTGCCATATAACGGGTTATCTTGGCCTGTCCCAAATAATTGGTATGCTGGGAATCCATAAAATCCGTATTCCCATCCAACCCGATTTCCGGTAATTCATAAAACAAATTATAGAAACGGATATTTGGGTTGTTCAGATATTCTCCGCACCAATTGAAAACCCTCTGCATGCGAAACAGTTCTGTTCTGGTATCTTCATCATTATATAAAGAATTGAAGGGCGCTACATAGGTGATCAATTCAATTCGATTTTCCCTGCAAAGGGCGATGATTTTGTCCAGATACTTTAACATTTCCTCGGACGGTGCTTCGGTTTCTGTCTGCTCAATCACCGGTATATTCCAATTATACTGGGTATTTTCGTAGTGATGATTTCCCCGAGGGGAAGTTAAATTCGACTTATAATCCTCTTCTGTCAATTCTTTCCAACGTTCATGAAAAGCACCGAGGTTAAGATAATAATAAACCTGCTTGCCGGGTTCAATCAAATCCTCAATGGCTAATTTGCGAGCTTCACAATTGGGCATTCCATCAAAAAAAGTGTGGGACATTTCGTCCGTTACTGTCCGAAAATCATTGGCAAGGTAAGCCAGTTCTAATACGATGGTTTTGGGATGCTGTAATTCGATTGCTTCCAAGCAGGCATAATAAGACATAGGCACAGTCTGAGCACTGGTAGCCAGCATAAAGGAATTGATTCCATACTCCTCATATAAAAGATTCGTATCAACGGAGCAAAACTGATGACTGGTACCGATAAAGATCGTGTCAACGGAATCCTTTGGAAGGTTTGCAAAATTGTCCTGCACATTGGTATATTCTTTCTGTCGAAACACATAGGTCAAACGACAAAACGTCCAAAGGAAAAGACCGGCAATCAGAACCGTCAAGGCAATGTATTTGATTATGGATAACGATTTCTTCATTCCCTCGGCCTCTCCTAAAATTGAAAATAGATAAACTGTGTAGCATCATAATCCATGCCGTAAACACCAAATATAACGATGGCAAAAATACCGATGTAAAATACCAATAGACGGAACAGGAAATTTTGACGGAGGAAAATCTGCGTCAAGCCAAGCTTACATTGTCTGAGGATACTAACCGTCAGAAGAATCAGGAGACTTACAAGCAAAATGTTCCAGTCTTTGCCATCCAGTCCCAACTTCAGTAAGCTGTCATCTGTCAGTACCCAGGGATTCCAGGTAAACATATTCTTAAGAAGGTCCACAGCCTGTCGGAGGGATTCTGCACGGAAAAAGACCCACGCAAAAGTAACCAGGAAAAATGTAATGATTCCCTGTCCCAAGCGAAAGGAAAATGTCTTGGTATTGATGTTACAAAAGTTATAAAGCTTTTTGCGAAGGGCTGTCGTCAGTTCTTCTAAAACACGCATCATTCCGTGAAGGATTCCCCATACCACGAAATGAATGGCTGCACCATGCCAAAGTCCGGAAACGGCGAAAACAATCATGATATTAACATATTTCCGTATTTT
>DCGY01000014.1:6240-28445 GCA_002314715.1 Lachnospiraceae bacterium UBA1766 | reverse complement strand
ATGTGCCAACGATCCCAAAAATCCTTGATTGAGGTGGCAAAATAAGGCATTTGAAAATTGTGCATCAACTCAATTCCCATAATCCTTGCACTGCCCAGAGCAATCAAACTGTAACCGGCGAAGTCACAATAGATTTGAACCGAAAATAGAATTGCACCAATAAGAGCTGTAAGACCTTTATAGGTGTTGTACTGATTGACATCAAAAATCGTATCCACAAAAATCGCACATCGGTCCGCAATCATCATCTTCAGGAAGAATCCATAAAGCATTATGATGGCACCTTTTTCGATACGCTCTCTGTCCCAAAGCTTGATATTCTCCAGATTTTGAATTTGAGGAAGCAGGTTCTTGCTTCTCTCAATAGGGCCGGCCACCAGTTGCGGGAAAAAGGATACAAATAACGCGTATCGGAAAAAGTTCTTCTCCGGCACGATTTGATCACGATAGACATCAATGGTATAACCAACTGCCTGGAAGATATAAAAAGAAATACCCACCGGAAGAAGGAGAGAAAAGGGACTGGCCCCCATACTAAGGTGAAGTTTCTCTCCTACTTTTGCAAATATTTCCCAAGTGAAATTGAAGTATTTAAATGTGAATAGAATTCCGAAATTAATCAAGAGTTCTCCTGCTACGATCCATTTCCGAGCAGTTTTGTTCTCCTTTTGTCGCACCAAAAGAAGGCTACCTGCATAGGTAACCACCGTGGATAACACCAATAAAAGAACATACTTCACATTCCAGCACATGTAGAAATAATAGCTGGCTAGGAGAAGGAAAATATACCGCATCTTCCTGGGAATCAGGAAATATACCAGGAGGACGATGGGTAGAAAAATCAGGAAATGAAGGGAGTTGAATAGCATGGACTTACCTCAATGAATAATCTTTTTTCTGGTAAAGGCTTCCTGCTTTTTTTACAGTAATTACTTTTTCATAATTTGCATTAAACTCATCAATGGCAATTGCAGTAAAAACAAAATCAGGTTCGCTATTATTTAGCATTTTTTCAAAGCATACACCAAAATCATCATTTGTATAATTATAATAACTGATATATTTACATAGCGGATCCGTATTGGTTAGGCCATATAATCCATAATCCAAACGCCGATAATACATTATTTTGGGATTCTCAATTCCACTTTCATTTATTATTTTAGCAACTTGATATTGTGGATATTCTTCTATTGGGCATAATATATTCTCTGGAGTATTGCAAAATTTCAAACATAGAAAACAACAAGCAATCATAAGGCAACCCAAATATATACTTTTAAATAATAATGGATTTTGGAAGTATTCTTGTTTCCATTGACTAATAAGGGCTAAAAATTTATTGTATTTATTTTCAAGAAAGAAAGAATAAACAAAAGCAAAAATAACGGAACTGTTTAATAAAAATGAATCAAATAAGTAAAACACGACATAATTGGTAATTATAAAGGTCAAAAAACAAACAAATTTTTCCATTTTTTTATTATTCGTAAATACCTGATGTATTTTGCAAAAAAAACGGTATATCACTTCCATAGAAAAAAAAGCAATATAGGTAATAATAAATTTATCTTGTAAAGGTCTCTCTCTCATAGGGATGATAAGCAAAGTAAATACAACTATAATAAATCCCAACTTTCTTCTCAAAAAATAAATGAGAATATCCAACTTGTTTACTTCCCTCAAAAAAGATACAATATCTAGTCCAATTTGCCCAGACAATATTAAACAGTAGGCTAATCCAAAGGGAACAAATACTTGAAGACATTCAGTACTATATCCCCAAACCCTAGATAACATAATACCACCTATCATGCCTAGATAAAGACATAAAAATCCCCATTTTGTTTCATTTTTAATTCGTGTTCTTATCCCCAGAGACATAAGCGCAAACCCCAGTAATGTAAAGGGGCTTGTGCAAGCTGCCCTCGTAAAGCGAGTAAAACGATATACAAATCGCAGTCTTCCCTCCTCTGGTTTATATCGAAAAATCAAATCATAAAAATAAACATTCCATAAATCTTTTAATGCATGATTCATCGTAAAATAGAGAACCACCGGAACAGAAATAATAAACGCTCCTAAAACAAAACAGATAATCGCATCACCATACTCCCTATATAACTTTTTTCTAAGATATGCTACGGATAAAAATATTATCAAAACTATGTAAGTAGCACAAAAAGTATATTTAATCCAAAAAGCCAATCCAGCCATTATACCTAATATTATAATATATTTCTTTTCCATTGGTTTAGGAAATGTTCTTTCAAAATATCTCAGGAAAATATAAATTGTAATAGATATCGATGATAAAATAAGTTCTTCACATTGTCCACCCAGTTCAAAACTCGATGCACAAGTAGCCATAACTCCAGAAATTAATAGAATAATTAGTTTAACAAAATAATTATTAACAATCAAATCTATAGCTTTATTAGAAAAATAAAGAAAAATAAAAAAGGATATCAATTCAATAATATACATAGATATTTTAATATTAAAGGGGTAAATCATATATAGAAAATATAAATATGGTCCCTTAACTTCATATACATCTTTGTAT
Organism: Lachnospiraceae bacterium UBA1766; assembly: GCA_002314715.1. Lineage (GTDB taxonomy): Bacteria > Bacillota > Clostridia > Lachnospirales > Lachnospiraceae > Acetatifactor. The sequence goes on along the minus strand of DCGY01000014.1, from coordinate 25,879 downwards.
AAAATATCACCTTTCAACATACATCGAACGGCTGTCATAAATTGCTGCATATCCTCATTGGGATTGAAATAATACAAAAAAGAGTTATTTGTGGTTATTGTAATACAAATAAAACTAAGTATTATGCACGCAATTAAATATATCCATTTATCTTTTTTTATAAACATTTTACCACTCATAATATATCCTTTAGCAAAAGTTGAGCAGGTGCTGTAAAACACCTGCTCTAAAAATTGTTTTAATCAAGTAAGAAGATGGGCTGTGCTCTCATCAACAAATCGGTATTACCGATGTCAGGAGATGCATTATTTTTCACATCAAATACAATATCCGGCTGTGAATCTAATAATGACTTAGGATAATCGAAATAATACTCTAAACCATTTTTCAAACCAGGAATAAAATTATCTGTACCTGCGGTAAAGCTCTGTCCATCGCTCTTCCTGTAAATAGTAGTAATGTAGTTTGTCGTACCATCATATTTAATACGTACAAACAACTCGTCACTAAGGCTTCCATCAACCGGAGTAAAATAAATACGAATCTTCTCTGAAGAAGTACTGAAATCTTCCGCATCGTTTCCACCGGATGCATTTGCTGTATACTCACGAAGAATCTGCATCTTGTAAATGTAAGGAGCAACAGATTCCTCAATCGCTTCACTATTCGTAATCTCAACATGCGGTGCGGAATAGCTCTGTCTGTAAGCAGCAATCATAGTATTAACGAAAAGCTTAGCTTCTTCAGCACCGGTAATCTTACTGTGTCCTACACCTGAGTAGAAGATATTACCCTTACTGTAAATGTAATAATTATTTACAGTATCTCTTGGAGAAGCTGCCTCTATTACAGAAGAAGAAGTACCACTATCTGACAATGTATACCATACTGTTACATCAGGATCCTCAACATTAATTTGATAATACTGAGAATGGGTATCTGAAACCTTAATATTTTGCTGAATCAAATAAGGATAAGATGTTATCTGACCCTGATTTACTTGTTCAACTCTGGAAGTAATATTATTTGTATTTGCATAACCGGTATCATTTCCTGAAGTTTTTGTTCCATCCGGATAATAGATAGAATATTTATAAGGTTGTTTACCATTTGCAGGACTAGATCCCGAACCGATACGATGCAATGCCCATACTGTCCAGCCTTGAGTCTGAGTACCCATAGCACCGGTAATCGTATCATATGTATTATGATTACTCTGGTAAGCAACTAACTCATCCTTTAAACCACTTCTAAAATATGTTGTATCACTGGACAAAAATTTACTAACCATTTTATAACGGTTCATACCCATAAGGTCACGCATATAAGCATTGGGTGTATAACCGGAAGGATTTCCTTCACTTCGAACATTAAAGAATGATGTATTATCATGAGTAAATAAGATACTCTTTCCATTTAATGCCCAATAGCTTAAGTATTCAGCTGCACCATATTCATTAGAAACATCAATTTTACCATACTCATCACCAAATCCAACAACAATCATGTTGAAGTCTGATAATTTACGCAATTCACCATCTGCAAATAATTCAATATTTTCCAGGTATGTAAGATTATTTACTATCGGATTTTGTTCTGCTTCAGATAATGATGAATCCAAACAAACCGCTTTACCAATATTAAACTTAAAGCGACGTCCATTATTGGCTGCCTGTTTAAATGCATCTTCAAAATCTTTATACTTAATTACTCTAACTTTTACCGTAAACTCTTCCAAATTGCTATAATATTTTTTGAATGTTGAATCTGTCTCCAAATTCAAATTATTATATGAATTTCCGGGGTCGCAATCAGGAGTAATCTGCAAAACATTGATTTTTTTCTTCTGCGCTGAAGCACTTAGTTTCATAGCAGAAACACCTGTTTCAGAAACATAAAAATTCGGATTATCCTTATCGTAGATTTCCATCTTCCACTGAATAATACCCATAAGAGATTTATCCAGATTATAGGTTACACGATATTCGTTACCATCCTTTGTAGCATCTCTTGAGGCAATAATTTCTGTTGAAGTAAACTTTCCGTCTCGATCCTTATCAACATAAATATGAATACCATAATTTCTGGGATCGTTTTTATCTATCTTATAAGAAAAAACCAACTTACTTATGTAACTAGCACTGATGGAAACAACACCACCACTCTCTGATACATTACCCTTATAAATAGTAGGCACATTCGTAATTTCAGGCATATATGACTTCAAAACTAAAACATCTTCAATTTGTCTTGTCATATTTACATCAAAAACGCCTGCCTGACTAGCCAAAGCATAAATATAGCTATCGGAAGTCACAAACTTATCTTTCAATTTAGTATCATATAACTCATGAGCCATTACAATAGGCGATCCACCTGAAATATAGTTCAGAAGCTCCTGATACTTTAACTTTGAAATATCATTTCCGGGATAATATAAATCATTGTTATTACTTCCCGAAATAAAATCAACAGATCCAATATTATTTCGCTTCATGGAATCGCCAATGTGATAATAACGTTTACCATCCAATCGGGAATCATTATAATCTGTCCAAAAATAATTCGCACCAATCCCATTAGAATCAGAGATATATTCTTTGTTATTTCTTAAATTATAGGCCTGATAATCGGCACCAATATAAATCAAATCATATTCAGAAACCAAATCAGAAACCTTACCTACAAATTCATTTGTAGTCATATGTGTAATGGTAATATCGCCGGTATAATTCGGAACGAATAACTGAACATCACTCTCAGTCAGCTGCCAATCTTTCTTGTAAACTGTCCATGATTTTCCATCTGTACCCGAAATTGTTTCTTTTTCATTCTTTAAAGCAACACCCGGTTCAATATCCAACACACGTAATCCTTCAGCAGAGTCAAAATTCATTCTCTTATGATTACCTAAGATATAACGAATCGCATCTGCCGGATATGCAGTATTTGAAGTACGACCATTTGAATAGGTTTGATTGTTCGGATCCGTCATGAAATCATTAAATTCATCGTACTTTGTTTCGCTTGCGCCTACAGTACCGGAAGCAAATAACATTGCGATACTACTGTTACCCTTATAGGTATAGGTACGATTGTAAACATAGGATTTATAATCTTCCTGTGTAAGGTTTGTAGTACCATTAAAGGCCTGCCAATAAGTCTCATTATAGGTTAGACTATAAATATTACCTGCATCAGAACCGGGATTCATAATTGCAAAGGTATAATCCGTCCAATAAATCGCATCTCTACTATCCTGTCTAGTATCTTTTCCTGTAGCAGGATCAATAATTCCTGTCTTAAAATACAAATTCTTAATCAAATTCGGATTCAAGGATAGATTTAAATACGCAAGTTTTAAAACATTTACTGCGTAACCTTCTGCACCATCTTTTTTTCCTAAATACTTATTATTATAGTCATAAATCTTTTGACTATAGGTATGTTTTACAGTACTATACTGACCCTTTTCATAAACGTTGTTATCTAAAATCAATGCTGCAAAGTTGGTATCTGCATTTACTTTCTCAAAGATTTTATAGGTCACTTCCCAGTAAAGATCATTGCCAGTTTTTCCAAAGGAACTTAAATCATCCTTATCCTCATTATATCCTCTTGGTGTCTTACCCACTCTATTTAAAGGAGTATCATCAATTGCAGACTTTAAACGATAGGTATCTACAATGTTTCCGTTATGAGCAGCAGGTAAAATGTAAATCAAATCCGCATATTTAATCCACTCCGGATTTGCATTTAAGTCTGCAACAGAAATCGTCTTAATTAAGCAAGAATAATTAGCTGCTTCTTCATCTGTTAATTCCAAAGAAAGTTTTAAGAAATTCTCGTTGTTAACATATGTTTTATAATACCCGTTTCCAGCAACATCAATCTGTTTATCGCTTGCACTTCTGGCGCGATAGGTATAATATCTTTCCCCAATCTCATCCAAGGAACTCTGTTTCAAATTCGGATAGTCCAAAGTATCATAAGTTACTTTCGAATATGGTAAGGTTGCGTAAAGGAAATCATTTACGGTATGCCATACCAAATCACCGGTACCTGGAGTAACAGATTGAATTTCATACTTCAGTGCGGCTACTTCTACAGATACATAATTTCCTTTATTAGGACCTACATACTCATAGTAGCCTCTGACATTAGTTTCAACCTCTACATAACGATCTGATGACCAAGAAGTCAAATTATTATAATACTTTACATTTGCTTCTAATTCATCTGTAAAGAATAATACTCCACCATTATAAACTCCATTGGCAGCATCTAAATATCCTTTTGTTGTATCATGAATATCTGCAGTATTCATGGAACCGATGGCACCAAAATAAGTCGTTTTAGCTCCGGTAGGCGTTACAGAAGCTCCACACATCTCTTCAACCTTAACCGGTTCACAACCACCAATCAGATAACCAAATTCACCGTTTTCTTCATGAGGGCTAACCTCCAGAATAAAGAAAGGTCTGTCCTTGGAACCACGAATCTTGCTGGCAAGCTGTTCATCCGTCAAACCATATTGAGGTAACTCGTCAATATCATTTACAACACCACGGATACGATTACCGGTGACTTTTGTAAATGATGCAGCTTCTACTACCGTTGTTTCTTTTTCAATACTAGGGAAGACTTCAGCCACTAATGCCGCTACAAGCATACCGCATAACAGCTTGCTTCCGAGTTTTTTGAATTTATTCAGATTTCTCATACTGGCTACCTCCCTATATATTCATTACGCATCATAAAATCGTTGTCTAACTGATATGTCTGAGATCCCTCTTTCATACCAATACTTACAGAGAACTGATTCGGCTTTGATACATCATAATTCACATCAAACAAAGTTACATACTCCGCAATCAAATTATCATCTATGGAATCGGTTGACATATTAATTGCTGTCGAATCTGCAGAAGCATCTGTAATTCCCGTCGTTGTTTTCATATACAAGTTATTGTTGTACATCCAAATAACTCTCTTTGACGCAGTTCTGTCAGCGGTATATCCGCCACCGGCTGCGAACCAGGAATCTGTTCTTCCGTTATTTCGTGGAATGCTGTAAAGAATTGTCAAATTACCATCCTGCTCGATGTGATTTGCTTCCATAACCCATCCACTTAATTGTTCCATCAAAATCTGTGATTCCTTTTGCAAATCAATGGTTTCTTCGGCAACTCGATAGCTCTTCTGTGCGTTACTCATAAAAATGGTCGTCGCACCAAGAATCACCGTACAAATTGCCATCGCAATCATTAATTCCACAAGAGAAAAACCTTTGGAATTCAGTTTCATCTGCTTCCTCCATTAATCGACCTTAATCTTACCACTACCTGCCAGTAACTTAATTGTATGTTCTGAAGTACCTTTGATAAACAATTTATCTACGTTGGTCTTCGTAGTCGTACTATCGAACACCCCGGAACGCTTATATGTTATCTTAATCACCGCACCATCAGTATTACCGGTTACGGATACATCAGACGAAGACAAGCTTCCGGATACCGTAATACCACTGTTTGCGATTTTCTGACCTGAGCTGGACAGGAAATTGGACAAACCACCCGCACTGGTTACTGCCGCAGCAGATCCGGAGCGGAGATAATATCCATCAGAAAGCTTATAGATATACAAGGTTTCCGCATTCGCCTTACTCATGTTATTCATCTGAAGCTTATTGATTGCTTCTTCTACTGCCTTAACCGCTTTTGTCGTATTCGCGAAACGAATATAACTAAAGAAGCCAACGGAGGCACCTGCAAGCAAACCCATTACAGCAATGGTAATAATAAGCTCTACAAATGAAAAACCTTTGTTGTTACGAACTGTTTTGTTCTTTTTTTGTACAAATCGAATTATCTTTTCTACCATAGCATTAATCCTCTGTCTTAGACCAATTGTCATAGGTAAGGAAATCATCTACTCGAACATCACCAATTACGCTCTCGCTAAAGGTATTGGAATTCTTGAAGTACTTGCTAAATAAAGGTGTATCCAATGCCATATCCGCGGTAAACATCTGAGAAACCATCATTTCATCTGCGGTAGTAGTTACATTGGTAGCAAAAGAAATATCTCCTGCTGAAATAATCATACCATTGAAATTATTATTTAACTGAACATTACCTGTCGCAATAATGATACCACCCTTATAGCTACCGGGAACCGTATAATTGGAAGACTTTGTAATCACAATAACCTTATTCACATCGCTGTCATCGATAATAGATTCGGTACCTGCCGGCAATGCTGCCAAATCTGCATCAAGATTAATTCCATTACTATCGGAAGAATCACGATCAATCAGGTTATCAAAAAGATTGTTCAAAGACTTATCAATATTATTTCCTGTGGCATCCCAGAAACGAATGTCCTCTACTGTAATAGAATTATTGTAGCTCTCCAAATACATCTGAAGAGACTTATAGGTAATACCCATACGCTTTGCGAAATTCCAATAGATGCTATCTTTATTCCAGCTTCCACCAATCGTAACATTACTTGTAGTAAAATCTGCTCCGGCTGAAGCACGGGATAAAATATCACCCTTCAAGGAATACAACAAGGTAGGACTTAAAATCAACGCATCATTGGTTAAATACTTATTTGCATAGGTGTTAATCTTGCCACTGTTTGCGGCTGCATATGCAGCATAGAAATTATTAGCACACTGTTCGGAAGCAAAATCCAAATAATAAACCACATCACTTGCACCACCTGCAGTGACGTAATTATAAGTTGCTACGTAATACTCTGAACCGGTAGCATTCTTCTTTACATTAGCGGTAATAGCACTCTCTGCAACGCCGTAATACTGCGCCAACTGAAATGTATCTGAAATAAACGGCTTCGTACCGGTAATATCTACATAACTGGTAGGTACGAAATATGCCATCTGGTTGGAACGTACGGAAATGGATTCACCTAATGCTACATCATTATTTCCGGTACCGCCAGTACGGGAAATATAGGTACGTCCGGAAAGCAACAGATAGGTTGCATTCTCCAAATTTAACTTATTATTCTTACCATTGATTACGATTGCAGAGCTGTAAGAAGCATCCTTGTTCTCCTTACCTGCATCAGAATCTCGATACATATCCTGGAAGTTGTATCCATAGTAATTACCATTTACTTCTACGATACAAGGGCTTCCGCTTACGGTACTGGTACCGTTTAAGGACAAGTCATCGGAAACATAAATATTACCATTTAATACCAACTTGGAAGCAGAACCACTACCGGTATTTTCGATATTTTCTGCCCAAACCTTGGAATTGGTTCCACCAACGGTTAAATCACCACCATTTTGTACCTGGATGGTACCTCTGGTAACTACTGTATTTCCGCTAAAGTTTGCCGCACCGGAGCCGGTACATACGATACCGCCTTCACCGGCATAAGCATTACCACCGATATTGACATTTTGAGAAGAAACCTTCAACTGATTATCCGCAATCACACTGTATCGCATAAATTCCTTTACGATATTGGTACCGGAGAAATTCAGCTTGGGTGTATGTAATACAATATCAGTATGGATTACGCTCTTATAACCTTTTGTATCTGTATAAGAAATCGTTAAATCCTTTAAAACCATTAAACTATTGGTATAGTCCACTTCATAAAAAACCTTATTGGATGTAGGGGTAACCAAAAACTGTTTCATGGGGCTATCACTACCATCCGCATTGGTCATCAGATTCTTTACGTTTGCAAAATCTGTATAACCGGTCTCATAGGTTGTATCACTGGGAGCATCCTTATATTCCACTACGCAGCTTAATGAGGTTTTTAATTGGTTTAAATAACGATCTGAAAAATCCTTCTGAATATTATTGCCATAAGCCATAACATTACGATAATTGGATAAGGTAGCCACATAAGCATCCTTCATGGCTGTAGAAGCCACATCATTCAACTTGGCGCCTAACTCATCCGTAACCTGCTCAGAAGAATAAAAATTCACCTTAGTAGCCTTCTCAATTTCTTTCATACGAATATTGGTAATGGTTGTTTGTGTAACAATCACACCAATGGTACTTACGAAGAAAATTGCTACGACAACTGCAATCAGGGAAACACCACGGTTTTCTTTTTTTAAATAATCAAAAAATTTCATGGTTAATCTCCTTTCGTAGTTGACATCACAGCATAAGCAGTATCTGTATCCGCATGGCTCTGCTTAAATACGGATACTTCCATTCCAAGGATACGAATAGATTTCTTTGTATCAGACAAGCCCTTCGTATCGATATTGCCTGCACCCAAATACTTTAACTGACCGGTTTGCGGAGAAGCTGTTGACAATATATTACTGCGAACCGGCATAGTAAATCCGGTCGGCATACCGATTTCCATCTCATAGGTACTGTTGCTATTATCGGAAGGAAGATTCTGACAAATCAGTACCAATGTAGGAATTCCGGAAGTTGCCGGGAACACATCCCCGGATTTGGTAATGGTCATCACATCCTTCTTGGGTGTGCCATCTGCCTTCAGCATACGATCAAACAAGACATAAATATTCGTCAACGTCTTGGTTTTAACATCCATTACATATCCACTGATATAATCATCGGAAGAACCGGTACCCTGCAAACCATCCGCAGTGTATTTGTAATACCCCTGAATGGTGAAGATATCCAGGGCCTGATCATAATTGATATCAAATATCATCTCACGAGTCATAGCTGCAAGGATATCATCCTCGGACATAAAGGTAATGGTAGGATCACTGGCAGCCACATTCATTACATAAATATTATTGATGGCCATAAAATACATAAGTGCTTCTGTCATCTGGTCACGTTCTACCGCCATTACATCCTCATGGTCGTCAATACCATAAATAACTGCATGGTCAACATCATTAATATCCAAGGCAGTGTCAACCTTAACCACCACATCATAGCTTCCGGTTGATTTCGACAAGGTAATATCTCCTATTCCAGTGGTAGCATCAATATTGTTTGTAACAATCGAATAGGTATCTCCACCTAAGGTCAGAGATGTCACTCCACCTGCAGGAGCAGGATTTGGATTCAAATCCTTTAACATGGTATCCCAAAGGTTCGTATCCATCTTAATGTCTTCCACAGTCTGCTGTGCCAACGCGGTAGCCTTTTGTCTGACCGCCATCTGTGCACTGTACTTCAGGGAATCCGAAAAATACTTCAAAAGCGGTACCGCAACCACTGCCAGGATCGTCATGGCAATGATTACTTCCACCAAGGAAAAACCTTTGTTTTTATTTTGTTGTAGTTTACTCCACAAACGTGTCATAGAAACATCCTCTTATTCAAGGGTAGTCTTCGTAATAGCTTCCCCGCCAAAAATATTGCTTACACCATTTTCGATTTCAAAATCAGGTATTTCTTCATATTCCTTACCGGTACCGGTTAAATAGTACATACGAATGGTTGCAGAACCGCTAATGTCACCTGTTTCCGTATCATATGAAATATTAGAATTATCAATATTCATACGGTCAGGATATGATGAAACATAACTCATAAAAGCTTTATAACTCACATAATCAGCCTTTAAAACAATAGCTACTTCATCATAATAACCTGCAATTCCATTTCCATTATTTACTTTCATATTTGAGCCAAGATAAGATAAAGACAATACTTCTATATCCGTTTCATTTTGAATTTTTTGAAGAAGATAAAGAGCTTTTTCTTCTGGAATATCTACCGGATATTTTTCTATAACTTCTTTCATTCTTGTTTTGTAAGCCTCAGTCTCTTTCTCAGTATTTACACGATTATTAATCATGACCTGCAATGAATCAATCTCCGACTGAATAGCAACACATTCTTCTTCTATCTCTTTTGCATTATTCATCCCTTTATTAAATCCAAAAAAATACGCCGTAGCAAGACATACCATTACAACTAATACTACTATAAGCTTTAATTCTGAATCTGAAATAGATATCTTTTTTTTCATCTTATTCAGCCTCCCTTTCAACCACTTGTGTAGCAACATAATCAGCCGTAATTGTATATTTCCATGATTCTTCTCCGTTTTCAGAAGCAGAAACAGCCAATGAAGGCACTAAAACATTGCCTAAATAATCAATCTCTTTTAAATTTATAATCAATTGTGCTACAGACAATTTCGAAGTACTCTCCGCATTCATTGTTACTTTTCTTTCGGCAAAAGAGATTGAAGTAACAACTAAATCGCTTGGCGCCTTCTGTTCTATTTCCTCTATCAAGGCAGTGATATCTTCTACCATGTACTTTGTAGAATCATCAAATTGAATATAAATAGAAGCCTGATTCTTCACTTGATCATGTTCGTTATATACCTGACGGATAAATTGCATACCATCCCGTTGTGTAATCAATTCCTCTTTATGCTTATTGGCATTCATTTCCTTCACTAAACCTACGCCTGCCAAAACAACACTAGCAATAATTGCAACAAACATAACCGCAAAATACTTCTTCTGTGCAGAGGACTTACCTGCTTTTTCTTTAATGGCCTTGGGCATGATATTGATTGGATCAATTAGCACACCAGCTACCGCCATAAGTCCCACACCATAATTACGAGGAAGATCCCTTAATACAATATCCTTATGGAAATGTAATCCCTCAGAATAATCGGTTTTTTCTGCCTCCAAAGGAAAACTGTCATCGAAGAGTTTACGGATACCGGCAAAACGAGCACCATCACCAATCACATGGATACGGCCACGGAACTCACCCTTCATCTGGTTCTGGAAATATTCCAACGCAGTAGATACAATACGTGTATAGTACATATAGGTGTCTTTTACATCATCAAATGCAGAATCCAATTTTTCCTGAAGTAATGTAGTATCAGCAATACCGGAGGTTTCTACAAACTCATTTACCTTGGCACGTACATGTACTACATCATGATTCTCCAAGAATTCAAATGCAGTACGATCATCATCCACACCCAATACTTGATTGTCCAAGACAGCAGTTAATGCATTTACGAAGCCATAAGGAGTTACACGCTGGAACACCAGTTGTTTATCCGAAATCATGGATACAATGGTCGTATTCTCTTCCAACTGTACGACTACGGAATTATACATGAAATTCTGGCAAATCAGCTGAACTGCAGAATTACCCATATACTCAAAGCTACGGATATCCAAATCCATTAATTCTGCAAAAGCCATATAGTTTTCCAAAATATTATCCGGTACGGCTACCAGTAATAATTTGATAAACTTGCCTTCTTCCGAAACATAAGTATCCAACTTTTTAAAAGATACCGTATAATTTGCCAGGCTCATGGGAAAGAATTCCTTCGCCTGAAGTTCTACGATACCAGCTATCTGATTATCCTTTACAAAGGGAATAGAAACCTCACGGGTTACCAACTTGGATGAGTTAATAGAGAAAACCACATTTTTCTCCACAATGTGATGTTTTGCGAACTCTGTCTTTAAAGCAGAGGCAAAAACTTCCTTATCGCGAATAAAACCATCCTCTACAGAATGATCCGGGGTATTAAAATAAAACGCATCATAAATATTGGAATTCTTCTTGGAGTCATCCATTACCAGAACTTTTGACCACCATACCCCAATCTCAATACTTAGTATTTTTTTTGCCATTTCAATTCTCCTTTTATCTTTCCCATAATAAATATATCCTTGCAAGGGTATACTCTTTGACAAAAACAGAAAATTCTATACTTGTCAAAGAGCATACATTCACTCTTTATAAATAAGATTCCACAACCTTTAATTTATTTTTGCTTACATCCGAGACCAATGCTTCCGCGCTGATTTTTCTGGTACTAATAACAAAGGTGAAGCGAATACCTGTGATAATATCCTTCTGATCGGATGTCATCTTTTCTTTTAAATCCGATAGTGTATCATTTCCAACCAATTCTTTTACTGTTTCCTGGATCAAAAATTGAGCATGTTTTAATTCATCCGACTCGTCTTCCGTCTCTGACCACATATTAACTGTCATCGTTCCTGATTGAGGCATTGCATCCGCATTCATAGAGAATGCTGATACAGCTGCCGTGCTATATGCATTTAAATACTTAAGATCTTTCGCAACTTTTGCCCTATTCAAATAAGGAACCACTTGCGTTCCAACAATTCCAACCAACGCTGCCATAACAGCAATTGTAATAATCAATTCAACAAGTGAAAAACCTTTGTTTTTAAATTTAATTTGCATTACCTTTTATCCTCTTATTAAATATTAGAACTGCATCCGTTGCCATGACACGGATGCAATTCTAAATATAGAAAGCTTCATTAAAGTGAAAAAATTATAAGTATGACTCAATTTTTCCAAGCTTAGGTGCTGTAAGAGCCTCAGTCTCAACTGTACGAGAACTAATCTTGAAAGTGAACTTCACACCGCTAATAACGGATTTCTGGTCAGAAGTCATTTTAGCTTTCAATGCATTAAGATCTGCATCGCCAACTAATTCTTTTACAGTATCCTCAATAAGCTGGCAAGCTGCCTTCTCATCAGGATCAGAAACGGAACTAGCCTGGAACATAGTGAAAGAAAGGGTTCCAGTTGCAGGCATCTTATCTGCATTCATAGAAAATGCTGATACAGCAGCAGTATTGTAAGCACTGATAAGCTGAAGGTCCTTAGCAACCTTAGATCTGTTCAAATAAGGAACCACCTGGGTACCAACTACACCTACAAGAATTGCCATAATTGCGATTACGATGATTAACTCTACGAGGGAGAAACCTTTGTTCTCTTTTAACTGCTTCATAATATTTTTTCCTCCTTGGATAAATAAATTTGATTTATTTATTATAAACCTACCATGGCGTAGGTTAATAACCTATATTCTATTTAGGTCTGACCATCAATTGCATTCTGCATGCCAAGCATAGGAAGCATAATTGCCAGGATAATCGGTACTACAATACCAGCCATCGCGATAATGATTAACGGCTCCATCGCAGCTACCAAAGCTTCCGTAGCCATTTCTACTTCACTGTCATAGTACTCTGCGATAGTGTCCAGCATTTCCTCCATATTACCGGTTTCCTCACCAATCTTCACCATATGGTGAACCATAGGAGGGAATACTCCGCTGTCCGCAATCGGTATGGAGAAGGCAACACCTTGCATAACGTCCTTCTGAGCTTTCTGCATTACCTGCTTCACCACTTCATTGCTCATAATCTTGGAAATAATTTCAATAGCATCTACAAGTGTAATACCGGAAGCTAACATGGTACTTAAGGTTCTGGTAAACTGTGCAGAAGCGGATTTTACTGTCAAATTACCAAATAACGGTAAATGTAGCATCAACTTGCCGAAGAATAACGCTCCGGCAGGTGTCTTCTTAAACTCTTTTGCCAGGAACACAACAACCGCAATCACAATAATAAAGATATACCAAGTATTTACCATGAAATCACTGACGCCCATTACAATCTTGGTAATGGCCGGTAAATCTGCACCCAATTCATCAAAGGTTGAAGTAAAGCTAGGTACAATCTTAATCATCATGATCGCTACGACGCCGATAATTACGCAAATCAAAATAATCGGGTATACCATAGACTTGGCGATAACTGCCTTTAAGTGTGCATCCTTTTCAAACTGTACGGAAAGACGTTCAAAAGCGATTTCCAAACTACCGGATGCTTCACCGGCATTCATCATCTGAATCATCATTTCCGGGAAAATCTTAGGATGGTTGCTCATAGCACCTGCCAAGGTTTCGCCTCGCTGTACACGATCATGTACATCTTCAATTGCGGCTTTAAAAGCTTTATTTTCTGTCTGTTCCGCAAGCATCTGCAACGCTTCGATAATGGTTACACCGGCTGCCATAATACTCTTGAACTGTTTACAGAACACTGCCAGTTCCTTGGGTTTTACTTTCTTGCCGATACTAATGCTAACATCTTTCCCGAGTGCTCCGGCATCTACCAAGGTGAGGACATAATCTCCGCCTTTTTTGAGTTCTTCTGCCGCAGCATCACGATTTGTGGCTTCGATGGTACCTTTTCTCTTCTTACCATCACCCTGCATTACTTCATACTTAAATACTGCCATTTTTCTATCCCCTTAAAGAGCATTTTTAGTATAACTTCTTTTCCATTTCTTCCTGGTTCTGTGCAAACTCCAGTGCATGAGCACCATCAATCTTATGCTTCATATAAAGATCAAGCAATGCATCATCCATGGTCTGCATACCGAATTTCTTACTGGTCTGCATAATGGATTCAATCTGATGGGTCTTACCTTCACGAATCAGGTTCTTAACTGCAATGGTACCATGCATTACTTCGAAGGCAGCTACACGGCCGCGACGATCTGCAGTAGGTAACAACTGCTGAGAAATAACTGCTTCCAATACAGATGCTAACTGTACACGAATCTGGGTCTGCTGATGAGGCGGGAATACGTCGATGATACGATCGATGGTAGGCGCCGCACCAATGGTATGTAAGGTTGAGAATACCAAGTGACCTGTTTCTGCTGCAGTAATGGCTGTAGCAATGGTATCCAGGTCACGCATTTCTCCTACCAGAATGATATCCGGATCTTCACGGAGAGCTGCACGAAGTGCATTTGCATAAGACAAGGTATCCAAACCGATTTCTCTCTGGTTTACAACTGCTTTTGCATGGTTATGCAAGTACTCGATAGGATCCTCCAAGGTAATAATATGGGAATCCTTCTTATGGTTAATAATATCAATCAAGGAAGCCAAGGTGGTCGACTTACCGGAACCGGTAGGTCCTGTAACCAGTACCAAACCTCTCTTCTTGTTGGTCAAATCTACAACGCTCTGAGGAATACCAAGTCCTGCAGAATCAGGAATTACGGTATTTACGATACGGATAACCGCTGCGCATGAACCTCTCTGATGGAATGCGTTTACACGGAAACGTCCAACTTCCGGAATGGAATAAGCGAAGTCCGCTTCACCCTTCTCATTAAATATTTCCTGATTTACTGCACTCAGCATTGACTCAATCAATACCTTAGCAGTGGGCGGTGTCAATACATCAAAATCGTCCAAAGGAACCAAGCCACCACGAATACGTACGGTAGGTTTTACACCTACAGTCAAGTGTACGTCGGATGCGCCTTTCTCCTTCGCCATTACTACAATTGCTTTTATCGATAATTCCATTTGTAACCTCTTTCCACAGACTCCCCAGTCTATTATTCAGCGAATGTAATACGCTTTACTTCTTCTACGGTGGTGATACCCTGCAGTGCATATTCCGCAGCACCCATACGCAGAGTCTTCATACCTTCTTTCAATGCCTGTGCCTCGATTTCATCTGCTCGGGCACCGGTACTGATTAATGTCTTTAATTCAAAGCCAACCGGCATAATCTCATATACACCGATTCGTCCGCGATAACCGCTACCGCCGCAGTGCATACACATCTCACCGCTGGGCTTGCGAATCTTCACGCTGCGCAAAGGATCATTAATACCCAATACCTGTTTTTCAATTTCATTCGCTTCTACTTCTACATTACACTTCGGACAAAGTCTGCGTACAAGTCGCTGAGCGATAACGCCTACTACAGAGTCACCAATCAGGTAATTCTCGATACCCATATCTTCCAAACGGGTAATGGTACTTGCAGCAGAGTTAGTATGCAAGGTAGATACAACCAAGTGACCGGTAATAGCCGCTTTAACCGCAATACTTGCTGTCTCCTGGTCTCGAATTTCTCCGATCATAATGATATCCGGGTCCTGACGCAAAATAGAACGAAGTGCGCTGGAGAAAGTAAGTCCGGCCTTCTCATTTGTCTGTACCTGGTTGATACCCTGAATATTTGCCTCGACAGGGTCTTCTACAGTAATAATATTTACGCCTTCTACATTCAACTCGCTAAGAGCGGTGTAAAGGGTAGTTGATTTACCGGAACCGGTAGGTCCGGTTACCAGAATAATTCCATTAGGGTGACTCAGAATCTTGTCGAACTTCTCAAGTTCTGCCGGAGGGAAACCTAATTCCTTCTTGTCACGGGTAAGTCCCTTCTTCTGAGTAAGTCGCATTACGACCTTCTCACCATATACGGTAGGAAGTAAGGATACACGGATATCATATTCCATACGGTCGACAAACAAGGTAGCACGACCGTCCTGCGGTTTTCTCTTCTCGGAAATATCCAATCCGGAAATAATCTTAATACGGGAAATCATTGCAGCATGAATGGAAATATCCTGCATCATTTCCTGCTGGAGCACACCGTCGACTCTGTATCGAATACGAAGACTGTTCTCCATGGGTTCAATATGAATATCGGAAGTTCTCTTACGAACTGCCGTTTCAATAATCTGATTAACTAACTTAACGATAGGAGCATCGGAAAGGGCATCCTCTGCGCCACCTTCTTCCGCTGCGGCACGGTTCTTTGCCGCATCCTCCAACTCCTTGGTAAACTGCTCTGCCATACGGTTTGCAGCAGCGTTACCGTAATAACGTTCAATGGCATTGGAGATATCATCCTTGGTGGTAACATGAATTTCCAGCTGATATCCGGAAACCAAAGTTACGTCGTCGACTGCTCGAATATCCAAAGGATCGGACATGGCAACCATAAGCAAGTTTGCATTCTTGGGGCTAAAGCCGAAAGGAAGCAGATTGTGCTTACGAAGGACAGGCTCTTCTACCAGTTTCAAAATATCTTCTTCAATCTGGAAGGTAGCCAAATTTACTTCCGCATATCCCAGCTGACTACAAAGAGCCGTTACAATCTGACCATCGGTAATAAGTCCCATATCCATAAGAATATCACCGAATTTCTGTCCATTATTACGTTTTTTCTGCTCTGCAAGAGCGTCATCAATCAAATCCGGTGTAATCATTCCGGCATCAACCAGAATCTCACCTAATCTTTTCTTACGGGAATATCGAGGTGCATACATAGATTAGCTACTCCATAAAGACATTTTCTCTATATTATTTGTTTACAATTAGTATATACTTTTTATCTATTATTTGCAATATAGCAATTGTATTTTTGTGAAAGCTGTACAAAATCGTCTTTTTTTTTGGACGAATTAGACATAGTCTGTTCACAATTAGATGTTGGTACGGACTAATTTGGGCTGATATCCCTCTTTTTCCAGGGAATCCATAATCTGTTTTTTGTGTTCTGTGCCAAATGCTTCCAGGGTAATGCGAAGTTCCACTGCCGCATTTCGGTTAATAGACACAAACTGGTTATGCTCCAGCTTAATGACGTTTCCGTTTTCCTTGGCAATGACAGAGGAAACTCTGGAAAGTTCACCCGGCTTATCAGGCAATAAAACCGATACAGTAAAGATTCGATCTCGCATAATCAAGCCCTGCTGTACCACGCTGGACATGGTAATTACATCCATGTTACCGCCGCTTAAGATAGAAACGATACGCTTATCCTTCACCCCAAGGTGTTTCAAAGCCGCTACCGTAAGGAGGCCGGAGTTTTCCACTACCATCTTATGGTTTTCCACCATATCCAGGAAAGCAACCACCAGTTCCTCATCTTCTACGGTAATAATATCGTCCAGATTTTCTTTTAAATAAGGGAACAATTTACTTCCCGGAGTTTTTACCGCAGTACCGTCCGCAATGGTGTTTACCTTGGGTAAGGTTACTACATGATCTGCCTTTATGGATTCCTGCATACAATTTGCGCCGGCAGGTTCCACTCCGATGACTTTAATCTTAGGATTCAAAAGCTTGGCAAGGGTGGATACGCCTGTTGCCAGTCCGCCTCCGCCGATGGGTACCAGGATGTAATCCACCAGGGGCAATTCCTTCACAATTTCCATGGCAATGGTGCCCTGACCGGTGGCTACCGTCAAATCATCAAAGGGATGAATAAAGGTATATCCATGCTCTTCTGCCAGCTCCAAAGCCTTTTTGCAGGCCTCATCATACACGTCCCCGTAAAGAATTACATCCGCCCCATAGCTCTTGGTACGATTCACCTTCATCAAAGGGGTGGTGGTAGGCATTACAATGGTAGCCTTTGCGCCGTAACTTTTGGCCGCATAAGCCACACCCTGGGCATGATTTCCTGCAGATGCGGTAATCAGGCCTTTGGCTCTCTCTTCTTCGGTTAAGGTGCTCATTTTGTAATAAGCTCCTCTTAATTTATATGCGCCGGTAAACTGCATATTCTCCGGTTTTAAATAAACACGGTTGCCGGTCTGCGCGCTCAAATAATTACTATATACCAGTTTGGTTTCAAGGGTTACCTTGCCAACCACTTCACTGGCTTCTTCGAATTTCTCCAATGTCAACATTTCTTCCATAACTTATGCCTCCAAAAACTGCCTGCTTTTATTCTTCCTCGGACGCATCGGACTGTGCCTCTTCCGGCTCCTCATCCATACGATCTTCCTGGCGGATTTCAAACAGTGCATTTACAAACTCATCCGCATCAAACTTCTGCAAATCATCAATAGTTTCGCCCACGCCGATATACTTCACCGGAATCTGTAATTCCGACTGAATCGCTACCGCAATACCGCCCTTTGCAGTTCCATCCATCTTAGTCAGCACAATGCCGGTAAGGTTTGCCACCTCGCCGAATTCTCTGGCCTGTACCAAAGCATTTTGACCGGTGGTTCCATCCAACACAATTAAGTTCTCCCGATGAGCATCCGGGTATTCCCGGTCGATGATACGATTCATTTTCCGAAGTTCTTCCATCAGGTTCTTCTTATTATGAAGTCTTCCTGCCGTATCAATCAATAATACATCTACACCTCTGGCCTTCGCCGCAGTCACTGCATCAAATACCACGCTGGCAGGATCCGCTCCTTCGTTGCCGCCCACCATTGGTACATTTGCTCTTCTGGCCCACTCTGCCAGCTGATCTCCGGCTGCCGCGCGGAAGGTATCTGCCGCAGCAATCAGAACCTTACGGCCCTCATCCTTTAATTTGCCGGCAAGTTTTCCCACAGAAGTGGTTTTACCCACACCATTTACGCCAATCACCATAATAATGGACTGCTTGGTTTCAAAGTCATAAGCCGCCTCATCCACGTGCATCTGCTCCTTAATGCTGTCAATCAAAAGCTGTTTGCACTCTGAGGGTTCCTTAATATGTTTTTCCTTTACCTGCTGTTTCAGACGTTCTACAATGGCCGTAGTGGCATTGACGCCAATATCTCCCATGATGAGAATCTCTTCCAATTCCTCGTAGAAATCCTCATCGATTGCGGTAAATCCGCTAAAAAGAGAATCAATTCCTCTTACAATATTTTCTCTGGTTTTGGTCAAACCTGCCATTAATCTGGCAAAAAAGCCTTTCTTTTCTTCTGACATACATAGGCTCCTTTTCGTTTCTGTTAATTATCCAGTTCCTTATCAATCAAATTTACACTAACCAGTGCAGAGACACCCTTTTCCTGCATGGTAATACCATACAAACGGTCCACCTGCTCCATGGTACCACGTCTGTGAGTAATGACAATGAACTGGGTGTTCTTGGTCAGCTTATGCAGATACTTTGCAAATCTTCCTACATTGGAATCATCCAGTGCCGCCTCAATCTCATCCAAAAGGCAGAAGGGCGAGGGCTTCAGATTCTGAATTGCAAACAGCAAGCTGATTGCCGATAATGCTTTTTCTCCACCGGAAAGCTGCATCATATTCT
>DCGY01000014.1:0-6209 GCA_002314715.1 Lachnospiraceae bacterium UBA1766 | reverse complement strand
TCATATTCTGAAGCTTCTTTCCCGGGGGCTGTGCAATAATACGAATGCCGGCTTCCAGAATATCCTCATCTTCCATCAGCTCCAGGGTACCCTTACCGCCGCCAAACAGTTCCTTAAACACCTTATCGAATTCCTTGCTGATTTCGGCGAATTTCTCCGTAAACTGTTTCCGCATGGCAGTATCCAGTTCGGTAATAATTTCTTCCAGAGTCTTCTCCGCCTGTACCAAATCATCATGCTGAGTTTTCATAAAGGTATATCGTTCCATGAGATTCTTATAATCCTCAATGGCATTTACATTGACAGGACCCAGCTTCTTAATTTCTTCTTTTAACTGATAAATCTCCTTTTTCATGGAGCTTAAATCCGTCATATTTTCATCCCGAAGACCTGCCGCATCGCTAAGAGTAATCTCGTATTCATCCCACATGTAATTAATATGGAATTCAATACTTTCCTCCAGTTTCTCCTTCTGGGCCGTGAGACGGTAAACCTCTTTATCCAATACGCCCATGCGATCGGACAATTCTTCCCGGACCTTAAAGAAGTTCTTCTGTTTTCCGGAAAGTTCTTCCTTACGTGCTACGTCTTCCTTTAACTTCTGTTCGGATTCGTTCTGCTTGTCATAAGAAGCCGCAATGGTCTTTTCGATTTCTTCGATGTTTTGATTCTTTCGGAGAATATCCTCATCATTATGCTGCAAAGCATGAAGGATTTCATCCAGCTCCTTTTGAGAGCGGGCAATTTCTCCCTCAATACGGTCCACATTATCCTGTTTGAAGCCAAGGATCTGGCGCATACGTTCCAGCTTCAGGTCCCATTCTCCGGTATGATCAGAGGCATCGGTTTCTTCCTGTCGTAAATCCAGCAATGCGCGCTGTGCATTCAGGATTTCCTCCTGGGTAGACTTCTCCAGGTTTTCGCTGTCTGCAAGTTCTTTTGCCGCAGACTCTTTGCCATTCATAATATCGATAACCTTGGATTCCAGTTCCTGTTCTTCCACTCGAAGAGACTGTACACTCTCCACTTCTTCTTCCATACGTTCCTTGGTTTGGGAAATGGTCATACGGGCAGTATTCTGCTCCAGAGACTTGCGCTGGATATCGGATTTTAGCTGTTCCAAATCCATGCGAAGCTTATTTCTGCGACTCTTGGTCTCATCAATCTCTCGGTTGATGCTGTCCATTTGGCCTTGTAATTCTTTGATCTTCTTTTCCAGGTCATCCAGTTCCCGGCGACGGCCCAGCAAATTGCTGTTATTCTTAAAGGCACCACCACTGATGGCACCGCCAGGTACCAAAAGCTCACCCTCCAGAGTAACCATACGAACACCGTAATCAAATTTACGGGCAATCTTTACCGCATGATCGATATGATCCACCACCACGATACGTCCCAGCATGGCCTTTGCCACATTTTTATATTCCGGGGCAATATGCACCAGTTCATCCGCCATACCCAAAACTCCGGGCTCCTTTAGAGCTTCCGGATTCTTGAATTCCTGGGGATTGGTAATACTGGTAAGAGGCAGGAAAGTAGCACGTCCCAACTTATTCAGCTTTAAGAACGTGATCATTTTTTTCGCTGTATCCTCATCATCGGTTACAATATTTTGAATATTGCCGCCAAGGGCAATTTCTATGGCTGTTTCGTATTTCTTGTCGACTTTGATAATATCCGCCACGACACCGATAATGCCCTTTTCACGGTCTTTTTGTTCCATTACCTTCTTAACCGAACCGCCGTAACCTTCATAGCGCTCGGTCAGGTTAGCCAGTGCTTCCAGCTTGGACTTTTCCTGATGATACCTGGTCTGCGTCTCCCGAAGCATGCCATCCTTCTTGGTTAATTCTTCACGGATATTACCAAGTTCCAGCTCCATTCCGGCACTATTTTCATTCATCACGCGAATCTCATCGGTAATCTTTTGGAATTCGTCTTCCAATTTCTTTACCGCTTCCTCACGTGCTGCCTCGTCGGACTTAGCACGAAGTAATTTGGAATTCAGCTCCGCCTTACGAATATTCACCTGCTCCATCATGGTATCGAATCGGCCAATCTTGGATTTGATGGTAGCCCGTTGATTCAATTCCCCAATGATGATATTCTTACCGCCTTCAATTCGGCTGTTTAAGTCTTCGATTTTCTTTTGAATTTCTTCTAACTGCTTGCGAACTTCCCCTGCGGCCTCTTCCAGTTTGCGGGCTTCTTCCTCGGTTTCATTCTTCTCAGCCAAAAGTTTTTCTTTATCCTGATTCTTTGCAGCAATTTCGGAAGAAAGGGTTTCTTTTCGATGATTTAAATGCCCTTCATTCCCCTTAGCAGAATTAATCTGCTCCTTTAAGACATTGATTTCACCCTCTAATTTTCCTCGAAGCAATCCGGTATCGGATAAGCTGCTGCGGGCCTCCTCAATGGCAGCATCCAGTCTTTCGATTTCTTCCTGAATCTTCTCGTATTCCACCTTGATATTCTCATGCTTTTCTCCGGTCTCACGAAGTTCGGAATCCGCCACAGAAAGCTTTTTCTGCAGTTCCTCCAATTGATCACGAAGACGATTATTTTCCAACAAGAACACATTAATATCAAGGGTCTTCAGACTTTCCTTCTTTTTCAGATATACCTTAGCCACTTCGGACTGTTTTTCCAACGGGCCGGTCTGCTTCTCCAGTTCAGACAAAATATCGGAAACACGAATCAGATTCTGCTTCTCATTTTCCAATTTCGCCTGTGCCGCCACCTTACGACGTTTAAACTTTACGATACCTGCCGCCTCATCAAATAACTCACGGCGTTCTTCCGGCTTTCCGCTTAGGATTTTATCAATCTGACCCTGTCCGATAATAGAATAGCCTTCTTTACCGATACCGGTATCATAGAAAAGCTCATTTACATCACGAAGTCTGCAGGCAGTGCCGTTAATCAGATATTCACTTTCTCCGGAACGGTAAATTCTTCTGGCAACCGTTACTTCTTCATAATCAATTGCCAACTGATGATCCGAATTATCCAAGGTAATTGCCACATAGGCATAGCTTAAGGGCTTTCTGGTTTCTGTGCCCGAGAAAATGACATCCTGCATGCTGGCGCCACGCAGCTGTTTAATACGCTGTTCACCCAAAACCCAACGAACCGCATCCGCTACGTTACTCTTACCACTACCGTTTGGTCCTACGATACCGGTAATTCCATTATGAAATTGAAAAACAATTTTATTGGCAAAGGACTTAAAGCCTTGTACCTCAATGCTTTTTAAATACATTTTTTAACCCCTTAATCTTAGTAGTGCTTCATAGGCAGCCTTTTGTTCCGCCGCCTTTTTGGAATGTCCGTGTGCAGCACCAAGCGCCTTATCATCCACACGCACTTCCACATAAAAATCCTGGTTGTGTTCCGGTCCGGTGATATCCAGCACCTGATAGGTAATTACGCCCATATGGGTGGACTGTACCAGTTCCTGTAAGGTACTCTTACTGTCGTAAAACAACTTTTTCTTGTCCAAATCATTTAACACAAAACGATGAATGAACGCCTTGGCCGGCTCAAATCCACCATCCAGATAGATGGCTCCGATGACCGCTTCCAAAACATCCGACACAATGCTGTCTTTCTTTCGTCCTCCGCAGGCCTCCTCACCTTTTCCCAGATAGATAAACTGCTCTAAGCCAAAGGCTCTGGCACAAAAGGCCAAAGAAGGCTCGCACACCATGGAAGATCGATTCTTGGTCAGCTGACCCTCCGGCATTTTGGGATGTTCCTTATACAGAAAATCACTGGAAACCAGTTCCAGCACCGCATCTCCCAAAAACTCGATTCGTTCATAGTCTTCCAATTTATTGATTTTACGTTCATTGGCATAGGAGCTGTGAACCAAAGCCTGTTGAATCAATGCTTTGTTTTGAAATACATATCCTATGCGCTTTTCCAATTTCGAAATCATTCCAATTCTCCTTTGATCAGATTCACCGCTTCTCCCACTGTTGTAATCTGTTCAATTTTTTCTTCGGAAATTTCGATATCAAAGGCTTCTTCGATTTCCAATAAAATTTGAAAAACATCCAGAGAATCTGCCCCCAAATCTTTGACAAAATCCGTGTCATAGGTAATCTCATCAGGATCCAAATTCAAAACTTCCGCAATTATTTTCTTAAGTATATCAAACTCCATTGTTTTGCCACTCACAATCCGATTTTATTTCATAAAGCACTTTCCAAAGAATTATTCCTCTGTCGGTTGCTCCTCCAGAATCAGCTTTTCCCGAATTTTATCATTGATTTTTTGTTCTTTAAACAAAATACACTGCAAGATAGAATTCTTCACTTCAATAGCTTTACTGCTTCCATGGGTCTTTACCACCAGACCCTTCAGACCAAGAAGGGGTGCACCACCATATTCTTCCGTATTAAAGCTCTTCAATGTGGTCTTCAAAGCAGGCTTCACCAGTAATGCACCGATTTTACTGCGCAGAGAACTCATCATGCCTTCTTTCACCTTCTTTATCAGGCTGGCTCCAACGCCCTCATACATCTTCAATACCACATTACCCACAAAGGCCTCACAAACCACTACATCCACATTTCCGGCAGGGATATCACGCGCCTCCACACTGCCCACGAAATTAATCTCAGGGCAATTTTTCAGTAGAGGGAAGGTCTCCTTAACCAAGGCATTTCCTTTCTCTTCTTCGGCACCGATATTCACAATACCTACTTTAGGATTCTTGATCCCCATTACATTTTCCATGTATACGCTACCCATCTTTGCAAACTGCAAAAGGTGGGACGGTCTTGCATCCACATTTGCGCCACAATCAATCAAAAGGCTAACACCCTTTTCCGTGGGAATAAGCGGTGCCAAAGGCGGTCTCTCAACACCCTTCAGACGACCTACAATCACCTGACCACCTACCAATACAGCACCGGTACTGCCGGCTGAAACCATAGCATCGCAATGGCCTTCTTTAATCAGATTCATGCATTTTACAATAGAGGAATCTTTTTTCTTTCGAATCGCCATTACCGGAGGCTCTGCGGTTTCAATCACTTCCTCCGCATGAATCACCTCTATTTGATCCTTATCATAGGTATAATTCGCCAGCTGTTCATTCACCACATCCTGACGACCTACCAAAAATACTTTTACTCTTTTATCTGCATTGACTGCTTCCACCGCACCCTTAACGATTTCCGCAGGCGCATTGTCTCCACCCATTGCATCAACTGCTACATTCACAAATTCCGCCATATCATACCTCTTTCTCCGGTTTGTATTCTACACCACTCTTAACTATACTAAAATGACGGGGAAATAGCAAGGATTCCGTTCAAAAAAATCCGAAAACGAAAAAAGGCCTTCCCTTACGGGAAAGCCGCCTTTTCATCATCTTAATTAAGCTTCAACAACCTGCTTCTTGTTATAAGAACCGCAAGCCTTGCAAACTCTGTGAGGCATCATAAGAGCGCCACATTTGCTACACTTAACTAATGTGGGAGCACTCATCTTCCAGTTTGCTCTTCTCTTATCTCTTCTACCTTTGGAAGATTTATTCTTAGGACAAATAGACATATTTACACCTCCTTATTGCGCTCAAAAATGTCTTTTATTACTGCCATTCGAGGATCCGGGACGAATCTATCGCAACCACATTCTCCTTGGTTCAGATTCTTTCCGCATACCGGGCAAACACCCTTGCAATCCTCTTTACAAAGAATCTTAACAGGCCAGTTTTCTAAAATCTCATGATACATAAGCATCTCTACATCCAGCTGATAGCCTTCCATAAAAGCACTTGTATCGATTTCTTCTGCTTCCTCATGGTCAGGCGCTACAAAGATTCGCTCAAAGCGAAGCTCCATAGGTACTTCCACATCCTCCAAACATCTGTCACAGATTGCCTGAAACGATAGGTTTGCTTTTCCGTTTAGGATGGCTTTTCCCTGCCCCATATTGGTTAAAGTAAAGACTGCTGAAGACTTCTTGATAACTCGGAAATCTCCCATCTTACTTTTGAAACAGCTCATTTCGATTTCTGCTTCCTTCTGCTCTACTTTACCCTCTGTTGTAAGTACATCCGATAAATTCAGCAACATATAGGCTCCTATGTATTCTTTTCGCCAACGCATAGAGATTCCATGCGGTAGCACACTGATATAGTATACAAAGCGAATTGTATTTTGTCAATATGATTTTTTAGAAATATTTCGAAAATT
>DCGY01000055.1 GCA_002314715.1 Lachnospiraceae bacterium UBA1766 | reverse complement strand
GCGCCTGCAAAGCAGGCATTTGATTCCTCCTTATTGCAAAATGCTGTTGTTTTATTAGCTTTTTTGTCAATTCTTGTGGGAAATAACCTTGATTTTACAGTGGAAATGATTATAATTTTTTTTGGAATAAACGAACGAAAAAAGGAGTAAATCTATGTTTGTTGTATTTTTATTGATTTGGATTGTGTTTAACGGGCAGTTTACCTGGGAGATTTTTTTCTTCGGACTGGTATTTGCGGCAGTGATGTACGGATTTATCTGCAAATTCCTATCTTATAAACCGGCCTACGACAAGTTGCTGATCAAGAAGCTGGGACAGATTTTGCAGTATCTGGCAGTTCTGCTTCTGGAAATATTAAAGGCTAACGGGGCAGTGGTAAAAATGATTTTTACCGCCCGCTATGAAGCGGAGCCCGCTATCGTGCGATTCCGCGTGGATTTAAAGACCAATGCGGCGAGAGTTCTGCTGGCGAATTCCATTACATTGACTCCGGGTACCATTACCGTATCCTTGGAGGGAAATGAATATGTGGTGCATTGTTTGGATAAGAGCTTCGCAGAGGGCATTGATGATTCTGTTTTCGTGAAACTGTTAAAACGTTTGGAAAGGATGGAGTAGGCGATGAAGGAAATCTTTTTTACGGCTCTTTTGATTATTATGGCACTGTTTCTGCTGGCGCTTCTCCTTCGTGCCATTCGAGGACCGCGTATAGCAGACCGTATTGTAGCGGTAAATATGATGGGTTCCATTACCATCGTAATGATTGTGATCTTGTCCCAGCTTTTGGGTGAAAACTATTTGGTGGATATCAGCTTGATTTATGCGATGGTCAGCTTCCTGGCAGTGGTAGTAATTTCCAAGGTGTACATCGGAATTTACGAAGAGAAGCGACAGCAGCAGGGAAAGGAGAAGGACAATGGAAATTCTTGAGTTGATTCAATTTTTAATCGGAGGCATTTTTCTTCTCATCGGCACCGCAATTTTTCTGATTGAGACCTACGGAGTATTTCGTTATAAGTATGCGCTGAACAGAATGCATGCGGCGGCAATGGGTGATACCCTGGGATTGTCTGCCTGTATTTTGGGACTTATGATTATATGCGGTTGGAATCTGACTACCGTGAAGATGGCACTGGTGATTATTTTCCTTTGGAATGCTTCTCCCGTGGCATCCCATATGCTTGCCAAGCTGGAGGTGGTTACCAACGAAAATATCGATGAGCACTGCAAGGTTTACAAAAACTTTGAGGAGTACAAAAAAGACATGGAGGAGGAAAAAGAATGAATACATTGCAAATAATTCTGCTGATCTTTTTATTGATTTGCGCAGTGGCTGTCAGCTTTACCAAAAGTCTTTTAAACTCTGTCTTGGTATACATGTCCTTTTCTTTGATTATGTCCATGATTTGGATTTGTCTGGAATCTCCCGACCTGGCCATTACCGAAGCGGCTGTCGGTGCGGGCGTTACCAGTATCCTTTTCTTTGCTACCTTAAAGAAGATTCATGCCATTGAGGTAGTACAGGAGAATAAGAAGCAGACAGAAAAGGAGGAAGGTTTGGAATGAGTCGAAAGAAATCTGTAGAAGAATATCAAAAGACGAAATCCTTCCGTTTCTGGCGCTGGTTGTCCGGTTCCAAGGATCCTTATGTAGGGGAGGTAGAAATGAAACCCCAGAAGGAGCCTGTCTATTCGGAAGAGATTTCGCAGGAACGTATGCAGGAAAAACTGGAGCTCCAGGAGAAGGTCTATGATGTGGAGCAGAATCCTTTGCTTCGATTGTTTCGTCGGGTATATGCAATCAGTGCGGTTTTGTTCTGTATTATTTTGGCGGGCGTTCTGCTGTATATGGTTGCCTATTTGCCTCCTACCGGGGAAGCGGACAAGGCTGTGAATAACGAAGTGCCTGCCCGTTACATTGAGAATGGATTACAGGAAACCGGTGCGGTCAACATTGTAACCGGTATGATTTTGGACTATCGTGCCTTCGATACCTTTGGAGAATCCAATGTTCTGTTTACTGCGACTACTACCGTTTTGATTCTGCTTCATGTACGCAAGAAGAAGGTAGAGAAGAAGCGGAAAGAGGACCGGGAGAACGGGCTGGAGGAAGAGGATGACCGGATGTATGAGCCACAGGACGATCCCATTCTGCAGGCATGCGCAAGCATTCTGGTTCCGATTATTATTTTGTTTGGTGTATATGTTATCCTAAACGGTCATCTGTCTCCCGGTGGTGGTTTCTCCGGTGGTGCGATTGTAGGTGCCGGACTGATTTTGTATCTGAGTGCCTTTGGCTTTGAGAAAACCGAGAAGATGTTTACCGAGAAGACCTATAAATATGTCAGCTTCGGTGCATTGACCACCTACTGTCTGGCAAAGAGTTATTCTTTCTTTACCGGTGCAAACCATTTGGAGAGTCATATTCCCCTTGGTACCCCGGGAGCGATTTTGTCCAGCGGATTGATTTTGATATTAAATATCTGCGTTGGTCTGGTGGTTGCCTGTACCATGTATACCTTTTATGTCATGTTTCGTAAGGGGGACTTTTAGATGGGAAATTTATTGGTAAACTACGGGGAAGCCGTTGCCATGATTTTGTTTGCAATCGGTGCGGCCAACCTGCTTTTGCATAAGAATTTAATTAAGAAAATTATCGGTTTGAATATTATGGACTGCGCGGTGTATTTGTTCCTGGCAGAAAAAGGTTATATTACCGGAAGAGGAGTGCCCATTGTAGTGGACGGCGTCCAGTCGGTGGAGGCATATATTAATCCGATTCCCAGCGGTCTGGTACTTACCGGAATCGTTGTCAGCGTATCTGTATCTGCCCTGATGCTGGCTCTTACGGTACGCCTGTACAAGAAATATCATACCCTGGATTTGGATGAAATCTCCATGCGCTTGAAAAAGGAGGAGGGAATGTAATGGATTTCTTAAAAAATTTACCGTTCTTCTCCATCATGATTTCCATGTTTTCGGCAATCATCACCTCTATTTTACCGAAGAAGGCGGCCAAGTGGTTAAACACTGTTGTAATTGTGGTAATCGGTATTTTGTCCGCGATTTTGCTGGTATACCTGTTTGGTACCGGTGAAAGCTACACCTTTATGATGGGCCATTTCCCTGCACCCTGGGGCAATGAAATTCGTGCAGGTGTGCTGGAAGCAGGTATGGCGTTGTTTTTCTGCATCATTATGCTGTTGTCTGTCATCGGTGGAAGTAAAAAGCTGGAGGCCGATGTGGCAGAAGAGAAACAGGGACTGTATTTTATCCTGATGGATTTATTGCTTTCTTCCCTTTTGGCTTTGATTTATACCAACGACTTATTTACCGCATACGTATTCGTAGAGATTAATACCATTGCTGCCTGCGGTTTGATTATGATTCGACAGACCGGACATGCCATTGAGGCAGCGGTAAGATATATGATTATGAGTTTGTTGGGTTCCGGCCTATTGCTTTTGGGACTTTGCGTATTGTATGACCTGACCGGACATCTGCTTATGAGTAATATCAAGGAGCAGGTAGCAGTCCTGGTTGCCAACAATCAATACCAGATACCGCTTTTATGCTGTATCGTTATGATGAGTATCGGTCTTTCCATTAAGAGCGCGTTGTTCCCGTTCCATGCCTGGTTGCCAAACGCATACGGTTATTCCACCGTATCCAGTTCGGCTGTGTTGTCCAGCTTGGTTTCCAAGGGTTACATTTTCTTGTTGATTAAGATTATTTACAGAGTCATCGGCTTCGATGTATTTAAGAATTCCCGAATCATTGATATTCTGTTTGTATTTGGTCTTATGGGAATGATTTTCGGCTCCTTAAGTGCGATTCGCCAGAAGGATGTAAAGCGTATGGTTGCTTTCTCATCCGTAGCACAAATCGGTTACATTTATATGGGAATCGGTATGGGGACCAACTTTGCCATTGCGGCAAGTGTATTCCACATTTTATCCCATGCGGCTACCAAGTCTTTATTGTTTATTGCTTCCGAGGGCTTGTGCGATGCTTCCGGAGAAAGCCGCAGGATGGAGGATTTGACCGGAGCGGCTTATCGCAACAAAATTGCCGGAGCGGCATTCCTGGTAGGTTCCCTCTCCATGGTAGGTGTGCCTTTGTTCCCGGGCTTTATCAGTAAATTGCTGTTTGCCCAGTCGGCGCTTCAGATTGAATTCACCAAAATGCTTCCGGCATTGATTGTTCTTGGAATCAGTACCATCTTGAATGCAGTTTACTTTATGAAGGCTTCCATCCGTATTTATACACCGGTGGAGGGAGAGAAGCGATTCCCGGTAGTGCCGGTAAAGAAACAGGGCATTTACGGAGTGGTTTTGGTTGTGTTTATTCTTTTGAATTTGTATTTGGGTACCTTCTCCCAGCCGATCACCGACTGGATTTTACAGGGCCTTGGAATGTTTGCGTAAAGGAGGAAGACCATGGTTGTATTATTGCTTGCAAGCCTGCTGCCGGTTTTGGCCGGTTGCCTGCTGTTAATCTTTCATAAGTTCTGCAAAAGACCGTTCACACTTGGCGCTTCCTTCCTGGTAATGGTGATTTCCGCAGTGTCCTTTGCGGTGGCTGCTACAAAGGAGCTGGGAGTTCGTTACAAGCTGTTTTCCCTCTCATCCGTCCTGGAGATTTCTCTTCGTCTGGATCGTGTGGGAGTGCTGTTTGGAAGCCTGGCGGTTATTGTATTTCTGGCGGCGTTGGTATTCGCATTTGAATACATGAAGCACGAGGAGAGAGAAGAACGGTATTTTGGATTTTATCTGATTGTTTTCGGTGTGCTGATGTTTCTGTGCAGTGCCGGAAATATGATTACTTTTTATTTTTGTTTCGAATTGCTGACCTTAACCTCCATGCCTTTGGTTTTGCATAATCAAAGCCATGAGGCGGTAATGGCAGGTCTGAAATACTTATTGTATTCCCTGTGCGGTGCCTATGCGGCGTTGTTTGGAATCTACTTTATTTCCAAATACGGCATGACCTTAAACTTTGGTATGGGCTCCGTATTTGATGCCGGTGTACTGGCGCGGAATCAGGGACTGTTTTTGGTGGTTGCCATGGTTATGATTCTGGGCTTTGGCGTGAAGGCCGGTATGTTTCCCATGCATGCATGGCTTACCAGTGCCCATCCGGTGGCACCTGCGCCTGCGTCCTGTGTTTTGTCTGCGGTGATTGCAAAAGCCGGTGTACTGGCCATTGTCCGTGTTATTTATGATATGTTTGGTACCGAGTTTCTGCGTGGTACCTGGGTGCAGAAGGCAATGCTTAGCCTGACCCTGGTTACGGTCTTTTTGGGATCAATGCTGGCATACGGTGAGCCGGTGATGAAGAAACGCCTTGCTTATTCCACGATTAGCCAGGTTTCCTACATTTTGTTTGGTTTGGCAGTTATGGGAGAGAAGGCTTTTAGCGGCAGTATGTTGCATGTATTGTCCCATGGACTGATTAAGGCTGTCCTGTTCCTGTGTGCCGGTGCCATTATTTACAAAACCGGTAAGACCAGAGTGGACCAGCTTCGGGGTATCGGTAAGGAGATGCCTGTAACCATCTGGTGCTATACCATAGCGGCTCTTGGCTTGATCGGTATTCCGCCTACGGGAGGTTTTTTGAGTAAGTGGTATTTGGCGCTGGGAGCTTTATCCGAGGACATTGGATTCTTCTCCTGGTTTGGTGTGATTGTGCTTTTGGTGAGTGCGCTTTTGACGGCAGGCTATTTGTTGCCGGTGACCATCATGGGATTCCTGCCCGGAAACGAGTTCAATTATTCCAATTTGAAAAAGAAAGAGCCCAATTTTTTGATGACGGTTCCATTGATTGTACTTACGGTTTTGATCCTGGTTTTGGGTATTTTCCCGCAGGGTGTTCTTCGTTATATTACAAATATGTATTGGTAAGGAGGAGGCAATTATGATATACGCAGTAATTTTATTTCCCTTGATTGCCGGCATCCTGGTACCGGTACTTCCCTTCAAAAAACGTTTTTGGATGGAAATCTTTTTGGAAGTTTGCGTGGTGGCCAATACCGCAATGGTATGGTATCTGTTATTCTTCCACAGTAACACCGTATATACGTTGGCACATTTTACGGATCAGTTGTCCCTGGCCTTTCGTGTGGATGGACTGAGCATGGTATTTGCAGGTCTGGTTTCTGCTTTATGGCCTCTGGCTACCCTGTATGCCTTTGAGTATATGACCAAGGAAGAGCATGAGAAGATTTTCTTTCTGTTCTATACCATGACCTATGGTGTAACCCTTGGAATTGCTTTTTCCGCAAATATGATGACCATGTATTTCTTTTATGAATTGCTCACCCTGGTGACCGTGCCTCTGGTAATCCATACATTGACCAGAGAAGCAATCCTTGCGGCACGGAAGTATATTTACTATTCCATGGGTGGTGCGGCATTCGCATTCTTAAGCCTGGTATTTTTATTGATTTACGGAAGCTCCATTCAGTTTACCTTTGGTGGCGTGCTGGATATGGCCAAAATCGGAGATAAGAAGGACTTGCTTCTTTTGATTTATGTGATGTCCTTTATGGGCTTTGGTGTGAAAGCGGCTATTTGCCCCTTTAACTCCTGGTTGCCCCAGGCAGGTGTGGCGCCTACCCCGGTTACCGCTCTTTTGCATGCGGTTGCGGTGGTTAAGTCCGGTGCCTTCGCTATTTTGCGTTTGACTTATTATGCCTTTGGTGCGGAATATCTTCGAGGCACCTGGGCACAGACAGTGCTCATGAGTATCGTCATGTTTACCATTGTTTATGGCTGCAGCAGGGCGGTGAAGGAGACGCATATTAAGCGTCGACTGGCTTACTCCACAATCAGTAACCTGTCCTATATTTTGTTTGGTGCTGTACTGATGACGCCTGCGGGACTGGTTGGCGCATTGGCCCACCTGGTGTTCCATGCGGTAATGAAGATTTGTTCCTTCTTCTGTGCCGGTGCGGTAATGCATCAGACCGAGAAAAAATATGTGCACGAATTGGACGGTTTGGGACAGAAGATGCCCCTGACTTTCGGTATTTTCACCGTATCATCCCTGGCGCTTATGGGTGTGCCCGGATTGGCCGGATTTATCAGTAAGTGGCAGTTGGCACAGGCAGCGGTGGAGAGCAAAAATGTATTGGCATATTTTGGAATTGCCTGCTTGCTGGTATCTGCGCTTTTGACGGCGATTTATATGATGAGTATTGTGATTCGGGCATTCTTCCCCTCTTATATCGTTACAGAGAAAGAGAAGAGCCTGCCGGTACAGGGAGATTTTACCGATCCCAATTGGCAGATGCTTTTGCCCCTGGGATTGTTTACCGTAGCAACTGTGGTTTTTGGTTTGTATTCTGCACCCTTGATTGATTTCTTCACAGAGATTTCAAGGGGACTGTTATAAGGAGGGCGAAGAGATGGAAATTATTCTTTACAGCATTGTATTCGGTCCTTTCTTAGCGGCGCTGGTAAGCTTCCTGATCGGAAAGAGGAGCAAGGAATTACGAGATTTCTTTGTAGTTGTATTTACGGGATTTGAACTGGCACTTTTGATTTTATTGTATTTTCGGGATGTTTCAATCAATACCGCGGTGGTTACCGGTATTTCCGGAGTGATGGACATGGGACTTCGTTTTTCCGTGGATGCCTTCCGGGTATTGTATGGAATCCTTGCAGCGGTGATGTGGTTTGTCAGTGCGGTCAGTTCCAAAGAATATTTTGCCCACTACCGCAATCGAAACCGGTATTATTTGTTCTTCCTGTTGACCCTGGGGGCCACGGAGGGAGTTCTGCTTTCCGCAGATTTATTTACCACCTTCTTATTCTTTGAAATAATGTCCTTTACTTCTTATGTATGGGTGGCTCAGGACGAAAAAGAAGAGACACTTCGGGCGGCAGCCACCTATTTGGCAGTAGCCGTAATCGGTGGTTTGGTTATGCTCATGGGAATCTTTCTCATGTACAATGTGGCATGGAGCAGCGGATACTTCCAGGAGGGAGCTCCGGTTCTCTATACCCAGTTAAAAGGCTTTTATCAGGCATTGCAGGGACAGGACAAGACCTATGTGCGAATTGCAGGTGTTTGCATTCTCTTTGGCTTCGGTGCCAAGGCCGGTGCATTCCCCCTTCATATCTGGTTGCCAAAGGCCCATCCCGTAGCACCTGCACCGGCATCCGCTTTGTTGTCCGGTATTTTGACCAAGACCGGTGTGTACGGTATTTTGATGCTGACAGCTTATGTGTTTTTGGATGACAGTACCTGGGGCGGTATTCTTCTGGTGATTGGTGTGATTACCATGGTATTGGGAGCGGTGCTGGCGTTGTTCTCCGTGGACTTAAAGCGAACCCTGGCTTGTTCTTCTGTATCCCAGATTGGATTTATCCTGGTCGGTGTAGGTATGTCCGGGCTCTTGATGGACGAGAAGCTTTTGGCAGTGCGGGGAAGCTTGCTGCATATGGTGAATCATTCCCTGATTAAGCTGGTATTGTTCCTGGCAGCAGGCGTGATTTTCCAGAACATTCATGCATTGAACTTAAATACAATCCGTGGCTTTGGACGCAAGAAACCGCTTTTGACGTATATCTTTGCTTTGGGAGCACTGGGCATCGGCGGTATGCCGGGATTTAACGGTTATGTCAGCAAGACCCTGTTGCATGAAAGCATTGTGGAATACACCCATTTGATCGAAGAGGGACATCTGGTGGGCTTCTTTACCGAAGGCACCATGAAGGCCTTTGAGTGGCTGTTCTTACTTAGCGGCGGTTTCACCGTGGCATATATGATGAAACTGTTTATTGCAATCTTCATCGAAAAGAATGCGGACAAGAAATTACAGAAAAAGTATGACGGCATGTGTGGCAAATACGTGAAGCCTTTTCCTGCTGCGTTACTGACAATTTGTGCAACCTTCCTGTTTGCAATGGGCGTGATGCCAACCAGGCTTACCGGCGGAATCGCAGATCGCCTGCAGGTATTTTGGAACTTTGGACTGACCGTTACCGGACAGGAGACCGAGACGCTGGCTTCTCAGATTACCATGCACTGGTTCTCGGCAGAGAATCTGAAAGGTGCAGCCATCAGTATCGGTATCGGCCTACTTCTTTACTTTGGGGTGGTGCGTACCTGGATGATGAAGGGCAAAGACAGAGCATATGTAAATCGTTGGCAGTCCTTCTTTGATTTGGAGAATCTGGTTTATCGTCCCATTCTTCTAAAGGCACTTCCTTTTGCAGGTATTTTCTGTTGTCGTATTTTGGACAGTCTGGTAGATGGATTTGTGGTAATGCTTCGAAAGACGCTTTATAAAGACAGTCCGATTCCACAGGAGCTGGAAGAAGGCACCCGATTGACCAAGTTTATGGGTGAACTGTTCAATAAGATCCGGAAGAAACGGAAGAAGGTTATGGAAGACAGTGTGGATTATGTACACCTGATGGCTCAAAAGCATGAGCAGATTACCGAGGAGCGAATCCTGGTGGCAAGAAGTATGTCCTTTGGCTTATTGCTATTCTGTATTGGTCTGGTGATTGCGGTAGCCTATATTTTGATTCGTTAATCCGATTCGTAATAAAGTAAAAAAGAAAAGCATCAAATCTCCTTGGTTGAGAGATTTGATGCTTTTTGTTTATACGTTATTTCGATGTATTATTTCGCATCCTTATTGATTGGCTTTACGAAGAAGAGACTCATCAGTAAAGCAACGATGTAAAGAGCGATGGTTACATACAAAACGTTCTGGTAACCAACAGGGTTAACCTTGATTCCGTGTACTTCCTTGAATTCGCCGGAGTGAGCAACGATGAAGTTTGCTACCTGGTTACCGGTAAGTCCTGCAAATGCCCAAGCGGAAAGGGTAATACCGTGGATTGCACTGATGGAACCCATTCCGTAATGATCGGAAAGAAGAGTAGGTACATTTGAGAAACCGCCGCCGTATCCTGCGTTTACCATAAAGATAAGTGCAAGTACGAGAACAACAAGGATTGCATTTCCTTCTGCATTTTTAATACCACCGGTTACCATTACGATAGCGGTGAATGCGATAGAAAGAATGAAGATTAATTTGTAAATGGTATTTCTGTCTTTCATCTTGTCTGCCCATGCAGAGAAACCAAGACGTCCGCCTGCATTGAAGATAGCAGATACGGTAGAGATAATACCAACGCTTGCAGCAAGACCGATACACTTTACAATCATCTTTTCCTGAGAGATAAGCATTAAACCACAGGTGATGTTTAAGTAGAACATAACCCAGATACCAATGTAGTTGGTAAGAGGCTTGGTCTTAAGTACTTCCATAATGCTGGGCTTCTTCTCAGCACCGGAAGGCTCATGCCAGTCAGCGGGCTTTGCGAGAAGTAAATGACCTGCAAACATCATTACGAAGTAAACAACTGCGAGGATGAAGAACATTTTGTAGATTTCGCCGTTCTGGTTGTCACCGAGAATAGCCTGCATGATAGGGCTGGCAATTGCCTTGGCAGCACCGAAACCTGCAACTGCAAGGCCGGTAGCAAGACCTTTCTTGTCCTGGAACCAAAGCATAAGGGTTTTAACAGGGGAAAGATAACCGGTACCAAGACCGATTCCCATGATGAAACCGTAGCATACGTAGATTCCAATCAAAGCAATGGGGCTTCCTTTGTGCTGGCCTCCGAAGTAAATGAAGAAGCCGGTACCTGCCATACCAAGTGCAAAGGTGATGGAAGCAATGAGAGAAGACTTATGAATATCTTTCTCTACAATGTTTCCAAGGAATGCAGCTGACATGCCCAGGAAGAAGATTGCGAAACTGAATGCCCATTCAGTAGCTCCTTTGGAAAAGCCGATGTAATCAGCAATTTCCTGGCTGAAGATTGACCAGCAGTACACAGTACCGATACTGCAGTGAAGCAGCAATGCCGGAATCGCAGCACGAATCCATTTGTTCTGAATTTTCATTGTTTTTTCTCCTTATTCAATTTTCTGAAAAATTACAAACACAGTTATTCTACCCTAAATTTCGCTAAAATGCAAACTACTTTTCGCGTATTTGTAAGAAAAAATTGACGTTTTTTGCTTTCTTTTTTTTTGAAAAAAATTTTACTGTACTTTTCTTTTTTTTGTGATAGAATAAAACTACATACGTGTCATTTTTTGCCGACACACGAATTCATGCGGAAAATCAACGATTTATGCGAGGATGAGGATGGATCAGGATAGAGAATACATACGTAATTTAATGATGGAGCGAAAGCAGATTGCGGAGCCTCTTTTTCGTTATCTTCCCTGGCTGGAGCAACACGCCGGAGAAAACGTGAGCTCTACTTACGAGGCGGAAGGCAGTGCCACCGGCAGAAGTCTGGCTTTCCCGGTCTATGACGGTACGCTGATGAACTTTGTGCGCGAATGCAATAAGAATCCTTTGATGGATCGAAATTATCGGTATGTCTATTCTCGACATGGGATTAAAACCCATGATCAGGAAAGAAAAATGATAATGAATGCTACCTGGAGAGAGTGGGATGAACTCCGTGGTATTTTATCGTATTATGTTTTGGGTGGACGTGTGAAAGGCTTTTTGTGGAACGAAGCAGTTGTTGAGCAGATTTTTTATCTTGTCGTGAAGAAGATGAAGGAACTGATTGCCGACTGGGAAAGTTCTTCAATGGAGCAGTAGAGGGGTCGTTACGATGGGTGATAAGTCAGTACAAAAGAAGAAATATATTGTAGAGACAGCCAGAAAGGTCTTCGTAGAGAAGGGCTTTAAAAAGGTTACCATGAAAGACATCGTGGAAGCGTGCGACATCAGCCGCGGCGGCTTATATCTCTATTTCGAAAATACTGCTCAGATTTTTTTGGAGGTTTTGAAGCTGGAGAGCGAGGAGACCGATGATACCTTCAGCGCCAACATTAAGGATGATTCCACTGCGGCAGATATTCTTTTGTTGTTTTTGAGAGAACAGAAGAAGGAGCTCTTGCGCAAGCAGGACACTTTGACGCAGGCGGTTTATGAATATTATTTTGAAAATCCTTCCAAGAAGGGAAACCATTTAAAGAATCAGTTTGATTCTGCCGTAAAGGTTATCGAGAAGCTGATTGAACTGGGAGTGGACAGCGGGGAGTTTGCCTGCGAGGATTGTGCGGGCGCGGCCAGAAACATTATGTATGTTCTGGAAGGACTGAAGATTTCCGCACAGACCATGGGTGTCAATTCCGAGGCAGTGGATCGGGAGATTTTGTACATTCTGCGCAATTTAGGCGTTGAAGAAGAATAAATAAAAGAACAACAAGAAAGGCACAGGTTATTATTAACATGAGCAACGTACGACGTATCTACGTAGAAAAAAAGGAACCATACGCAGTTAAGGCAAAAGAATTACATGAGGAATTTAAGAACTATCTCGGAATTTCCGTGGATAAGGTTCGTGTATTTATTCGCTATGATGTAGAGAATATTTCCGATAAGGTATTTGAAAAGGCAACCAAGACTGTATTTTCCGAGCCTCCGGTAGATGATTTATATATGGAGACACTTCCTACTGCAGAGGGCGCAAAGATTTTCTCAGTAGAGTTTTTACCCGGACAGTTCGATCAGAGAGCAGACTCTGCGGTACAGTGTGTACAGTTTTTGGATGAGAACGAGCAGCCCATTATTCGTACTGCCGTTACCTATATGATTCAGGGAAATATCACAGAAGAGGAATTTGGTAAGATTAAGTCTTATTGTATCAACCCTGTAGATTCCAGAGAGACCAACCTGGATAAGCCTGAGACATTGGTTACCGTATTTGAGGATCCTGCCGATGTGGCAATCTTTGACGGTTTCTCAACCATGCCTGAGAATGAACTTCGCAAGCTTTATGATTCCTTGGGCCTTGCAATGACCTTCAAGGATTTCCTGCATATTCAGAACTATTTCAAGAATGATGAGAACAGAGATCCTTCCATGACGGAAATTCGTGTATTGGATACCTATTGGTCCGATCACTGTCGTCATACCACCTTCTCTACCGAGCTTACCGATGTAGAGTTTGAGGATGGTTATTATCGTTCTCCCATCGAGACCACTTACCAGAGTTATCTGGATACCAGAGAAGAAATCTTCAAGGGCCGTGAGGATAAGTTCGTATGTCTTATGGACCTTGCATTGATGGCAATGCGTAAATTAAAGAGAGACGGCAAGCTTGCAGACATGGAGGAATCCGATGAAATCAATGCTTGTTCCGTAGTTGTTCCCGTAGAAATGGATTACGGCAATGAGAAGGTTACCGAGGAGTGGCTGGTATTCTTCAAAAATGAGACCCATAACCATCCTACCGAAATTGAACCTTTCGGTGGTGCGGCTACATGTCTTGGTGGTGCAATCCGTGACCCGTTGTCAGGACGTGGTTATGTATATCAGGCAATGCGTGTTACCGGTGCGGCAGATCCTACCGTTCCCGTAGCAGATACTTTAAAGGGTAAGCTTTCCCAGAAGAAACTGGTTCGTGGCGCAGCCAGCGGTTATTCTTCCTATGGTAACCAGATTGGTCTTGCTACCGGTTTCGTAAAGGAAATCTACCATCCCAACTATGTGGCAAAGAGAATGGAAATCGGTGCCGTTATGGGTGCCGCTCCCAGAAAGAATGTAATTCGTGAAACCTCCGATCCCGGTGATATCATCATCCTTTTGGGTGGACGTACCGGTCGTGACGGTTGCGGTGGTGCTACCGGTTCTTCCAAGGTACATACGGAGCAGTCTATCGAGACCTGTGGTGCTGAGGTTCAGAAGGGTAATGCTCCTACCGAACGTAAGATTCAGAGATTGTTCAGACGTGAGGAAGTTAGCCGCCTGATTAAGAAATGTAACGACTTTGGTGCCGGCGGTGTATCCGTAGCAATCGGTGAACTGGCAGACGGACTTACCGTAGATTTGGATAAGGTTCCCAAGAAATATGCCGGCTTGGACGGTACGGAACTTGCCATTTCCGAGTCTCAGGAGCGTATGGCTGTTGTTGTAGATCCCAAGGATGTAGAAGAGTTTATGGGTTATACGCAGGAAGAAAACCTGGAGGCAGTTGCTGTAGCAGTGGTTACCAAGGAGCCCAGACTTGTACTTAATTGGAGAGGCAAGACCATCGTCGACTTAAAGAGAGCCTTCCTGGATACCAACGGAGCACATCAGGAGACTACCGTAAAGGTAAATATTCCTTCCGAGGAAGACAATTACTTTGAGAAGTGGGCAATTCCCGCAGTTGGTGAGAAGCTTGAAGCAGGTGATGTAAAGGCTGCATGGCTCACCATGTTAAATGATTTGAATGTATGTTCCCAGAAGGGACTTGTAGAAATGTTCGACGCTTCCATCGGTGCAGGCAGCGTATTGATGCCTTACGGTGGTGTGACTCAGTTGACCGAGACCCAGACCATGGTGGCAAAGCTTCCCGTGCTTCGCGGCAAGACCGATGTGGTTACCATGATGAGCTATGGTTTCGATCCCTACCTTTCTTCCTGGAGCCCTTACCACGGTGCAATCTATGCAGTCGTAGAGTCTATGGCAAAGATTGTTGCAGGCGGCGGCGATTACAAGAAGATTCGTTTCACTTTCCAGGAATACTTCCGTAGAATGACCAGCGATCCCACCAGATGGAGCCAGCCTTTCGCAGCTTTGCTTGGCGCTTATGATGCACAGATCGGATTCCAGCTTCCTTCCATCGGTGGTAAGGACAGTATGTCCGGTACCTTCAATGATATTGATGTACCTCCTACTCTGGTTTCCTTTGCGGTAGACATTGCGAAGCAGCAGAACATCGTTACTCCCGAATTCAAGAAGGCAGGCAATAAGCTGGTTCTCTTTGAAATCGAGAAGGACGATTATGATATCCCTATGTATGAGGCAGTTGGAGAGCTTTATGATGCAATTCATCAGTTAAGCCTGGAGGGCAAGATTGCTTCTGCATACGCTTTGGATTCCAAGGGTGTTGCTGCAGCTGTTTCCAAGATGGCATTCGGTAACAAGCTTGGTGTAACAATTGATTCGGAAATATCCGTGGATGATGTATTCGGAAACGGACTTGGAAATATTCTCGTGGAAGTTGATCCTGCTACGCTTGCCGTTTTGGATGAGAGAGAGCTGGATTACATGGTAGTAGGTAGCGTGACCGAGACTGCTGAATTCGTGTATGGTGATGTAAAGATTACCATGGAAGAGGCATTGAAGGCATGGACCTCTAAGTTGGAAAAAGTATTCCCTACCAAGGCTTACAAGGGAACAGAGGCTGTTGAGAGTGGCTTATATAAGGCAGATTCCATCTATGTTTGCAAAAACAAGATTGCCAAGCCCAATGTATTTATCCCTGTATTCCCCGGTACCAACTGTGAATACGATTCTACAAAGGCATTCGAAAGAGCCGGCGCAAATGTTCAGACCATGGTATTCAAGAACCTTAGCGCAACCGATATTCGTGATTCCGTAGATGCATTTGAGAAGGCAATCAGCCAGGCTCAGATTATTATGTTCCCCGGTGGATTCTCTGCAGGTGATGAACCCGACGGTAGTGCGAAGTTCTTTGCAACCGCATTCCAGAACGCAAAGATGAAGGAAGCGGTAGAGAAGTTATTAAACGAGAGAGACGGACTTGCTCTTGGTATCTGTAATGGTTTCCAGGCACTCATTAAGTTGGGCCTTGTACCCTTCGGTCAGGTAACCGGCCAGGATGAGAATTCACCTACCCTTACCTTTAATACCATTAACCGTCACATTTCCAAGATGGTATATACAAAAGTTGTATCCAACAAATCCCCCTGGTTGGCAGGAGCAGAGCTTGGTGCTACTTATTGTAACCCTGCTTCCCACGGTGAAGGTCGTTTCGTAGCTCCCAAGGAGTGGTTGGATAAGCTGTTTGCAAATGGTCAGGTAGCTACCCAGTACTGTGATCCCAACGGAAATATCAGTATGGACGAGGAGTACAATGTAAACGGCTCTTATATGTCTATCGAAGGTATCACTTCTCCTGACGGACGTTGCCTTGGTAAAATGGCTCACTCCGAGCGTCGTGATGCTTCTGTAGCAATCAATATTTACGGAGAGCAGGATTTGAAGATTTTCGAATCCGGTGTTGCTTATTTCCGCTAATGAAACAAGAAGGGCAGCTGCTTTTGCAGTTGCCTTTTATTGCGTAAAAATTTTTAAAAATTCGCTAAATTTCCTATAGCATATCAGAATAAAATATGATACAATCTATCGAAAAGATTTTTACGGGACAAAAAAGGTCACTTATTTTGACAGGAGGTACGCTCGATGTACGCGACATTTTGGTCACTGGTTCCCCCGGTGATAGCTATCATACTAGCCCTTGTTACCAAGGAAGTATATAGTTCTTTGTTTGTTGGTATTTTGCTTGGCGGTTTGTTTTACAGCAGCTTCCAAATCGAGGGTGCTATTCTTCACATTTTTCAGGATGGTATCGTGGCACAGTTGTCTGATTCCTACAATGTAGGTATTCTGGTGTTTTTGGTCATCCTGGGCGTAATGGTTTGCCTTATGAATAAAGCCGGTGGTTCCGAGGCATTCGGACGCTTCGCCGGAGAGAAAATCAAAACCAAGACCGGTGCACAATTGGCTACCGTTTTGCTTGGCGTTTTAATTTTTATTGATGATTATTTCAACTGCCTTACAGTGGGAAGTGTAATGCGTCCCGTGGCAGATAAACACAAGATTTCCAAGGAAAAGCTGGCGTATCTGATTGATGCGACAGCCGCTCCTATTTGTATTATTGCCCCGATTTCTTCCTGGGCGGCAGCAGTATCCGGTTTCGTGGAAGGAGAGGACGGTTTTCAATTGTTCTTAAAGGCAATTCCCTATAACTTCTACGCATTGTTTACCATTGTTTTTATGGTGTCCATGGTTCTTTTCAAGGTAGAATTCGGACCTATGAAGGCAAAGGAAGTGGCAGTGGAGGCGCTGCAGGAGAAGGTGTCTTCTGTGACAACCGTGAATTCTTCCAAGGGCAAGGGAAAGGTAATTGACCTGATTGTACCCATTGCTTCCTTGATTGTATGTTGTGTGTTCGGTATGCTTTACAGTGGTGAGTTTTTCCGTGGCGTAAATTTCGTGGAAGCTTTTTCCAATTCCGATGCATCCGTTGGTTTGATGCTTGGCAGCTTTTTTGCACTGGTTATTACAATTGTTTATTACATGCTTCGTCGTGTTTTGAATTTAAAGGATTGTATGGAATGCTTGCCGGAAGGATTCAAGGCAATGGTTCCCGCTATTTTGATTTTGACTCTTGCCTGGACCTTAAAGGGTATGACAGACAGCCTTGGCGGTAAGGAATATGTAGCCGCTTTGGTAAAGGGCTCCGCAGATGGTCTTATGAGCATGATGCCTGCCATTATTTTCCTTGTGGCATGTTTCCTTGCATTTGCTACCGGTACCAGCTGGGGTACCTTTGGTATTTTGATTCCAATCGTTGTAGAGGCCTTCCAGCAGACCGATTACAAGCTGATGATTATTGCGATTTCCGCTTGTATGGCAGGAGCTGTTTGCGGGGATCATTGTTCTCCGATTTCCGATACCACGATTATGG
Organism: Lachnospiraceae bacterium UBA1766; assembly: GCA_002314715.1. Lineage (GTDB taxonomy): Bacteria > Bacillota > Clostridia > Lachnospirales > Lachnospiraceae > Acetatifactor. The sequence goes on along the minus strand of DCGY01000055.1, from coordinate 5,183 downwards.
CTTCCGCAGGAGCGGAGTGTAATCATGTAAATCATGTATCCACACAGTTGCCTTATGCTATCTTTGTGGCAGCTGTTTCATTTATTTCTTATATTGTCGCAGGTTATGTGAGAAACTTCTATGTATGTTGGGCCGTTGGCTTGGCAGCAATTCTTGTGACACTTATTTTTATAAAGAGATCATCCTCCGGGAAGGATGTAGCGTAGATGACAAAGAGGTCGCCGTACTAGGGGCGACCTCTTTTGTGGGTAAAACATACAGAAGCGATTTCTGATAAAAAATAGAAAGGGATTTGGTTAGAAAAATGAAAGCTTTTTTGATTTTGGAAGACGGAACCGTATTTGAGGGCACACACATCGGTGCACAAAAAGAAATTATCAGCGAGATTGTATTTAATACATCCATGGCCGGTTATTTGGAGGTGCTTACAGATCCTTCCTATGCAGGACAGGCAGTTTGTATGACCTATCCGCTGATCGGAAATTATGGTATCTGCAAGGACGATATGGAATCAAGGAGCGTTTGGCCGGATGGATTTATCGTTCGCGAGTTGTCCAGAATCCCCAGTAACTTCCGTATGGATTGTACCATTCAGGAGATTTTGGAAGAGTATGATGTTCCCGGTATCGCAGGAATCGATACCAGAGCGCTGACCAAGATTCTTCGAGAAAAAGGTACCATGAACGGTATGATTACCACAAATGAAAATTTTGACATGGCTGAGGTAAAATCCAAGCTTTCCGCATATACCACAGGAAAGGTTGTGGAGAAGGTAACCTGCCCGGAAAAATATGTAGTACAGCCTGTAAAAGATTTAAGTGAGAACGGACCGATTTCCGGCTCAGCTGTTTTTGATAAAGAAAGTTATGAAAAGGGTGTAAGAGAACCCAGACCTTCCATGGTACACAAGTTAAACGGTGCAGGCTTCAAGGTTGCTTTAATGGATTTCGGCGCAAAAGAAAATATTGCCAGATCCCTTGCAATGAGAGGCTGTGAGGTAACCGTTTATCCTGCCCTTACTACGGCAGAAGAAATTATTGCTTCCAACCCGGACGGAATTATGCTTAGCAACGGCCCCGGAGACCCGAAGGAATGTGTTTCCATTATCGAAGAAATCAAGAAGCTCTATGCGACGGAGATTCCGATTTTCGCCATCTGTTTGGGACATCAGCTTATGGCGCTTGCTACCGGAGCAGATACCCACAAGCTTCACTACGGACATCGCGGAGGAAATCATCCGGTTAAGGATTTGTCCACCGGAAGAGTTTATATTTCCTCACAGAATCATGGTTATGTGGTAGATGTGGATGCCTTGGATCCCAAGGTGGCAACACCTGCTTTTGTCAATGTAAATGACGGCACCAACGAAGGACTGGCATATACCGGAAAGAGAATCTTTACTGTACAGTTCCATCCCGAAAGCTGTCCCGGACCGCAGGATTCCGGATATTTGTTTGACCGTTTCATCGATATGATGAACGAAAAGAAGAACGAGAAATAGGAAAAGGGGAAAAGATTATGCCAAAGAATCCGAATGTAAAAAGAGTTATGGTAATCGGTTCCGGTCCAATTGTCATTGGTCAGGCTGCCGAATTTGATTATGCGGGAACACAGGCTTGTCGTTCCCTGAAGGAAGAGGGCGTAGAGGTTATTCTGGTAAACTCAAACCCTGCTACTATTATGACCGACCGCGATATTGCGGATAAGGTATACATTGAGCCCTTAACCGTTAAGGTTTTGGAGCAGATTATCGAGAAAGAAAAACCTGACAGCATTTTGCCTACCCTTGGTGGTCAGGCAGGCTTGAATCTGGGTATGGAGTTGGAGGAGTCCGGTTTCCTTGCAAAGCACGGTATTACCTTACTTGGAACCACGGCAGCTACCATTCGTAACGCAGAAGGCCGTCAGGAATTTAAGGATTTGATGGAGCGTATCGGAGAACCCTGTGCAGCTTCCAAGGTTGTAGAGAACGTGCAGGACGGTATCGATTTTACCAATACCATCGGTTACCCGGTAGTACTTCGTCCCGCATACACCCTGGGAGGTTCCGGCGGTGGTATTGCACACAATCAGGTGGAACTGGAAGAAATTCTGGAAAACGGTCTGCGTCTGTCTCGTGTAGGACAGGTATTGGTAGAGCGTTGTATCGCCGGTTGGAAGGAAATTGAGTACGAGGTAATGCGCGACAGCATTGGCAACTGTATTACTGTATGTAATATGGAGAATATCGACCCTGTAGGTGTACATACCGGAGACAGTATCGTAGTAGCACCTTCACAGACCTTAAGTGACAAAGAATATCAGATGCTTCGTAGCTCTGCGCTTAACATTATTAACGAGTTACAGATTACCGGTGGATGTAACGTACAGTTTGCATTGCATCCTACCAGCTTTGAATATTGTGTTATCGAGGTAAATCCCCGTGTAAGCCGTTCTTCCGCCTTGGCAAGTAAGGCGACCGGTTACCCCATTGCAAAGGTAGCGGCAAAGATTGCCCTTGGTTATACCCTGGATGAAATCCAGAATGCCATTACCAAGAAGACCTACGCTTCCTTTGAGCCCACCCTGGACTATTGCGTAGTAAAGATTCCCAGACTTCCTTTCGATAAGTTTATTACCGCAAAGCGTACCCTTACCACCCAGATGAAGGCAACCGGTGAGGTTATGAGTATTTGTGATAACTTTGAGGGCGCTTTGATGAAAGCAATCCGTTCTCTGGAGCAGCACGTAGATTGCCTTCTTAGCTACGATTTCTCCAACTTAAATGCAGAGGAGTTAAAGGAACGCTTAAAGATTGTTGACGACCAAAGAATTTATGTCATCGCAGAAGCAATCCGTAAGGGTGTAAGCTACGAGGATATTCATAATATTACCATGATTGATACCTGGTTTATTGATAAGATTGCAATCCTGGTAGAGATGGAGCAGGCACTGAAGTCACAGCCTTTGACTCCCGAGCTTTTGAAGGAAGCAAAGCGAATTGAGTTCCCGGATAATGTAATTGCCAGACTTACCGGCAAGAAGGAAGAGGAGATTAAGCAGCTTCGTTATGCAAACGGTATCGTAGCGGCCTACAAGATGGTAGATACCTGTGCAGGCGAGTTCGCAGCTTCTACACCTTATTACTATTCCGTATTCGGCAAAGAGTGTGAAGCAGTCAGAACCGAAGGAAAGAAGAAGGTATTGGTACTTGGTTCCGGTCCTATCCGTATCGGTCAGGGTATCGAGTTTGATTACTGTTCCGTACATGCTACCTGGGCATTCTCCAAGGCAGGATACGAAACCATTATCGTAAATAATAACCCGGAAACCGTAAGTACCGACTTTGATATTGCGGATAAGCTTTATTTCGAACCCTTGACCGCAGAGGATGTAGAGTCCATCGTCAATATCGAAAAGCCCGATGGTGCGGTAGTACAGTTTGGTGGCCAGACTGCCATTAAATTAACCGAAAGCTTGATGAAGATGGGCGTGCCGATTCTCGGTACCAAGGCAGAGGACGTAGACGCGGCAGAAGACCGTGAGCTGTTTGACAAGATTTTGGAGGAGACCCAGATTCCCCGTGCTGCAGGTGGTACCGTATATACTGCAGAGGAAGCCAAGGAAGTGGCCAACCGTTTGGGCTATCCTGTATTGGTTCGTCCTTCCTACGTACTTGGCGGACAGGGCATGCAGATTGCTTTAAGCGACAGCGAAATCGAAGAGTTTATGGAAATCATTAACCGTATTGCCCAGGATCATCCGATTCTGGTTGATAAGTATTTACAGGGTAAGGAAATCGAAGTAGATGCGGTTTGTGATGGCAACGATATTTTGATTCCCGGTATCATGGAGCATATCGAGAGAACCGGTGTCCATTCCGGAGACAGTATTTCCGTATATCCGGCACCTACCATCGGTAAGCTGATTAAGGATAAGATTGCGGAATACACCAGAAGACTTGCAAAGGCACTTCACGTAAAGGGCTTAATCAATATTCAGTTCATTGCACAGGGAGAAGATGTTTACGTTATTGAAGTAAATCCCCGTTCTTCCCGTACGGTTCCTTATATCAGCAAGGTTACCGGTATTCCCATTGTAGATCTGGCTACCGAAGTAATCCTTGGAAAGACCATTCGTGACCTTGGTTATCAGCCCGGTCTTCAGCCGGAGGCAGACTACTACGCAATTAAGATGCCGGTATTCTCCTTCGAAAAGATTCGTGGTGCGGAAATCAGCCTTGGACCGGAAATGAAGTCTACCGGTGAATGTCTCGGCGTGGCAAAGGATTTCCATGAGGCACTTTATAAGGCCTTCCTGGGAGCCGGAATCGACCTTCCTAAGTACAAGAATATGATTATCACCGTAAAAGATGCCGATAAGGGCGAGGCAATCGGTATTGCCAGACGTTTCGAGAAGCTGGGATACACCATTTACGCTACCAGAAGTACCGCCCAGGCCTTAAATGATGCAGGTATTAAGGCGCGTAAGGTCAACAAGATTTCCCAGGAATCTCCAACCGTTATGGACCTTATCTTAGGACACAAGATTGACCTTGTTATTGATACCCCTACCCAGGGACGTGACAAGTCCAGAGATGGTTTCTTAATCCGTCGTACCGCAATTGAGACCGGTATTCACTGCCTTACCGCATTGGATACTGCCAGAGCATTGGTTACCAGTTTGGAAAACAAGGCGGTTGGCGAGCAGTTGGAATTGGTTGATATTGCACAGTTGTAGTAGTGGGAATATAAGAGAATTGTAAGAGAAATATAAGAAAGGGATCTGCTTTTGGCAGGTCACTTTTTATGGTTGAGAAAATCAAAAAATAGTGAATGTAGTCAGTGTACTTCTGTTAATTCACTGGTAATGTAATATACTTGTCTCTGTGCGATAGATTGTTCTTCTTTTGCAATCATGTTGGCGACAAATATGCCGGAAATTTTCCTTTTCCATTTTATAAATTGCAGTATAGATGGTATTAAGCGAAATGTTAAGTAGACCATCTGATAATTCAGATATAGTCTGTGCAATTTCATAACCATAACAATCTTTTTGTTTTAATAAGTGAAGAATCAATAAATCAGTGATTCCATTCAGTAGTAAGTTTGTGTTTGCCATTTCAATTACCTCTCTAGCATTATCTGATAACATAGAGGGAAAGTCAATCCTGGATTAAAAAGGCTGTATATTTCATTACATTG
>DCGY01000067.1:5283-8780 GCA_002314715.1 Lachnospiraceae bacterium UBA1766 | reverse complement strand
TTCCCGGTATTTGCAGCCGGAAGAGCAGACGGAGGACATGGACGGTTCCAAGCTGTTATTGAATCGGGAAAATGTATTCCTGGTAGTGGATGACAGACAGGATATTTCCTGGATGGAGAATTATTTTGTGAGTCGCTTCGGGGAAGAGACCAAGCTTTGTATGGAAAAGGAAATTGAGTGTGCCGGAGGAAAGTTCTACATTTATTCCCTGAAGAGTGAGTAAGTGCTTCGGCAGCGTTTTCATAGAGTGTCCGAAAAGATATGAGAGGGACAAAAATGAAGGAATTAATGCAACGTTATGAGGACAAAGATGCCTCTGTTTACCTTCGGGTCATGACCTATGATGACACGGAGAATATCGTGGCCTGGAGAAACAGCCAAGCGGTTCGAAGCCGATTTTTATACCGGGCGGAATTTACCAGGGAAGGCCATGAAAACTGGATTCGTACCAAAATCAAAACCGGAGAAGTGGTACAGTTAATGATCTGCGATTTGGCTACGGACAAGCCCCTGGGAAGTGTGTATATTCGGGATATCGATCGCACCAGCAGGAAGGCGGAATACGGTATTTTTATCGGCGAGGAATCTGCCAGGGGCAGAGGTGTGGGAACCGCCACGGCCAAGCTGATGCTTCGTTACTGCTTTGAAGAAGAGGGGCTGCACAAGGTTTTTCTTCGGGTGATTTCCGATAATTTTGGTGCTATTCGAAGCTATGAAAAAGCGGGCTTTACGAGAGAAGCCTATTTAAAAGATGAGGTATTTGTGGACGGCGAGTACCTGGATATTATTCTGATGGCGGCTTTTTCGCCGGAAAGGAATTCGGAAAGATGAAACTGGTAAGCTTTGTAATTCCCTGTTATCGTTCAGAGAATACACTTCCCCATGTAGTAAAAGAAATCGATGAAAAAATGGCAACCTTGTCCCAATATACCTATGAAATCGTCATGGTAAACGACTGCTCCCCGGACAATACCATCGGTACCATCAAGAGACTTTGTCAGGAAAAACCGGAAGGAAACGGTGTGCGCGTGGGTGTGAATTTTGCCCGTAATTTCGGTCAGCACGCAGCGCTTATGGCAGGTCTTCGCCAGGCCAAGGGCGATTATGTGGTATGCTTGGACGATGACGGTCAGACACCTGCAGATGAGGTGGACAAGCTGCTTTCCAAGCTGGACGAGGGCTTCGATGCGGTGTATGCCAAGTATGAGCACAAGCATCATTCCGGCTTCCGTAATCTGGGCAGCAAGGCCAACGAGCTGATGACCCGTGTCATGCTGGAAAAGCCGGCCAAATTATACGTATCCAGCTACTTCGCCGTACAGCGATTCGTGGTGGAGGATATGATTCGTTACGAGAATTCTTACCCTTACGTAATCGGTCTGGTGCTTCGTGCCACCCGAAATATCACCAATGTGGTAGTGAATCACAGAGATCGTGAGGAGGGTACTTCCGGCTATACCCTGAAGAAGCTTTTGGGCCTTTGGTTTAACGGGTTTACCGCCTTTTCCGTAAAGCCTCTTCGGATTGCAACCATGATCGGCGGCACCTGTGCCTGCATGGGATTTTTGTACGGTATTTACACCATTATCAAGCGTTTCGTAAATCCCAACGTGCCCATGGGCTTTAGCTCCATGATGTCGGCCATCGTCTTTTTCGGCGGTATGGTAATGCTGATGCTGGGCCTGATTGGAGAGTATGTGGGTCGTATTTATATTAGTTTGAATAATTCTCCTCAGTATGTCATTAAGGAGCGTATCAATGTTCGAGAAGATGAAAGAGCTTAAGAAAAAAGAGAATATCCTTTTGCTTAGCCGGGCAGTGCTGTTTGCACTGCTCCCTTTGGTTATGTGTCTGGTGTACTGCGCCTCCAAGGGCCAGTCCATCGGCAAGGTGTATTTGCCGGGATGTGAGTGGAACGACGAGCTGTTTTATTATAAGCAGGTGGAATCCATTATCAAATTCGGCTATCCTCAGGGCTATTACGGCTTTAACGAGTCCCACGCCCTGAAGTTGTCCTTTGCGGCCTGGAGCCCGGTGCTGGTATTTCCCTGGATTTTGTGGGGGCTGTTGTTTGGGTGGAATCTGATGTCCCCCATTCTCTGCAATATTGTTTTGCTGACCTTGGCATTTTTTGCATTTTTCCTTTTGGTAAAGCCTACCTGGAAGCAGCAGGGCATTTTGTCCCTGTTGGTGTGCCTGTTTTATCCTTTTGTGCGCTATCTGCTCTCCGCCATGCCGGAAATCATTTGCTTCAGCCTTTTGATTGTGTTTTATGGAATTGCCATTCGGTATCTGGAAAATCATAGCAAAGCCGGTCTTGTTTGGCTGTTTGGACTGGCGTCCCTTATGACTTTGATGCGCCCGTATTTGCTTTTGATGCTGTTGCTTCCGGCGGCCCTTTGGATCGGGAAGGACCGAAAAAAAGGGATCATCGGCTCCGCCCTGGTAATTGGAGTTACCTTGGTTTTGTACGCCCTGATTAAGCATTTTCTGGGGGCGGAATACTTTGCACCTTTGTTTTTTACCGACTGGGTGACCGCTTTCTTCGAAAGGGGATTGTTTGGCGGCACCAAGTATTTCCTTTACAAGCTTTATGTCATGGGCTCGGAGTTTCGGCGCTATGTGGTGCAGTCCTTCTTGAACGGATTTGCCCCCGGAGCTTTTTTCTCCTGCTTTTTGTGCGTGCTGTTGCTTACGTTGGTTCAAAGCATTGCGGATTTCAAGCCTTTTTGCAAGAAGGACAAGAAGGCCAAGCTGTTCCCGGTGGAAGCCCATCTGGCCATCTCCACCATCGGTATGTTGTTCGCCCTGCTTCTCATGTATAAGCTAAACGAGGGCAGCAAGCATTTATTGACCTTCGTGGCAGCCGGTATTTTCGTGGTGGGAATGATGCCTACCAAATTTTTCAAGAAGGCTGTGCTTCTGGGCGCCTGCTTTGCCTATCTGTTTTCCTTCCGGGAAAGTAGTCCCATGGAATACCTGGTGCCTTTCGCCACCCGGGAGCTGGTGGCTCAGGTGGAGTCCGTGCAGGAAACACTTTCGGAAAAACTGGAGCTGGTGACCACGGATGTTCCGAATTATGACAATACTGTCATATGGGTTTTCTCAAGCGCCACTGCAGATCAAAGTGCAATCGTCACCAAATGGCAGCTTTTGTACGAAATGCCCGCAGGCTACGGTATCAGCTGCTGCTATGATACCTATATTCTGGAGAATTTTGATACCCTCCAAAGCCGATACCTGTGCGTTGCCGCAGGCACCTTGGTGGATGAACGCTGTACAGAAGCCGGATACGAAGAACTGTACCGGGACGAGGAATTTGTGTTTTTTGCGCGGTATTGATTGTGAAGTTTTTTCGTGGGATATGCAGAAGAAATTCAAATGCAGTTGCTTCTCGGTAACATTTGTTCTCGAAATTGTTTTTTCTGCACGAATGCGTGGAAAAGAAATTTGTATGGCGAAGTGAGGTTGGATTTTGGGAAATTTCTGTACCAATG
>DCGY01000067.1:0-5170 GCA_002314715.1 Lachnospiraceae bacterium UBA1766 | reverse complement strand
GGGAAATTTCTGTACCAATGCGTGGAAAAGAAATTCGTATGGCGGAGTGCATCCGTATTTTGAATAATTGCATACACTACCTGAAATAATAAGATTTTATATTTCTACACCCGGGAAGCTCTCGACGCAGAGGACCGGGTGTTTTTTTGTATTTTTTATGACCTCTGTCACTGTTATCCCAGCAGTTACTATTATCCGAGCAGTCATTATTGTCCCACAATTCTATCGTCCCGTGGGAGTATCGACGCATCGAAAACTCTTTATTTCCGCAATCTCGATGCGTGAGAATTGGAAAGCAGGCCGGGAAGGCATCGGGAATGTAATTGACAAAAGAAATCGATGCGTAATTGTCTATAAAATACCCGATATTGGCATCGAAAACCTAAAAACAGAGAAATCCCGATGCCATAAGCGAAAAAACCATCCCCAAAATGCATGGAAAAGGCATCGAAAACCTGAAAACAGAGAGATTTCGATGCCTTTTTGCGAAATGGCATTCCCGAAATGCATGGAAAAGGCATCGAAAACCTGAAAACAGAGAGATTCCGATGCCATAAGCGAAAAAACCACCCCCAAAATGCAGGGAAAAGGCATCGAGATCCTGAGAATAGTGTTATCTCGATGCCATAGATGAAAAACGATTCCCATGGAGGCTGTTTCTTAACTTTTTTTAAGATTTAACCTACTTCCCCCCTACCCCTCTTTTGTGGTAAAATATACATAATAATGCCCAAGTAGGCGTATTTTTCGGAATCCGGAAGAGAACCCAGGGATTCATACGGAAAGATCCGCAAAGGAAGGAACTCCCGGGGATTTTCGAAAGTTCTTTTGAAGAATCCAAAGGTTTTCCAAAGGATGATAAAAAAGAAACCAGAATGTGAGACAGTAACGTGATACGAATATTTAAGAAAATGAATTTATTATTGGACCGAAAGCAGAAGCAGTCCATGGCGGGACTTCTGGTCCTTATGATTATCGGAGCCTTCCTGCAGACCGCAGGCGTGGGGCTTTTGGTGGAAGTGGTAAATCTGGTCATAAACGAGGATGAGGTGCGGGACAGCAAGGTGGCCGGCATGCTTTACGATATCCTTGGCTGTGAAACCTACAAACAGTTTGCCATTACGGTTATGGTGCTTTTGATTCTGACCTTCCTTGCCAAGAATATTTTCCTTTATGTCCAGCAAAAGCTCACCTATGCCTTTGTGTATACCAACCAGTTTCGTACCTCCGAGCGTATGATGCGCAACTACATGCGAAGAGGCTATGAATTTTTCCTAAACGCAGACACGGCGGTGGTGCAAAGAAGCATTACCTCGGATGTGAACAATATGTACGCCCTGATTTTGGCGATTTTGCAGATGTTCTCCGATTCCGCGGTTTCCCTGTTTGTCATCACCTACTGCTTCGTCACCAACGGATTAATGACCATTCTCATGGCGGTGGTTTTGGGAAGTCTGATGATTGTGATCAAGAAGGTCTTAAAGCCGATTATGTATAAGGCGGGCCAGGACAACCAAACCTATTACAGTGGGCTGTTTAAGTGGATCAGCCAGACCGTTATGGGCATCAAGGAAGTGAAAATCAGCTGTACCGAAAAGCATTTCGTGGAGTCTTACAAAAAATGCGGCGCCGGTTATGTAGAGGCGGTGCAAAAGTACAGCATTTACAACAATATTCCCAAGCTATTAATCGAGACCGTTTGCGTGGCTACCATGGTGACCTACATGATTGTGGAAATCGCCATGGGCGCTTCTACCGAGAACATGATGAAGGTGCTCAGTACTTTGGCGGCAGCAGCCTTTGTCCTGCTTCCCTGCGTGAACCGCATCAATAATCAAATGAATTCCATTGCTTACTTCGAGCCCTTCTTTATGGGAGTTACCGACAACCTCCAGGACGAAATCAGCAATGATAAGGTGGACATGTCCTTCGCAACGGATATGGAGCGCATGCCGGTTGCGGAAAAAATTACCATGGAGCATATCACCTATGCCTATCCCGATACGGAGAAGCTTATTTTTGACGATGCTTCCATGGAGGTGCCTATCGGCAAATCCGTAGGTATCGTAGGAACCTCCGGCGCCGGCAAGAGTACCATTGTGGACATTATGCTGGGTCTTTTGGTGCCAAGAAGCGGTGTGATTTGCTGTGACGGAGTGGATGTAAAAGAGAATTACCGGGGATGGCTCAAAAATGTGGGCTACATTCCCCAGATGATTTTTATGCTGGATGATACCATTCGAAACAATGTGGCCTTCGGTGTGTCACCGGAGGAAATCAGTGAAGAGAGAGTATGGCAGGTGCTGAAGGAAGCCCGTTTGGACGACTTCGTACGTTCCCTGCCGGAGGGCTTAGACACCGGCATCGGCGAGCGGGGCATCCGCTTATCCGGCGGTCAGAGACAGCGTATCGGCATCGCCAGAGCCCTGTATCATGACCCTAAGATTTTGATTTTGGACGAGGCTACCTCCGCCCTGGACAATGATACGGAGAAGGCCATTATGGATTCCATTAATGATTTTATGGGCAAGAAAACCCTGCTCATTATCGCCCACAGACTGCAGACCATTGAGAAATGTGATTTGGTTTACCGGGTGGAAGATGGCAAGGCTACCCTGGAAAGAGGAAGCTTATAAAACCGGAAAAGAGTGAAACGATGAAACGATTGGCATTGATTACAGCCAGGGGAGGCAGCAAGCGAATTCCCCGAAAAAATATCAAGGAATTTTGTGGGAAGCCTATTTTGGCCTATTCCATTGAGGCGGCGCTTCAAAGCGGTGTGTTTGATGAGGTGATGGTTTCCACGGAGGATGAGGAAATTGCAGAGGTTGCAAAGGCTTGCGGCGCCTTGGTTCCCTTCTTTCGAAGCAATAAAAATGCAGACGATTTTTCCACCACCCGGGATGTGGTGCTGGAAGTAATTGGAGAATACGAGAAACAGGGCAAGACCTTCGAGGAAATTTGCTGTATATATCCTACGGCGCCTTTTCTCACTGCGGAAAACCTGCGGGAGGCCATGGAGAAGCTGGAAAGCACCGGCGCAGACAGTGTGCTTCCGGTGGTTCGATATGACTTTCCACCCCAGAGAGCGGTTGCGGTTCGGGAGGGTTTTGTGGCATTCCTGCATCCCGAGCACATGCTGACCCGTTCCCAGGATTTGGAGCCGGTATATCATGATGTGGGCCAGTTTTATTGTGTGAATACCAGGCGATTTATGGAAACGAAGCTTTTGATTATGGACAAAACCGTGCCCTATGAACTATCTGCCAAGCAGGTACAGGATATTGATACCCTGGAAGATTGGGAGATGGCGGAAATGAAATATCGTTTGATGAACAGAAAATAGTACCGATTTTTCCATGGACGGGATAGGTCTCATCCAAGTGGAGAAAGGAAATGCGAGAGTCCATATGGAACAGGAAATTTTGATAAACGGCCGCCCCATCGGGAAGGGCCAAAAGACCTATATTATTGCGGAAATGTCAGCAAACCACGCCGGCAGTATTGACCGCGCAAAGGAGATTATTCGGGCAGCCAAGGAGAGCGGTGCGGACTGTGTGAAGATTCAGACCTACACACCCGACACCATTACCATCGATTGCCACAACCAATATTTCCAGATTGAAAACGGTACCTGGGAGGGCGAAAATCTGTACAGCCTTTACGGAAAGGCATACACCCCCTGGGAATGGCACGCAGAGCTTCGGGATGAGGCAAAAAAGGTGGGAATCGATTTCCTTTCCACACCCTTTGACTTTACTGCAGTGGACTTTCTGGAAGAATTGGGCATGCAGTTTTATAAGATTGCTTCCTTCGAAATGGTGGATTTGCCCCTTCTTCGTAAGATTGCCAAAACAGGGAAGCCTATCATTATGTCCACCGGAATGGGCACCAAGGAAGAAATAAAAGAGGCCATTGATACCATCTATGCTACCGGTAATCAACAGCTGGTACTTCTGAAATGCTCCAGTGCTTACCCGGCCGATCCGGCGGATATGAACCTGAGCACCATTGCGGACATGGCAAAGGAATTCCCCTGTGCCATCGGTTTGTCCGACCATTCCATGGGCTCCTTAAGCGCTACCACAGCAGTTGCGTTGGGTGCCTGTGTCATTGAAAAGCACTTCTGTATCAGCCGGGAAATTGAAAATCCCGATTCCTCCTTCTCCATGACGCCGGAGGAATTCCGACAGATGGTAGAGGATGTACGTCGCGTGGAAGCGGCACTGGGCAGACCCGTATACGGTCCCAGCAAGCAGGAAAAGGAAAACGTGATTTTCCGAAGATCTGTTTTCGTGGTGAAAGATATCAAGGCCGGTGAGCCTTTTACAGAAGAAAATATTCGAATTATTCGCCCCGGCTACGGCCTAAAACCCAGAGAGTTTGATGGCGTATTGGGCAAGATTTGTACACAGGATGTGAAACGGGGAGAACCCCTTACCGCGGATTTGGTACAGGATTATATCAAGCTAATCCCTGCCACCGAGTTCCATATGGAAATGCTCTATGTCTGGGCCAACGATCCCGTCACCAGAGCCCAATCCTTCAACCAAAAGCAAATTTCCTACGGAGAGCATGTGGAGTGGTTCCAAAATTCCCTGCAAAATCCCAACCGCCGCCTCTATGTAGCAGCTCACGACGGCAACTATATCGGCATGTATCGCCTGGATCTGGACGGACAGGAAGCGGAAATCAGCTATTCCATCGCTCCCGGATTTCGCAAGAAAGGCTACGGCAGAGAACTGTTGAAAGCCGGGGAAAACCTGGTAAAGAAGGACCTGCCCCAAATCAAAACCCTGATTGCACAAGTGAAGCAGGACAACACCCCTTCCAACAATCTCTTCACATCCTTGGGATATACCCCCGCGGAGCAGATTGACGGAGTTGTGAGATACAACAAGGTTTTATAAGGATTTTATTGAAATGTTTAAATGTGCGAGGAGTTCGGGTTGTTCTCATGCAGGGCCCTCAGTTGGTGTCGGTACTTAGGTCCTGTATTGTAGGACCTTATGTACCGCTACGCCCAACTGAGGGAGTGCGAACGTCCCTGCAGAGAATGACCCGGACGACGAAGCACTTTCCGGATGCATCGGAAACAAAGAATAAGCAGGAATCCGATGCCCTCGGATGGCCGAGCAAGCCTTCGGATGCATCGGAAACAAAGGATAAG
>DCGY01000035.1:10939-23727 GCA_002314715.1 Lachnospiraceae bacterium UBA1766 | reverse complement strand
CCGGTTCAAGTCCGGCCACCAGCATGAAAGGATTTACGATTTTCGTAAATCCTTTTTTGTTACCCCGCAAACAAAACCAAGCAGCTACGAAGTAGATATTTGGTTTTGTGCGGGGTAACATGAAATAAATGCGAGAGTCGTGAAACGACGACTCTGCGAAAGCAGAGAGCATTTATGAATGAAGAAAAAGCAAACAAATTGCTTATTTTTTTTGCTTCATCATCTTCCATTACTCATTTTTTATGGTGCATGCAAAAAAGGACAATTTCTTATCAATTTTGTACATTTACTAATATGATAAATCGCAATAATATTTGATATAGAAGTAGAGAAGTGTTTACTGTTTGGGAGGAAAACCTATGGAACAACAGAAAAGATCAAAGTTTAAATGGCTTTGGGAAAATATGGAAGGCGTTAGAATAATATATATCATTGGTATTTTGGGTACCGTTTTATATAATGTTTTACAGCTTACCGTTCCTTATATTTCGCAAAAAATAATTGACATGTTTTTGACGGGAGAGAATGCCGCGCAAAATATGATTGAAAAGCGAGATGTATTTTTTCAATTAGTAATTGCGATGGTAATAATGACGTTTTTCCGTACATTGGTTGTTTATCTGGTATGTATGGATGTGGAGCATGTATCCCAGAAGATGTTATACAGAATTCGTAATTATTTATTTAATAAAATCGAACGTCAGGACATGAACTTCTACAACAAATATCGAACCGGAGATTTAATGACACGCGTTACCGGCGACCTGGATGCGGTACGTCATATGATTGCATGGGTTATCCGAACCGTTGTGGAATCTTTCTCCTTGTTGTTGGCAACGGCAGTTTACTTCTTTATTATGGATTGGAGATTGACCATATGCATGTTTGCAATCGCTCCGCTGCTCTTTTATGTAATTGTAAAGTTTCGTGACAGTGTAGCACCCAAACACAAGGAACTTCGTGAGAAACTCGCAGAGATGAATACAGCGGCACAGGAAAACATTTCCGGTAACCGTGTGGTAAAGGCATTTGCAAGAGAAGATTATGAGATTGAGCGCTTTGAGGTTTGCAATAAGGACTATTGTGAAACAAATAAAAAGACAGCAAAGACCTGGTTGAAATATTATCCTTACATTGAATCTTTTGCAAACTTAATGCCCGTGGTACTTCTTACCGTAGGTGGTTTGTTTATTATCAAAAAACAGATTACCATGGGTGAATATGTAGCGTTTTCCGGTTTGATTTGGGCAATTGCAAACCCTATGCGTCAGTTGGGCAATATTATGAATGAGTTCCAAAGATTCTCTGCCGCAGCAGATAAGGTTATGGAAATCTATTATTCTGAGCCGGAGATTGTGGATAAAGAAGATGCTTTGGACAAGCCGGAAAGATTCGACGGAAAGGTTGAATTTAAGCATGTTAGTTTTCAGTACTCCGATGGAAAGCTTCCGGTATTGCATGACGTTTCTTTTGTGGCAAATCCCGGTGAGACAATTGCAATTATGGGAGAAACCGGATGCGGTAAAACTTCTTTGAT
The DNA here is from genome assembly GCA_002314715.1 of Lachnospiraceae bacterium UBA1766. Classification (GTDB taxonomy): domain Bacteria; phylum Bacillota; class Clostridia; order Lachnospirales; family Lachnospiraceae; genus Acetatifactor. The sequence goes on along the minus strand of DCGY01000035.1, from coordinate 22,190 downwards.
TCAGCTGATTCCCAGATTCTACGAACCAACAGAAGGGGAAGTGCTTGTGGATGGAATCAATGTATCCGATTTGAAACTGCAGCAACTTCGTAAAAATATCGGTCTTGCAACGCAAGATGTTTTGCTTTATTCCGATACAATTGACGGCAACATTGCTTATGGGGATCCCCACATTAAGCAGGAAGAAGTAGTAAAATTTGCAAAATATTCCGCAGCTTCCGACTTTATTGCAAAGATGCCGGAGGGATATGATACCATCGTAGGCGAAAGAGGTGTGGGCCTTTCCGGTGGACAGAAGCAGAGAATTTCCCTGGCAAGAGCATTGGCGGTAAGGCCGTCAATCCTGATTTTGGATGATACGACTTCCGCAGTAGATTTGGAAACCGAAAAGCAGATTCAGCATAGCTTAAACGAACTGGATTTCCCATGTACCAAAATTATTATTGCGCAAAGAATTTCCACTACCAAGTGGGCAGATAAAATTCTCGTATTAAAAGACGGTCGGATTGAAGAGTCCGGTACCCATGACGAACTGATTGCAAAGCATGGATATTATTACAGTATTGTGGCATTACAAACCGGAGAGGAGGTATCATAATGGCTAGAAGAAATACATATAAAGAAGATGAGGTCTTAGAAACCCCATTTGACTACCATCACCTCCTTCGGGCGTGGGTCTATGTCAAAAAATATGCCAATAAGATGGCAGTGGCATTGATTTTAAGTGCAATTGGTGGTATTACCGGTTTATTTTCTCCGCTGATTACGCAGAGAGCATTGGATGTGGCAATTCCCAATGAAGATATTCCCATGTTATTGAAATTGGTTGCTATTTTGATTGGTACCTTTGCACTGAGCGTTGTTTTTACCACGATTCGATCCCATATTATGGTAAATGTAAGCCAGAGTATCATTTACGATATTCGTAAAGATATCTTTGAACATCTACAGAAATTACCTTTCCAGTATTATGATGACAGACCACATGGAAAGATTCTGATTCGTGTGGTGAACTACGTGAATTCCGTTTCCGATATGCTTTCCAATGGTTTGATTAATGTTATCCTGGAAATCATGAACTTAATCTTTATTGTTGTATTCATGTTTATCGTGAATGTAAGATTATCGCTGGTGGTAATGTGCGGTGTGCCGATTCTGATGGTATTTATGTTCTATATCAAAAACAAACAGAGACGGGCATGGCAACAGGTATCCAATAAGAATTCCAATTTGAATGCATATTTGCAGGAGAATATTGTAGGTGCAAAAATTACCCAGATTTTTGCGCGTGAGGATGAGAATGCAGAGACATTCTCCGTTCTTTCCGATAAATGCCGCAGAGTATGGTTTACGGCTGTAAGATACAGCAACCTGGTATGGCCCGGAATCGATAATATTTCCGTATGGGTCAGAGCCTGCATTTTTATTTTTGGTTTGGTGGTTTTCGGAACCGATACCATTAGCGTAGGTGTGATTTTTGCTATTTCTTCCTATGCGGCAAGATTCTGGCAGCCCATCATGAACCTTGGTAATATTTTCAATAATTTTATTAACAACATTGCTTATTTGGAGCGTATTTTTGAAACATTGGATGAGCCGATTACCGTAGATGATGCGGAGGATGCAACAGAAATGCCTCCCATTAAGGGTAAGGTTACTTTTGAAAATGTTACATTTTCTTATGATTCCAGCAAGACGGTTTTGGATCATTTATCCTTTACCGTTAACCCGGGTGAGAGTGTGGCGTTGGTAGGCCCTACCGGTGCAGGAAAGAGTACCATTGTGAATCTGATTTCCCGGTTTTACAATGTAAATGAAGGTCGCGTCCTGATTGATGACCTGGATATCTCCAGAGTAACCTTACACTCCCTTCGCTCTCAAATGGGCATTATGCTTCAGGACAGCTTTATTTTCTCCGGTACCATTGAGGATAATATCCGATATGGTAAATTGGATGCGACCTTGGAAGAAATCAAGGAAGCAAGTAAGACGGTTTGTGCGGATTCCTTTATTGAGAAAATGCAGGATGGTTACGCTACCGAAGTAAAGGAAAGAGGCTCCCTTCTTTCACAGGGACAAAAGCAGTTGATTTCCTTTGCCAGAACCTTGTTATCCGATCCGGCAATTTTAGTTTTGGATGAGGCTACTTCCAGCATTGATGTACAGACGGAAAAAGCATTACAGCAGGGCTTAAATGCAATGCTGAAGGGCAGAACCTCCTTTATCATTGCCCATAGACTTTCCACCATTAAGAACTGCGACAAGATTATGTATATTGATCAAGGTGGCATCATGGAATGCGGAACCCATGAAGAGCTCCTTGCCAAGAAGGGCTATTATTATCATCTGTACACTTCTCAGATGGAAGATATTGCATAGGAAAGTGAAACATATCATTTGATTACGAAAACCAAGGCGAATTGTGATTTCCTGCATAAAGATTTTTAGGTATTTGCGAGGAATTCCTGATTTGCCTTGGTTTGTGTTTGTGGTAATTTTATTTGCCTTTTTTGAGAAAATTTTATATAATGTTTTCTATGCGAGAAAGTGAGGGTGCTTATGCAGATTATTATTGTTGGCTGTGGTAAGGTAGGATCTGCCTTAACGCAGAGACTTAGTAAAGAAGATAACAATGTTTGTATTATTGATATTAATCCATCCGTGGTGCGTCAGCTTTCCAGCGAATGCGATGTAATGGGTATGGTGGGAAACGGTGCCAGCTACAGTGTTTTGGTAGAGGCAGGAATTGATAATGCAGACCTATTGATTGCGGTAACCGAGTCGGATGAAATGAATTTGCTCTGTTGCGTGATTGCCAGAAAAGCAGCAAAATGTCACACCATCGCCAGAGTCAGAAATCCAATTTACAGTCAGGAACAGGCCTTCCTTCAGAAGGAGTTGGGACTTTCCATGATTATTAATCCGGAGCAAATTGCCGCTTCTGAGATTTCCAGCTTATTGTGTTTCCCTTCTGCCCTGGGCATTGATACCTTTGCCGGAGGAAAGGTGGAGATGCTTCGTTTCCGCATTTCAGAGGATTCCGTGCTGGACAATATGGCGGTGAAAGATATTTCCGCAAAGATTAAAGGAGAATTCCTGATTTGTGCAGTTGACAGAGATAATGAGGTTTCTATTCCCGGTGGTAATTTTGTGTTGAAATCGGGAGACATTATTTCCATAGTAGCCTCCAGAAAAAATATCAATATTTTCTTTGAAAAGCTGAATATGAAAACCAACGGTGTGAAAAATACTATGATTATCGGCGGTGGGAAAATTTCTCTTTATTTGGCGCAAATGCTTCTGAAAATGGGCATTTCCGTTAAGATTATTGAACATAATGAGAAAAGATGCCAGGAATTGACCCAGATGATTCCGGAGGCTACCATTATTTTTGGAGACGGAAGCGATCAGTCCCTGCTGGACGAAGAACGTATCAGCAAAATGGACGGTTTCGTGGCCTTGACCAATATGGATGAGGAAAATATACTTCTCTCCATGTATGCAAAGAAAAAGGTTAGTAAAAAGGTTGTTACAAAAATTAATCGTCAACAGTTAACCGAGGTGATTCATAACCTGGATGTGGACAGTGTCGTATATCCGAAATTATTAACGGCTCAGAAGATTTTACAGTATGTTCGCGCGGCCAAGAATTCCATCGGAAGTAATGTAAAAACTTTATACAGATTGTATGATGATAAGGTAGAGGCGTTGGAATTCAATGTATATGAGAATTCCAAGATTACCGATATTCCCTTGTTTGAGTTGCCCTTGAAAAAAGGATTGTTGATTTGTGCCATCACCAGAGACGGTAAGATTCTGATTCCCGATGGTCATACCAAGATTTTACCCGGGGATACGTTTATTGTGGTAACAACCCACTTGGGACTTCAGGATGCACAGGATATTCTGAGAGACTAATCATTCTGAAAGATTTATCATATAGGAGGTTTCCTATGAATTATTCGATTATTCGATATATGTTGGGAACAGTCTTGAAATTTGAGGGATTGTTTTTATGCCTGCCTATGCTTGTAGGTTTATTTTATGGCGAGAAGGCAGCTTCGGCATATCTGATTTCCGCTGCTATCAGCCTGTTGGTGGGCATCGCATTGGGATCAAAAAAACCAAAGAGCGATGTTTTTTATGCAGTAGAAGGTTTTGTCAGTGTGTCTTTGAGCTGGATTGCATTGAGTCTTTTTGGAGCACTTCCGTTTTATATCAGTCAGGATATTCCCAGTATTACCGATGCGTTATTTGAGTCTATCTCCGGTTTTACTACTACCGGAGCCAGTATTCTGAGTAATGTAGAAGGACTTTCCCATGCCAGCCTTTTGTGGCGTAGTTTTACCCATTGGATTGGCGGTATGGGTATTCTGGTATTCGTGCTGGCGGTATTTCCCATGAGCGGAGGGCATTCCATGTATCTGATGAAGGCGGAATCGCCCGGACCTTCCGTGGAGAAACTGGTACCCAGAGTAAAGACTACAGCGGTTATTTTGTACGGTGTTTATACCTTTTTGACGATTAGCGAAATGGTGCTTTTGCTTTGTACAGGTTCTGATTTATTTACATCCGTTAATATGGCCCTTGCGACAGCGGGTACCGGTGGTTTCGGTATCTTAAATGACAGTGCCGGAAGCTATGCGGCTCACACCCAGGTGATTATAACCGTGTTTATGATTTTGTTCGGTGTGAACTTCAATGCATATTATTTACTGCTTCGTAAGAAATGGACGTCCGTTTTTCATTCCGAAGAAGTACGGGCTTATTTTGGAATTATATTGGTCAGCGGTCTGCTGATTGCATATAATATCAGAGGAATCTTTCCAAATCCTTTGGATGCACTGAGACATTCCTTTTTCCAGGTAGGATCCATTATTACCACGACCGGTTTTTCTACGGTAGATTTTTCCACCTGGCCGATGTTCTCCAATAGTATATTGGTGGCATTGATGTTTGTGGGAGCTTGTGCCGGCAGTACCGGAGGCGGTATGAAGGTATCCCGTTTCCTGATTATGGTAAAAACAGCGGTTAAGGAGTTGTTTACGATTAAGCATCCCCATGGTGTTAAGAGTGTGCGTATGGATGGCAGAATGATTGAACATGAAACCATTCGTTCCTTGAACATTTATATTATTATCTATGCGCTTGTATTTGTATTTTCTGTATTGTTAATCAGCTTGGATGACCATGATTTTACAACGAATTTTACGGCGGTAGCAGCGACAATCAATAATATTGGTCCCGGTCTTTCTAAGGTTGGACCGGCGGAAAATTTCGGATTTTTCTCGAACTTTGCCAAGTATGTTTTGATGTTTGATATGTTGGCTGGTCGTCTGGAATTATTGCCTATGATTGTTTTATTTGCACCAATGACTTGGAAAAAGAAATAATTGGGAATGGAGATTGATATATGTACTACAAAAATGTATTGGACCTGATCGGAAATACCCCACTGTTAAGCCTGGAGGAAACGACGGGTTGCCAGATTTTTGCGAAAGCAGAATTCTTAAATCCGGGTGGAAGTATCAAGGATCGTATCGCCTTGAATATGATTGAGGAGGCCGAAAAAAGCGGTGCTTTAAAACCGGGGATGACCATTGTGGAACCGACTTCCGGAAATACCGGTATCGGCCTATCCCTTTGCGGTGTACGAAAAGGTTATAAGGTGATTATTGTAATGCCCGAGAATATGAGTGAAGAGCGAAAGAAGATTATCAAAGCCCTGGGAGCAGAATTGGTTTTGACGCCTACCGAGCTTAGCATTGATGGCTCTGTGCAGAAGGCAAAAGAAATTGCGGCTTCATCACCGGATTATTTTGTTCCGCAACAATTTGTGAATCCTGCAAATCCCAGTGCCCATTACAATTCTACCGCAAAAGAATTGGTAGAGCAGCTTGGAAAGAAAATAGACATTTTCGTATCCGGAATCGGAAGCGGTGGTACCTTGCAGGGAATCGCCAGCTATTTATTGGAACAAAATCCGGATTGCAAGATTGTGGCGGCAGAACCGAAAAATGTTTCGGCATTGTTGGGTCAGGAGCCCGGTCTTCATCAAATTCAGGGTATTGGTGACGGCTTTATTCCGGATGTATTGGATACCGGTATCATAACGGATATCGTAGAGGTTTCCGATGACGATGCAATCAATACCGCCAGAGAATTGGCCAGAGTTCAGGGACTATTGGTAGGAACTTCGTCCGGAGCCAATGTTTGGACTGCAAAACAAATGGCAAAGAAATACGGCAAGGATAAGGTCATTGTAACCGTATTGGCCGACCGCGCAGAGAGATATTTCAGTACTTCCCTTTTATAAAACAAACTAAAACAATCGATTTCGATCGGTTGTTTTTTTATGTGTATGTGATTGAAAAATGTTGGGAAATGCGACGAAAATGATGGCAATATTGGCGCTATTTATTGACAATTTGACGGATTTTGGATATAATGAATAAAAATATTATCCTATTTGGGGATGAATTGGATAAGGAGAGCTTACATGGTAGAATACATATTTGGTAGGCATTTGGTTGAGGCTGGCAAGATTTCGGCTGAACAGTTATCTGCTGTTATAGAGAAAATGGATTCTGTTCGAGTAAAATTAGGTCTAATTGCCGTGGCAGAAGGATTTATGTCATTGAAGCAGGCGGAGGAAGTAAACAGACTTCAGGCTACTTTGGACAAGCGTTTTGGTGATATTGCCGTGGAAAAAGGATACTTGACGGATGAGCAGGTATCAAAGCTGTTGAAGTTACAGGGAAATACTTATCTTACCTTTGCTCAGGCATTGGTAGATGGTGAATATCTTACCTTGGAAGAATTAGACAATTTCATAGAAGATTTCAAAAAGAAAAACGGATATAGCAACAGTGAAATTGAAGATATTAAGAGTGATGTTGTTGAAAGAATCGTTCCGCTGATGATTCCGGATGCTTGTAAGGAACATGAAGCAATGGTAGGCGTTTTTGTTCGTACCATGATTCGATTAATTGACAGACATGTTTCTATCGGAAAGGCAGAATGCGTTGATACCGCGCAAAATCCTGCGTTGGCAATTCAAAAAATGCAGGGTAGCGGAATGTTGGCGGACTATGTAATGGAAGGGGATGGCGCATTGCTGTTTACCACTTCCAAGTATGGTCAGATGGATTTTGATGTGTTGGATGAAGATGCGTTGGATTCTGCCGGTGAAATTTTGAACTGCGTAAACGGCTTGTTTGCTTCAGCAGAGAGCAGAGACGGTGCTTTCTGGGAGTTATTGCCCCAGGAATACAACGTGGCAGGTATTGAGCTTCCTGCAGCAAAGGCATGCAAGGTGCCTGTATATGTTGGTAGTCAGATGTTTTATTTCGTGGCAACCAAGTTGGCATAGGAGGGAATAAAAAATGGCAACAGTTTTAATTGTAGATGATTCCAGAACATCAAGAAGAATTTTACGTACCATGCTTGAAAACCATGGGTTTACCATTGTGGCAGAGGCAGAAGAGGGCGAAGCCGGATATTTAAAATATAAGGAACTTTCTCCTGATCTTGTTACTATGGATATTACGATGCCTCACATGGATGGTATCGAGTCCTTAAGCTTGATTAAACATGCCAATGCCAATGCAAAGGTTATAATGGTAACTGCTGCAGGCCAAAAAGAAAAAATGGTGGAAGCGCTGAAGCGTGGTGCGGATGATTTTATAACAAAGCCTTTTGATGAGAATGAAATCATTAATGCGATGACAAGAATTTTGGAAAAATAAACATATTTTAAGGAGAGCCGAAAAGCTCTCCTTGTTTTTTTGGGGGGGCAAATCCGTTCGGATTTGCCTTTTCTTTGTTTATTTTAGGAAACCATTGATGATTTGTTCTTCCGCTTCCGCCTCGGTTAATCCCAAGGTCATCAGTTTAATGATTTGTTCGCCGGCGATTTTACCGATTGCGGCTTCATGAATTAAAGCAGCATCCAGATCATTGGCAGCGATTTCGGGAATTGCCCGAATTTTTGCCTGGTCCATAATGATGGCATCGCATTCGGAATGACCTGCACATTTATTATTACCGTTAATCTTGGCCACAAAAAGCTGCTTGGAATCGTTTTTTGCAACAGCTCTGGAAATTAGATTCGTGCTGGAATTTTCACCGTTTAAATCCACCTGGAAGTAGGATTCCGCATATTGGCTGCCATGGGTCATCAAACGCTCGGTAATGACCAATTTTGCATCCGCCTTCAAATCGGCGATGGTACTGCGTTTGGTTGAGTCCACACCTCGAATTTGAACGGTTTCCATCTCCATATAACTGCCTTCATCCAGATGCACAATTGTCTGGGGATTCATGATACGTTCGCCGGTGCCTTCTCCGGAGCCGTAATGTTTCTCCACATATTTTACATGGGAATTCTTACCTACAAAGAAGGAGTGGATGCCATCGTGGCGACTCTCTTTATCTCCGCTGTTATGAATGCCGCAGCCTGCGATAATGGTAACATCACTGTCATCCCCGATTATAAAATCGTTATAAACCATTTCGGTAAGACCGGATTGGGATAAAACCACAGGAATATGAACACTTTCTTTTTTGGTGCCGGGTTTGATGATAATATCAATACCGGATTTATCCTCTTTTGTAACGATGTCAATATTGGCAGTAGTGTTTCGCGCTTCACTTTTGCCGTTTGCGCGAATATTGTATGCGCCGGCGGGGACTTCATGCAGACCGGCGATTTCTTCTAATAAAGTTTTCTGTATCTGATCCATAATTGTTCACTCTCATTCTAAAAATCCGCGATATTTGAAATAAGCTACTGTTGCTGATAGAAGCGACAGCCTCCGTTTGTATCCAACAGCTCAGGAAGAATATCATCCTTACGTCCCTTGGTACGTACCGTTCCGTCGGCAATTACGACGATTTCGTCTGCAATATTCAAAATACGCTCCTGATGGGAAATAATGATCAGGGAGTTTTCTTTTTTGTCATGCATTTCTTCAAAAACCTTAATCAGATTGTTGAAACTCCAAAGATCAATACCTGCCTCCGGTTCGTCAAACACAGACAGGGGAGTGTTTCTGGCTATAATTGTTGCGATTTCAATACGCTTCAGTTCGCCTCCGGATAAACTTGCATCCACATCACGATTGATATAATCCCGGGCACAAAGTCCTACTTTGGAAAGAAATTCACAGGCATCTGCGGTAGAAAGCTTGTCCTTGGAGGATAAGCGAATCAAATCCTTTACCTTAATACCCTTAAAGCGAACCGGTTGCTGAAATGCAAAGCTGATTCCCAAATTAGCGCGCTCCGAAATGCTCAACTGCGTGATATCGGTACCATTAAACAAAATCTGACCTTCGGTGGGTTTCTCGATTCCCATGATTAACTTGGCCAGGGTAGATTTTCCGCCACCGTTGGGGCCGGTGATGGCGGTAAATGTATGATCTTCCAATGTAAGATTTATGTCCTTGATTATGTCTTTTGAGGTGGAATTTACATCCTCCACCTGAAAAGAAACATGTTTTAACTCTAACATGCGACTCCTTTCGGCTACTGGTTAAGCCTATATAAGCAATCTTTTTCACTATGTCAGTGTAGCACAGATGCATAAAAAAACATAGCTTTTTTTGTGTTCACATGGTATAATTATTCCAAGTTTCAGTATCTTTTAGACACTATAACGGAGGATAATAATGAAAAACAGTTCAAAGGCGTATATCAATAAGATAGTCTATATCGGACATGCGGTAATCAGCCTGATTATTCTGGCTGCTTATATCGTAGAATTTATTAAAAAGGACAGAGATATTGTTTATACATTGATTATGGCGGTTCTTTGTTTGGCACCGCTGATTGCTGAATTTATTATACTAAAGAAAAATAAGGCAACGGACTTATTAAAGCATATTGCCAGCGTTAGTTATGGCATTTTGTTTGTGTTTGTGGTTTTCACTACAAACAGTATCCTGCCTTTTACTTATGTTTTCCCGATGATGCTTTTGCTGACATCCTATTCTGATGTTGGAATTTGTATTCGAGTAGCAGTAATTTCAAACCTAATAAATATTGGCGGTGTGGTTTATCTGGCAATGACAAAGGGCTTTGCAGCTTCCGAAATTCCGGATGTGGAAATTCGAGTGCTGGTATCCATTATGGTAGGTGTTTATATGGTTATGGCGACTTCTGCCAATAATCGTGTTAATAAAGAAAAATTAGCAGAGGTAAATTCACAGAAAGAAAAAACCAATGATTTGCTGGATGATGTTTTGGCTGCAGCACAAAATATGATCTCAGAGATTGAAAAAGCAAGTGAAACCGTTGATGCATTAGGTGTATCCATGACACAGATTCATGATTCCATGAATGAAGTAAGCATGGGAAGCAACGAAACTGCTGAGTCTATTCAGGATCAGTTAAGACAGACGGAAATGATTCAGAAGCAGATTAAGATGGTTAAGTCTACTACCGGCATTATTGAAAAGAATATGGATGCTACCGCAAAACTGATTGCGGATGGCGGAAATAAGATGGATGCGTTGTCTGTACAGGTTGAAAAATCCATGGAAGCCAACGAGAAGGTTATTCAACAGATGGGTGAGCTGAGAGAGTTTACCGATAAGATGAATACCATTATCGAAACAATTACCAGCATTGCAAACAGTACCGGTATGTTGGCATTAAATGCTTCGATTGAGGCTGCAAGAGCAGGAGAAGCAGGAAGAGGTTTTGCGGTTGTAGCCGGAGAGATTTCAGCACTCGCAAATCAGACAAAATCTGCTACTGTAAATATTACGGATTTGATTACTCAGATTAATGATGAGTTGACTGATGTGATTGAGGCGGTTGAAGAGGTAACGGCAAGCAACGAAGCAAATGCAGAAAGTACTCAGATTGTAAAAGAGAACTTCGAGGCTATTTCCAAAGAAACACAGGGAATTGGTCAGCAGGCTATCGAGTTGAGTGAAACCGTAAATGCTTTGGAACAGGCAAACAAGGAGATTGTTGATAATATTCAAACCATTTCCGCAATTACCGAAGAGGTTTCCGCGCACGCAAGTTCTACCTTTGATTCTTGTGATGAGAACAGCAGACTTGTGGATCAGGTTACTGAGATGGTACAAAATATCTATACAGAAGCAAATGGATTGAGGAAACAAAAATAATTGTTGAAAAAATTCAAAAAATATATTGACTTTTGGATACGCAAACGTTATACTAGTCAATGTTGTGAGAAACAACTTGAATGTGCGTTTAGCTCAGCTGGATAGAGCGT
>DCGY01000035.1:0-10874 GCA_002314715.1 Lachnospiraceae bacterium UBA1766 | reverse complement strand
CCTCTAACGCACGTTAGGAAAACAAAAAGAGATGCAGAAAGCATCTCTTTTTTGTTTTGCAGCATACGCTGCATCTTCAAACCCGGGGTTCGAGGTCTCGCCATAGGCTCGGTCGGCGCAGGACGCTGTCCACCGGACAGCAGCGCCCTCTAACGCACGTTAGGAAAAAAGAGATGCAGAAAGCAGGGAAAACAAAACGCCTCGACAATTGTCGAGGCGCTTCTTCTTATTATTTAGTTTTCGTAAGGCTTAATGGTCTGAATGGTTCCGTCTTCGTTGTACTTCAATTCGGTGTACATTACGCAACGCTGATTATCGATTCCACCGGACAGAGAGCTGTCATGATAGAAGAGATACCACTTACCCTTGTACTCTACGATAGAGTGATGGGTTGTCCAACCGATAACGGGCTCAAGAATCTTGCCGCGATAGGTGAAAGGACCTACAGGGCTGTCACTGGTAGCGTATACGATTGTATGTGTGGTACCGGTTGAATAAGATAAATAATATTTTCCGTTGTACTTGTGCATCCAAGGACCTTCGAAGTATCTGCGATCCTCATCGCCTGCCTTTAAGGGTTCGCCGTTTTCATCCAGGATAACGATTTCCTGAGGAGCTTCCTTGAAAGAGAACATATCATCGGTAAGACGTCCTACACGGGGACCAAGGGCCTTCTCATTACCGGAAGGACCATCTTCGTTCTCCAGGAATTCGCCGGTCTGCCATTTCTCTAACTGACCGCCCCAAAGGCCACCAAAGTATACATAACCCTGTCCGTCATCGTCCATGAGAACAGCGGGATCGATACTAAAGCTTCCCTCGATATAGTTTTCCTGAGCAACGAACTTGCCTGCGGGAGAATCAGAAACAGCAACACCTAAATGGAACTGTCCTTTGTGGTCTCTTGCCGGGAAATACAAATAGTACTTGCCATTCTTGAAAGCAACATCGGGTGCCCACATCTGCTGGGATACCCACGGAATGTCCTTCATATGAAGCACTTCGCCACAATCAACACAGGGAGCGTCGAGATCTTCCAGGCAAAGAATGTGATAGTCTTCCATATCGTACTGATCGCCGTTGTCATTGATTTCCATTTTATGAGCTAAGTCATGAGAAGGATAAATATATATTTTACCGTCAAATACATGTGCAGAAGGATCTGCAGTAAAAATGTGTGTAACAAGAGGTTTTCTCTGTTCTGCCATTTTTTTAACCACCTTTCTTTTAGTAGCTTTATTATAATTTAGTTTGCTGTTTATATCAATAAAGAAAGCCAATTATGGCAATAATTGAAAAGGGAAAACGATTGTAAAGAAACATCTGGCAAAGTATAATAGTATTAGAGGGTACTTGTAATGCTTTTATAAGAGAAGGGAATGGGTGATATTCTATGTCAAAGGACTTTTGGGCAGAATATAAGACAAAACTCAGAACGCCGCAGGAGGCCGTACAAGTGGTGAAAAGCGGTGATTGGGTAGATTATACCAGTAGCCTTGGAAAGCCGATTTTGCTGGATCAGGCGCTGGCAGAACGAAGGGATGAGTTACAGGATGTAAAGGTTCGGGGCAATTTGATTTCCGGACCGATTTGCGTGGCAGAGTGCGATGAAACCCAGGAACATTTTACCTACCACAGCTGGCATTTTTCCTCTTACGAGCGTAAGCTATCGGATCGGGGGTTGTGTTATTATATTCCCATGGTATTTCAAAATAACGCAGCCTATTACGAATTCTTTTTGCATGTGAATGTGGTAATGGTAAGTGTGTCGCCCATGGATAAGCATGGATATTTTAACTTTTCGGTAAATACCGGTGTGGCTGCGCCAATTGCCCGAACAGCCGATATTGTTATTGTAGAAGTGAACGAAAATATGCCCAAGGTTCATGGCGGTTATGATGAATGTATTCATATTTCAGAGGTGGATTATATTGTAGAGGGATATCATGAGCCTTTTACGTATTCCAAGCCGGCGGTTCCCACCGATGTGGATCGGAAGATTGCAGAGGGTATTATTCCCTATCTTTGCGATGGAGCCACGCTACAGCTTGGAATCGGTAGTTTGCCCAATGCCCTGGGGGAAATGATTGCCTTGTCGGATTTGAAGGATTTGGGCATGCATACAGAGTTTTGTACGGATGCTTATTTGAGCCTATATAATGCAGGAAAGCTAACCAATAAGTGCAAGAATATTGATCGTGGAAAAGGTGTATTTGGATGTGCCAAGGGATCGAAGGAATTGTATGAGTGGTTGGATGATAATCATGGTATTGCCGCATATCCGTTGGAATATGTGAACCGGCCCAGCGTCATTGCCCAATTGGATAATATGGTATCGATTAACAGCTGTGTGGCAGTGGATATTTACGGACAGGTGGCAGCAGAAGGCTCCAAAGCCCGTCAAATCAGCGGTACCGGCGGCCAGTTGGATTTCCTGATTGGAGCATCGGCTTCCAGAGGCGGAAAAGCCTTTATTTGTATGAGCTCCACCTTTCAGGACAAGGAGGGAAAGCTGCAGTCCAGAATTTTGCCACAGTTTAATGGGGACATTATCACTTCCCCCAGAAGTCAGGTATATTTCCTCGCTACGGAGTATGGTGTCATCAATTTGGAAGGTCGTTCCACCTGGGAGAGAGCAGAAGCTTTGATTTCCATTGCACATCCGGATTTTCGGGAGGATTTGATTCGGGAAGCAAAGGAACGAAATATTTGGAGACGTTCCAATAAACGATAAGCAGTATACGGCAGTAATTGAAAAGAAGAGAAATAAGAAAGGCCCGTGGAGAAATCCACGGACCTTTTTGGTTGTTTTGTTTTGAGCAAAACCAGCTGAATAGAGCAAAACCAGCTTCGCTGCGAGAAGGAGTCAACCAGCCTTCGGCTCTAGAAATGTCACGTTAGGGATTCGTGACATTTGGTTGACTATCCCATTACGATTTCGACGTTGTGAGCCTTGCCGTCAGCGAATGCAGGAATGATGATACCATCAATTGCATTTCCGTCAACGGTAACACTCTTAATGCCTTTGTTTACATGGTTTGGATTGGTAACCTTGATATTGTAGGTTGCGTTGCGGAACTGACGGGTAGCGGTAAGTCCGTCCCAAGCAGCAGGGATAGAAGGATCTACACGAAGTCCGTCAAACTCAGGAGCAATACCGAGAATGTACTGGGAAATTGCTACCATGTTCCATGCAGCGGTACCGGTTAACCAGGAGTTCTTGCCCTGACCGAAGTTCTTGCCACCGTTTCCGATATCGGAACCTGCTTCCTTACCACCGATCATCTGACCGTATACATAAGGCTCGGTTTTGTGAATATCAGAGGTCTCCTCGGTAAATGCAGGAGCAATCTTGGAATAGTATTCAAATGCCTTCTCGCCACGGCCTGCGTAAGCTTCGGCACAGATAATCCATGCATTGTTATGAGTGAAGATACCACCGTTCTCTTTGTATCCCTGAGGATAGGTAGAGATTTCACCATACTGAATATGGTATTTGGTAAATGCGGGATAGTTGAGTACAAGACCGAATTCACAGTTCAAGTACTTATCGATGGAATTCAGAGTCTTAATATCCATTCCCTGATCCTTACCGATTTCAGACATTACAGCGAAGCCCTGAGGCTCGATGAAGATCTTACTTTCTTCGCATTCGTTGGAACCAACCTTAGCACCGGTAGCATCGTATGCACGGATGAACCAATCGCCATCAAATGCATGCTCCATCATTGCCTTCTTCATGTCGTCAATTGCCTGCTGTGCTTCGGCTGCCTCTGCGTCTTTGCCAAGATGCTTGAGAATCTGAACATAGTTGGGACCTGCATAGGTGAAGAGTGCACCAACGAAGGTAGACTCTGCAACCTTTGAGTAACCGCCCTCTGCAGCAAACTTGGGATTGGTGTAGGTCTGGAAGCTCTCTCCGGGAGTATCGGAATAGCAGGAGAGGTTCAGACAGTCATTCCAGTCTGCTCTCATTGCAAGAGGAAGACCATGAGGTCCAAGGTTGTTGCAAATATGATAGAAGGATACCTTCAAGTGATCCAACATGGGCTGAGCGATAGACATATCATTGTCATAAGGAACCATCTCATCGAGAATGCCCCAGTCGCCGGTTTCCTTGATGTATGCGGATACGGAAAGGATTAACCACAAAGGATCGTCGGAGAAGTCACCACCGATATCGGCATTACCCTTCTTGGTAAGAGGCTGATACTGATGATAGCAACCGCCATCCGGGAACTGAGTGGAAGCGATATCGATGATACGCTCCTTTGCTCTGTCGGGAATCTGATGTACGAAACCAAGAACGTCCTGGTTGGAATCTCTAAAGCCCATACCACGACCGATTCCGGACTCGAAGTAAGAAGCGGAACGTGAAAGGTTAAAGGTTACCATACACTGATACTGATTCCAGATGTTAACCATGCGGTTAACCTTGTCATCAGGCGTATTTACATTTAAGATACCAAGAAGCTTGTCCCAGTATGCTGCCAAATCAGCCATTCCCTGTGCAAACTTTTCGGGAGTGTTGAACTGTTCAATCATCTGAAGAGCTTTTACTTTGTTGATGGTCTTGCCATCTGCCTCAAACTTCTGGTCAACAGGCATCTCTACATAACCCAGTACGAATACAAGGGTCTTGGTCTCGCCGGGAGCAAGAGTAATCTTCTTGTAATGAGAGGCGATAGGAGCCCAACCATCTGCGAAAGAGTTGGTAGCCTTGCCTGCGATAACAGCCTGAGGATCACCGAATCCATTGTAAAGACCGATGAAGGAATCTCTGTCGGTGTCATAACCGTCGATGCTGTCGTTTACAGAGTAGAATGCGTAATGATCGCGACGATCTCTGTACTCAGTCTTGTGATAGATTACGGAATCTTTGATTTCTACACGACCGGTAGAGAAGTTACNNAGTTACGCTGGAAGTTATTGCTATCGTCCTGTGCATCCCATAAACACCACTCAGCAAATGAGAAGAGTGCGAAATCCTTCTTTGCGGAGCCCTCGTTGGTGAGAACTACCTGCTGCACTTCACCGTTGAAATCCTGAGGAACGAAGAAGGTTGCTTCTGCTTTCAAATCGTTCTTCTTACCGGTGATTACGGTATAGCCCATTCCATGACGGCACTCATAAAAATCAAGTTCGGTTTTAACGGGTGACCATCCGGGATTCCAGATAGTACCGTTGTCGTTGATATAGAAATAACGTCCACCCATATCAATCGGAACATTGTTGTAACGATAACGGGTAATACGACGAAGACGTGCATCCTTGTAGAAAGAATAGCCGCCGGCGGTATTCGAGATTAATGAGAAGAATCCCTGAGTACCTAAGTAGTTGATCCATGGATATGGTGTTCTTGGTGAGGTGATGACATATTCGCGCTTGGCATCATCAAAATGACCAAATTTCATAGCCTTTTCTCCTTTTTTAAAACAGTATAGTATTCGAATAAATCCCCAATCACGGGTATTTAAATTATATCGAAAGTACCGTTAACTTGCAAGGGAAATTATCAGAAATGAGGCTTGAAAAAGGGGAATCCGTTTTAGAAAAAGTTTAGAAATCCTTTCTACCTGGTTTATTTACGAATTCTGTATTACATGGTACAATAAATTCACCATAAAGGAGTGATGAAATGGGGAGAACCGAATTTTTAGACAAATTAAACGGAGCGCTAAATGGGCGCGTATCTTCCGAAGTTTTGCAGGATACCGTTCGTTATTACGATGATTATATTATGTCCCAGATTCGCATGGGAAGCAGTGAAGAGCAGGTTTTGAGCCGTTTGGGAGATCCCAGACTTTTGGCGAAAACCGTTATTACTGCAAATCATGCGGGGGAGCAGGAATATGTCCGGGAGGAGTATTCGCAGGAAAATACCCAGGATTATTCGCAAGAAAATACCACGGGCACCATTTTTCGAAGAAGGACCAATCTTCCTACATGGGCGGTACTCTTAATTATTGCACTGGTATTCCTGGTAATAATCGGTCTTTTTATTTCGATTTTGTCATTCCTGTTACCAATTCTTTTTCCGTTTCTGGTGGTTATTTTTCTTGTAAAGCTCTTTCGGGACTGGTTGCGATGACTTGGAAAAATTTATATATTCTGACAAATAGGGACGCCCTTGGGTGTCCCTATTTACATACCGGGAAAAAACAGATATACTATATCCTATATTAGAACCGAAGGGGAACCGAAGGATGAGAAGATTCGAATTAATAGCACCCTGTCACTTTGGCATGGAAGCGGTTTTGAAAAGAGAAATAATCGATTTGGGATATGATATTACAGAAGTGGCAGACGGAAGAGTCACCTTCTTTGGAGATGAGGAGGCTTTGTGCCGTGCAAATGTATTTCTTAGGACGGCAGAGAGAATTCTCATAAAGCTGGGCAGTTTTCATGCGGAAACCTACGAAGAACTGTTCCAGGGTACGAAAGCGATTCCCTGGGAAGAATATATTCCGGTGGACGGAAAATGCTGGGTGGCAAAGGCAGCCAGCGTAAAGTCCAAGTTATTCAGCCCCTCCGATATTCAAAGTGTTATGAAAAAGGCCATTGTGGAGCGCTTAAAAGGAGTTTATAGCATTAACTGGTTGCAGGAAAATGGTGCTTCTTTTCCGCTGAGAGTCTTTTTGATGAAAGACGAGGTGGTGGTTGGGTTGGACAGCACAGGGGAATCCCTTCACAAGAGAGGCTATCGTAAACTGACTGCAAAAGCACCCATTGCGGAGAATCTGGCAGCTGCCATGATTATGCTGACGCCTTGGAATAAAAGCAGAATATTAATCGATCCCTTTTGCGGAAGCGGTACCATTCCTATTGAAGCAGCTATGATGGCTTGCAATATGGCACCCGGAATGAACCGTCATTTTACGGCGGAGAGCTGGTCTCATATCGTGGCGAAACGCAACTGGTATGATACCATTGATGAAGCAAGAGAATTAATGGATTTATCGGTAGAAACCGATATTCAGGGCTTTGACCTGGATGATTCCATGGTTTCCATTGCCAGAGAGAATGCGAAGCTTGCGGGAGTGGAATCCAAGATTCATTTTCAAAGACGTGGTGTGGATCAATTAAGCCACAGCAAAAAATATGGTTTTATCATCACAAACCCGCCTTACGGTGAGCGCTTGCAGGAAAAGGAAGAAATGCCGGCACTTTACAAGGTGATTGGAGAGCGTTTCCGGGCACTGGATTCCTGGAGTCTCTGCATGATTACGGGATATGAACAGGCAGAGACCTATATTGGAAGAAAAGCCGATAAAAATCGTAAAATATACAATGGTATGATGAAAACCTACTATTACCAGTTTATGGGACCGAAGCCCCCAAAGCAGGAGAAACAGCAGTAGGATAAGGAGAGATACATGAAGAAGAGAATTGTATTTGCAACCGGAAATGCAGGAAAAGTAAAGGAAATCCGAATGATTTTGGCTGATCTTGGTATGGAAGTGGTGTCCATGAAGGAAGCCGGAATTCAGATTGATATCGTGGAAGACGGCAAGACCTATGAAGAAAATGCCATGATAAAGGCTAGAGCTGTTGCACAATATACAGATGACATCGTAATGGCAGACGACTCCGGATTGGAAGTAGATGCCATGAACAAAGAACCGGGTATTTTTTCCGCTAGATTTATGGGAGAGGATACTTCCTATCGTATCAAGAATGGAGAAATCATTCGCAGATTGGAAGGGGTGGCAGATGAAGATCGAACCGCTCGTTTCGTATGTGCCATTGCGGCAGTGCTTCCCGACAAGCGGGAATTGACTACAAGAGCCACCATCGAAGGTCGGATCGGTTATGAAGAAAAAGGAGAAAACGGTTTCGGATATGACCCTATTTTCTATGTGCCTGAATTTGGAAAAACTACGGCAGAGCTTTCCGAGGAAGAGAAAAATCAGGTAAGTCACAGAGGAAAAGCATTGGAACTTATGAAGAAGGAACTGATGAAATATGAAGATACTTATCGTTAGTGATACTCACAAGCGAAACGAGAATTATTTCAAGGTAGTGGAAATGCATAAACCGGATATTGTGGTTCATTGCGGCGATGTGGAAGGCAGTGAAGCGCAGATTATTCAGGCGGCAAACTGCCCTGTATATATGGTTCGCGGGAATAATGATTTCTTTTCGGATTTGCCTAAAGAAGCGGATTTCGAGGTAAACGGTTACGAGATCATGGTTACCCACGGCCATCATTATTATGTTTCCATGGGGATGGAAGTGCTTGCCCATGAGGCAGCAGCCAAGAAGAAGGATATTGTGTTTTTTGGACATACCCATAAACCTTATGTGGAAAAAATCAATGGGGTATATGTGGTAAATCCGGGCAGTATCTCATATCCGAGACAGGACGGAAGAAGACCTTCCTATTGTATTTTGGAGTTTGATCAGTTAAACAACCCGTTTTTTAACATTGCATATCTGTAAAAGTATTTCAAAAAAATGTGTGTTGACAGAGCGAAAAGCCTGTTATATAATAACACGTGTTTTCGGGGTGTGGCTCAGCTTGGCTAGAGTACCTGGTTTGGGACCAGGGGGTCGCAGGTTCGAATCCTGTCACCCCGATAAAAAAAGACTTAAATCAATGCGTTTGCAAAGATTTAAGTCTTTTTTGTTTGCTTATGAACTTGTTCGTAAGTTAGTCAAGTGCGGATTTCTTGGAAACCTGAACCTTTTCTTCGAAGCATTCAAACATCTTGTCTGCGTCCTTGGTTGCATGCTTTCTGGTCAGAAGGCTTACAACAGGAACAAGGATGAGTCCGACCATCATAGCGATGGCGCCGGAGTAAATAGAGTTCTGGGTCGTAAACTTAAGGATTGCAGGCCAATTTGCATTGCTGATTACCTTCATGCTGATCAGGAACTGAATAGAAGCAAGGCCGGTACCCCAAATGAAACAGACAATAACAGAAGCCTTGGTTACACCCTTCCAATACAAACCGTAGAGGAAAGGAGCCAGGAAAGCGCCTGCAAGTGCACCCCATGAGACACCCATCATCTGAGCGATGAAGGTTAATTCGGGATGAGAATCCTTAATGATTGCAATGATTGCAGAAATGATGATGAACACTACAATAAATGCTCTCATGATGGTAACCTGCTGCTTCTCGGTCATTTCCTTCTTCTTTGCCATAGCAGGCTTAATAACATCAAGCGTAAAGGTTGAGCTGGATGTCAATACGAGAGATGAAAGGGTTGACATGGAAGCGGAAAGAACCAATACGA
Organism: Lachnospiraceae bacterium UBA1766; assembly: GCA_002314715.1. Lineage (GTDB taxonomy): Bacteria > Bacillota > Clostridia > Lachnospirales > Lachnospiraceae > Acetatifactor. Next base: position 1,634 of record DCGY01000035.1, on the reverse strand, counting down.
TAACCACTGCTACAATAACAGGAGAAAGAGTGGAAAGCATTGCAGGAACAATCTTATCGAATAATACGGCACCGGAAGCACTGTAGATATCCTTGTCTGCATACAATCTGCCGAAACCACCAAGGAAGTAGCATCCGCCTGCTACGATAATAGCAAACACGGTGGAAATAACGGTTCCCTTATGGATATCGTTTTCACTCTTAATGGAGTAGAACTTACCAACCATCTGAGGAAGACCCCAGGTACCAAGAGAGGTAAGGATAACAACGAAAAGAAGGAACACGGGATTGGGACCGAAGAAGGAGGTGTAAGCACCACCGGTCCAGCCTTCTGCGGGAACAGCGGAAAGCTTCTGGCAAGCTGCCAATAAACCGCCGTTGTCGTTAATAACCGCCAAAATAACTGCGGTAATACCGAACAACATAATAATACCCTGAATAAAGTCGTTAATCGCGGTAGCCATATAACCACCGAAAATAACGTACATACCGGTTAATACAGCCATTACTGCAATTACAACCCAGTAAGGAATATCAAATACAAGACCGAACAAACTGGAAAGACCGTTGTAAAGGGAAGCAGTGTAAGGAATTAAGAAAATAAATACAATTACAGATGCTGCTACCTTTAAGGGGGTGGAATGAAATCTCTTTCCGAAGTAATCCGGCATGGTCTTGGCATCAAGACTCTGGGTCATGATACGGGTTCTTCTTCCAAGGACGTTCCAAGCCAAAAGAGATCCGATAAAGGCATTTCCCAAACCGGCCCATGTGGCAGCCTGGCCAAAGAGCCAACCAAACTGGCCTGCGTAACCAACAAAGATTACTGCTGAAAAATAAGATGTACCAAAAGCAAATGCGGTAAGCCAGGGACCTACGGAACGACCGCCCAGTACGAAACCATTTACATCGGTTGCATTTTTTCTTGTGTAAAATCCTACTGCAATCATTACAGCAAAGAAAATAACAAGAAGAATAGAACTTAGTACTACTGTCATTGTTTTTTCCTCCATAAGAAGTTATTTTGCATTGCCTCATATGGCACGCTTTCGAGATACAATGCGTTAAAGTGTAACACACTAAAGCGTTGCGCTTTAATGCGTTAAAGTTATTGTACAGAAGGAATCGGATTTTGTCAATAAAAATGGGCAGAAGGGGGCATTTTGAGAAGGGAAAACAAAGGGAGAAATTGAGACAAAAACAAATTCGTGAACTCTCTAAAAAAATCTAAAAATACTGTTGACAAACGCTCCTATTTGAGATACAATATGCTTCGTCAGTTTGAAAAACAACCGACGAGCATTCATGTGTCCGTAGCTCAGTTGGATAGAGCAACGGCCTTCTAAGCCGTGGGTCGGGGGTTCGAATCCCTTCGGGCACACTAGCGTTTTACCGGATGTTCCGGAAACAGACATCCGGTAGTTTACGCCAGAACATGAATGGCTATATGGTGGGTATAGCGCAGTTGGTTAGCGCGCCAGATTGTGGCTCTGGAGGCCAAGGGTTCGAATCCCTTTATCCACCTTTTGATTCTGTGTAGTGTGTCATGCGACACGCTTGGTGTTCGAATAGAGGGCTATCGCCAAGCGGTAAGGCACAGCACTTTGACTGCTGCATTCGCTGGTTCGAATCCAG
>DCGY01000089.1 GCA_002314715.1 Lachnospiraceae bacterium UBA1766 | reverse complement strand
AGACTACAAAGAAGATATTCGAAAATATGCGTCAGGCATAGATCAGACTAGAATCATTAATGTGTTTAACAGGGTTACGCCGCAGCTTGCAAGAGAAAATAAAAAATTCCAGATTTCTAAAGTTGCTTCAGGGGCAAGATTTCGCGATTATCGAGGTTGCGCGGAGTGGTTGGTGGACGCAGGAATGGTCAACATCTGTTATAACATGGAATTCCCGGAACTACCGCTTGGCGGAAATTACAATCCTGATTCCTTCAAACTGTATTTCGCTGATACCGGATTGCTGGTATCTATGTTGGATGATGAATCGCAGGATGATCTTAGGGCAAACAAGAATTTGGGAGTATATAAGGGTGCGCTCTATGAAAACATGATAGGTGAAGCGCTTATCAAACAAGGATATAAACTGTTCTATTACAAGAAAGAGGATTCAACATTGGAAGAGGATTTCTTCATCCGTTCAACAGTTTCTCTTGTTCCTGTTGAGGTAAAGGCAAAAAGTGGTCGCGCAAAATCAATGAAGACACTTATTGCTTCCGATCATTACCCGGATATCAAATATGGGATTAAATTTTCAAAAAACAACATTGGACATGAGGCCTGCATTTATACATTCCCATACTTCTGTGCATTTCTGCTAAAGAGGTTCATGGCAGATTTTCATGCAACAGAAGAAAAAGAGTACTCATAGCTAAGAACCGATATAGAGAGTGCAAATCCTCGTGAGATTCTATGTATTTTCCTCGTTTAGATCTGTTTTGCCAGAGAAAGTCCTCGTATTAGCCGTATCAAAATCCTTGTATTTTCCTCGTCTAAAGCAAGAGATGTTCGGAATTTGTGTGACTTCGCACGGAATTAATTCGGAAGTTAAATATTGCTCTGACTAAAGCTGAAGATATCTCTAAAATTGTCTCCAACATTTTTCTTTTAGGAAATCTTTGATTGAAGCTTCATCTCGTCCTTCATAGTATGCAATCAACAATGACTTAAACTCTGAAACAATGCTCTCTGGTACAACCAACAGTCCCAAACCATGCTGAATCATGAAGTGATTTGTAAAAATAATCGACGCTCTCTTATTTCCATCAATAAAAGTTTGAGTCTTCATACAATAAAGTGTTAACTCAATTGCTATATCGATATCGTCCATCTCCGACTGAATGATGTCTCTGATTCTATCTTTGACATAGATTTCATCTGGAATCGGTGGAACATATGTCGAACCGCCAATGCTAACAGGAACTCCTCGCACCGAACCTCCGTGAGTGTAAAATCCTTCATTTACAAGTCGTGCGATGTGACTTAGCAGATAGTAGTTACATGGAGATGCAACAACATCTGGATCAACAATGAACTCCCATGCATGTTTTAGATTTAAGATTTTTTGTACATCACCGGCCTTAACACCATTAACCTCACCGTTCTCCAAAATGGTTTCAGTCTGAGGAAAAGTAGTAGACACACCTTCCAAAACCGCTTGGTCATAAATCAAATTTTTTACATTAGCTCTTGCAAAGTCGATATTCATCCTAACTCTATGTGTGAGTTCACTTTCTTCATACCCAAGCTCTGCCAGTTCCTTTTCCACCTTACGCAGCTGTTTTTTTACTGATCTTATACGCTTGGATTGATTTACCGCCATTGCATACAGCTCTTCACTATATTTATCAATGTAGGTTGATTTATACTTACCAGCCTCACGTTTTCTTATGTATATATATTTTTCGTTATTTATGGTTTTTATCTCTACGCTTCCATCAAAAGCAGAAAGGTTGATTTGAGCTTGCAAATCAGCCTTGTCATTCAAAAGCTGTTGAATCATTTCAAAATCGCTCATTTGACAGCCTCCTATTTAGGGTGATTATATGCAGATAATATACAATAAATCACCCTAAATCACAAGGTGTAAATTCATTTAGGGTGATTACATTATATAATTATTCTTATCTTGCACCCTATATGCATCTGAATATACGGCACATTACTTTGTAGTTGGGCAAGTCGTAAGACAGGGACTCTTCCACAGTGAACCGGCCATGTCTTATGTCTTATCCCCTGTCTTCTTTGAGGAGAAGGCTTGGCAGGGCTGCAGCTTTTGGGTGAGAGCGGCGCAGGAGCTGTCAACAGGAAGCGGGGACGGTGGCAGCTTGAAAAAAACGAGAAACGGCGCCGGTTGACAACGGAAGACTGACTCTGGTGGCAATATATGGGGGTTTACGCTCGTTTTGGTTTACATAATTCTGAATTGAATTTTTCATTTTTCAAAAGTTCGACTTTTTTCGCGGTTTTGCCCAAAAAAGTCGTCTTTTGCATTTTTCGGGCAGCCGGAGAGGCAAGGTGCCTGATGTCGTTATTTCACACTAGCGTGCCGCTGTCGAAGTGGAACTCTCTTTCGCAGATGGAGAGGGCGGCACGGCGGTGGGTTACTATCAGGCAGGTTTTGCTCCGCAGACTGCGGATGTTCTGAAGAAGCTTTGCCTCCGTCTCCTCGTCGAGCGCGCTGGTGGCCTCGTCGAGCAGCAGGATCGGCGCGTCCTTGAGCATCACGCGCGCGATGGCGATGCGCTGGCGCTGGCCGCCCGAGAACTCGTGCGGATACTNNCAGCAGAACGGGCGCACCGCTCAGCAGCATGCGCGCAACCGCGATTCTCTGCGCCTGCCCTTCGGACAGGCCAAGCCCGTGCTCCCCTATCACCGTGTCGAGGCCCGTCTCCAGGCCGGAGATGAACCCGTCGATGCAGGCAAGCCTTGCAGCCTCCATTATCTCGGCGTCCGTGGCGCCGTCGCAGAACATGCTCAGGTTTTCGCGCAGGGTGCCGGAGAAGAGATAGTTACCCTGGGGGACATAGCCGAACAGGCCCCTGGTCAGGCGGCCGGCGGTCTCGG
>DCGY01000001.1:1063-5213 GCA_002314715.1 Lachnospiraceae bacterium UBA1766 | reverse complement strand
GTGCCCGTTCCATTGATGAGGTAAATGTTCAGGTAATCATGGAACGAATGGGCGGTGGCGGACATATGAACATCGCAGCCTGTCAGATGGAGGGTACCGGTTTGGCCGAGGCAATCGGAATTTTGAAGAAAACCCTGGAAGATATGTTGGAAGAGGGAGAAATATAAACCCTACGTACATGGAAAGGAAGAAATTATGAAGATTATTTTACTTCAGGATGAAAAGAAACTGGGAAAAAAGGGAGAAATCATTGAAGCCAGCGAAGGCTATGCAAGAAACTACATTCTTCCCAAGAAGATCGGTGTAGAGGCTACTCCCAAGAATATGAACGACTTAAAGCTTCAGAAGGCAAATGATGATAAAATTGCAAAGCAGAAGCTGGAAGAGGCACAGGAGCTTGCAAAAAGTCTGGAAGAAAAGAAAATTGTTATTAAGATGAAGGCAGGCGAAGGCGGTAAAGCATTCGGCGCTGTTGCTACCAAGGAAATTGCTACTGCGCTGAAGGAACAGTACAATGTGGAAATCGACAAAAAGAAAATCGTTCTTGCTGAGAGCATAAAGAACTTTGGGTCATACGAGGTTCCGGTAAAGCTTCATCCGCAGGTAACCGGTAAATTACATGTAAGTGTTACAGAGGCTTAAGAGAAGCTTGATCAGGGAGGTTTGAAATGCCCGCAATGGAAGAAAATCAAATAAAAAGGGTTATGCCTCATAGTGTTGAAGCAGAGCAGTCTGTAATCGGTTCCATGATTATGAGCAGGGATGCCATTGTGGCAGCATCGGAAATCATTACCGGTGAAGATTTTTATGATAAACAGTATGGTATTATTTTCGAAACCATGGTGGAACTCAATGATAAGGGCGTTCCGGTGGATTTGATTACCCTTCAGAATCGCCTGAAGGAAAAAGAAGTTCCTCCGGAGGTCAGCAGTCTGGAATATGTAGGTCAGCTGGTGGCAGCGGTGCCTACCTCCGCAAATGTTCGCTATTATGCATCCATCGTGGCGGAAAAGGCGGTTCTTCGAAAAATGATTCGTCTGAATGAGGAAATCGCCAATAACTGTTATGCAGGAAAAGAAACCCTGGAATTTATTCTGGAAGATACGGAAAAGCGTGTGTTCCAGCTGGTTCAGAGCAGAAACAGCGGTGAGTTCGTACCGATCCGTCAGGTGGTTATGAACGCCATGCACAAGATTGATACCGCATCCAAGAATAAAGGTGTTGTAACCGGTGTGCCTACGGGCTTTTTGGATTTGGATTATCGTACGGCGGGAATGCAGCCTTCCGACTTGGTATTGATTGCGGCCCGTCCTTCTATGGGAAAGACCGCGTTTGCCTTAAATATCGCGCAAAACGTTGCATTTAAGCAGAATAAAGCAGTTGCTATTTTCAGTCTGGAAATGAGCAAGGAACAGCTTGTAAATCGTATGTTTTCGTTGGAGTCCAATGTGGATGCCCAAAAGTTACGTACCGGTCAGTTGGAGGACAATGATTGGGAGCGCTTGATTGAGAGCGCCGGAGTCATCGGTCGTTCCAAATTAATTATTGATGATACCCCCGGTATTTCGGTTTCGGAGCTTCGTTCCAAGTGTCGTAAATATAAGCTGGAGATGGGCCTGTCCATGATTATCATCGACTATTTGCAGTTGATGACAGGAAGCGGACGAGTGGAGTCCAGACAGCAGGAAATATCCGAAATTTCCCGATCCTTAAAAGGAGTTGCCAGAGAACTGCAGGTTCCGGTGTTGGCGCTTTCACAGCTCTCCCGAGCAGTTGAACAAAGACCGGACCACAGACCCATGATGTCTGACCTTCGTGAATCCGGAGCGATTGAGCAGGATGCGGACGTGGTTATGTTCATTTATCGTGATGACTACTATAACCACGATACCGATAAGAAAAATATTTCCGAAATCATTATTGCAAAGCAGAGAAACGGACCTATCGGTACCATTGAGCTTGCCTGGTTACCGGAGTACACCAAGTTTGCGAACCTGGCGAAAACACCCCGTGGCGAGGATTATTAAAGGAATAGAAAGTACATATTATTTTACAAAAGAGAATGGACAATTGTTCATTCTCTTTTTGCGTTTCAGAAAGGAGTATTCATGAAAGACTATTATTTGATTTCAGACGCTGCAAAAGAGGTTCAGGTAGAAAGTCATGTGCTGCGATATTGGGAGGAGGAGCTAAGCCTTCCCATTCGCAGAAATGATTTTGGACATCGGTATTACACCAGGGAAGATATCGAGTGTTTTCAGCAAATAAAAAATATGAAAAAGAGAGGATTGCAATTGAAGGCGATTAAAATGATTTTAAAGGACGGGAAACTGGATTTACTGGAGGAGAAGGAAAAAGAAAATCAGGAGGATGCCATAATGCCAAGACTTGGAATGGAAATCCGGGATACGAAGGAAATAGAGAACCAGGAGACTAGGGAAGATGAGGGGCGGGAATCGGACGAGCTTGCCCATCTTTCCAAAGAAGAAAAGGCAAAGAGGCTGCAGTGGATATTGCAGCAGATGATTCGGGAGACGATGGTTGAAACCAATCGTGAATTCGGAAAGGAACTAAGGGAGAGTATTATCAAGGAATTGGATTATCAGTTTCGCTCCAGGGAAGATAAGGATGAGGAGCGTATGAAGCTTCTGGAGGCCCGAGATGAGCTTTATTATCAAAAGATGGATGAATTACTGAGAAAACGTTCCAAGGGCTTTAAAAAGCCTGTAATGAAGCCTGAGGATGTGCCTTTGCCGAAGGTAACGTCAGGGAATACGGAAAATTCGGAAATTGTGGAGAACGAGGAGGGTCACTCCGAGAAAAAAACAGAAAAAAAGAAAAGGCATTTCATTTTCTGAAATGCCTTTTCTGAAAATCAAATTTTCATTATGCCTGCTCGATAGTTCCAACAGGGCATCCGCCTGCGCAAGAACCGCAATCGATACACTTGTCAGCGTCGATTTCATATTTTCCATCGCCCATGCTGATAGCGCCAACAGGACACTGTGCCTCACAAGCACCACAACATACGCATGCATCACCAATCTTAAATGCCATAATAATTTCCTCCTTATAGTTAGACTAACTTGCTGTCCATATTGTAATATATTTTATTTTGAATTTCAATAGTACAACCAATAATTTTATTTTGCCAGTTCGGCACGACGCTTCTTGATTCCGTTCAGGATGGCCTGCTTCTTATCCAAAAGCTTGGTCTTGTCCATGGGAGGAACACCCTTTAATTTATATTCCATACCCAATTTCTCGTATTTGGTCTCGCCCATGGTGTGATAGGGGAGCACGTCCAAAGCCTTTAGGTTGGATAAACCACCGATGAAGTAACCCAATTTTTCCAAATATACTTCATCGTCGGTAATGCCCGGAACAACCACATGGCGAATCCACATATCTACATGCTTTTCGTTCAAATATTCCGCAAATTTCAGAATATTGGTATTTTCCTGGCTGGTTAATTCCTTGTGCTTAATCGGGTCGATATGCTTAATATCCAGCATTACCAAATCGGTTAAGGTCATCAGATGATCCAGCTTCTCCATGAGAGCAGCGCTATCGGGATTAAAGGCAATGCCGGAGCTGTCGATACAGGTATGAACGCCCTGTTCTTTGGCAAGGGTAAAGAGCGCAATCAAAAAATCAACCTGCATTAAGGGTTCGCCGCCGGTAACGGTAATACCGCCGCCATTCTGATAAAAAGGCTTATTTCTTTCGTACTGCTCCATAATATATTCCGGTTCCATAAGGGTTCCGGAGTTCATTTCCCAGGTGTCGGGATTATGACAATAGGCACAGCGCATGGGGCACCCCTGTACAAAAACCACAAATCGGGTACCGGGTCCGTCCACGGTGCCGAAACTTTCCAATGAATGAATTCTGCCTAACACTTTTTTATTTTCCTGCATAACGATTCTTCTTTCTGTTATAGAATGTGGGGGAATATCAGCCCCGAAAACTAATTCTAGTATATACAATTTTCTGAAAAAAAACTAGATAGGGATGATAAAAAGTATATAAAAAAATCGCCTAAACCTTTCGGCCTAAGCGATTTCTTTTTTCGAAGTTTCGACTCCGTCGTGTCTAATTTGTAATTAGATTGCCTCGTGGAAAGTACGAGAGATAACGTCAGCCTGCT
>DCGY01000001.1:0-1029 GCA_002314715.1 Lachnospiraceae bacterium UBA1766 | reverse complement strand
GCTTAATGAAGTTTACTGCGTATCCGGAAACACGGATAGTAAGCTGAGGATAGTTTTCAGGATGCTGCTGAGCATCAAGAAGAGTATCTCTGTTTAATACGTTAACGTTCAAATGATGTCCACCCTTGGTAGCGTAGCCATCTAACAAGTTTACAAGATTATCAATCTGTGTAGTATTTGCTGCCATTTTATTTTCCTCCTATTTTTCTGATGATGGGAAAGGACATTTGCCCTTTCCCTAATTTTTTATTTGGGGAATCGACTATTTATAGTCATCCAGTCCCTGATGAAGAGTTGGTACACTGCATGCTAAGGGAGTTCTGGAACAATCCGTACATCCCATGGTCTGAACATTTTTCGGCTGACATGCAGTAGCTTCGGTATCAACATTTACATGTCCAACACCGCTCGCCATGCCGGAATCCAGCATCTTTACCAGATCGTCAATCATCTGCTTATCGTCCATTGTGTACCTCCTGATTCGGTTTGATTATTTGTTTAAATCTAATTCGATGTCACCGGCGAATACTGCATCTTCCTTACCAAGAGCACCGGGGATAATGGTGAAGGTATTGGAGATACCGTCCTGAGCATCCTTGAAAGGAAGCTTAGATACAGATGAAAGGGAAGCAACAGCACCATGAGTATCACGGCCGTGCATAGGGTTAGCACCGGGAGCGAAAGGCTGTCCTTTCTTACGTCCGTCAGGGGTGTTACCGGTAGCCTTACCATAGGTTACGTTAGAGGTAATGGTAAGAATAGAGGTTGTAGGAACACCGTTTCTGTAGGTATGATGTCTTCTTACAGCGGTCATGAACTTGTGAACGATTTCCTGTGCGATTTCATCTACACGGTCATCATCGTTACCATACTTAGGGAATTCTCCGGTAGTCTTGAAGTCAACGATTACGCCGTCCTCATCACGGATAACTTCAACCTTAGCAAACTTGATAGCGGAAAGAGAGTCAGCTACGATAGAAAGACCTGCAATACCGGTAGCGAAATATCTCTTAACGTCTCTGTCATGAA
>DCGY01000062.1:854-64605 GCA_002314715.1 Lachnospiraceae bacterium UBA1766 | reverse complement strand
CTTCCCATACCTAAAATGGGATTCGTACCTTGAAAATTCAATATTTCAGCTAACAAAATAGCATTTATGCCGCTAAAGGCTCATAATGGAGAGCTTTCTGGATATATTTTGGCAGTCTCGCTTCAAAATCTGCTGTAAATGCTACAAGCTGGGCATCAATAAGCTTCAAAATCTCCTGAAGGCTGGCAATAAGAGCGTCCATTAGAATGCTAAGAGATCTATAGAAAGTGATATCTGCCATCTCATCAACCAGAAAAAAGAACAGTTCACCTAAAGTTCTTTGGTCTTCATTCTGACGTTGTTCCATGGCGAGTAACATATATCTTGTAAACACGATTGCTACATGAGCAGTCAGTGCATCATAGGATAAGCTATGGCATTCACCAATCAAGTTCAGCATGGACTTACAGGTTTTGAAAAACACTTCAATCTGCCAGCGTTTGCCATAGATGCGGATAATCTCTTCCTCACTAAGAGAGGTATCTGTGCATATGAAAGCAAGCCAATCCTTACGATTAGCCTTGTTACGAACACACACGATTTTAGCAGGAATAGAATTATCTTTTCCAAGCATTACATCAATGCTAAGAAGATATCTTGAGCGACCACGACGCTTTTTATTTCTGGAATAGATTTCCTTGATATTAAGCGATTCACCTTCGTATATGTAATCGATACGACTGCTTTTCTTAATCATGGCAATGACATCCATGCCACCTGCTTTGATTGCAGTAATCTGTGCAGGATTAGAAAACCAGGAATCAAAGAGAACATAATCTGCTGACAATCCAACAGATTTAGCAGTAGCTAGAAGTTCAATCATAGCTTCAGGAGCTTTCATTTGAGCCAGGGAACGTCTCTTTCCAGCAAGTGTTCTTTTGTCAAAAGATTTCACTGGACCAATAAGGTTTGATTCTTTGGAAGATGCCAACAGACAACTATTCACCGGAATCAGAGTATTGCCATCACTCCAACTAAGAGTAAGCATACGAAATCCTTTTTCGAATTTCATGCTGGTGTGGTCGAAGACCTTAGATCCAAGCTCTGTTTTCCTACAACTGGACCGATTAAAGAGACTGTCATCGATAATAAAGACATTCTTTCTGGAAGAATCTGTTAAATCTTCGATGTCACTATTGATGATGTCTGCTGCAAGAAGTGAAGTAAAACGAAGCCAGTTGATTTTAGTTGAATTGAGGAAGCGATAAAAAGTATTCTTCGAAAACTCTTCCTTAAACGAGCCGGTGCGTTGTTGCATATACATGCTTCTTCCGACAAAGATGTTGCCAAGTTTATAACGCAGAAGAGAAATAGCTGGAACTCCCTTTTCTTTGGTTCCATTGCATTTCTTCAAAATCATACCTACATGATGATTAGAAAAAAATCTTTGAATACAATCAAGTAAAGCTTTCTCATCAGCGTTGTTCTGTGTTAAAATGGACATGGCATAAATCTCCTTTGTATAAATGGTTTCTGGACAATTCCATTATACCAAACGGAATACATTTATGCCTTTTTTATTGGCTGAAATATTGAATTTTCAAGGTTCAACACACCTTATTGGTGTGGGAAGTTTGAGTCATTTATAATAAACTTTATCACTTTAACGTGTGATGGGTTATTTATGAAATTGAAAGTTAATCGCTCAACTTGCCATGCCGACAAGCGAATTCGCAGAATGCTACGCATTCTTGCTCATGTCGTTTGTCGCCCTATGAATCCAGTCTGAAATACAGCCGTTTGTGAGCAAACTCCCACGGCTGATTTCGAGCCTGTCTTCGCATGGCTCGTTAGTGCGTCAACTTGAAACTTTCCGAGCTACTAATCACGCTGCGAAGCGATAAAGTGCATTGTATTGGCTAACAGGCTTATAACGATACCCAAAAAAGATAGGACAACCCATAAAAGATTGTCCTATCTTTTTTAATCGGAGTGACGTGATTCGAACACGCGGTCTCCGCTTCGCTACGGTCGGCTCAAAACTGACGTCCACCGGACGTCATGAGCCCTCCACGCCCTCACTACGTTCGGAACGTTACGGTCGCGTGTATTGCAAAACATAACGATACCAAAAAAATAGGACAACCCATAAAGGATTGTCCTATTTTTTTAATCGGAGTGACGTGATTCGAACACGCGACCTCCACGTCCCGAACGTGGCGCTCCACCAAGCTGAGCCACACCCCGATATAGGTGTTATTGTGTCAACATTAAGATAATATATAAAAACTCGTTGAATGTCAAGCGTAAAAAGGATATTATAATGGAGAATAATAGGGAAACATAACGGAGGATTCTCAGGATGAGCCAAACAATGATTACCTTGAAGAAGGGTGAAGGCCGTACCATTAAGGCCGGAGGCATGTGGATATTTGATAATGAAATCGATACCATTGTGGGCAGCTTCAAAAACGGTGACGTGGTAACAGTACGTGACTTTGACGGATACCCCATGGGAAAGGGCTTTATCAACCAAAATTCCAAAATACGTGTTCGCATGCTGACAAGAAAAGCAGATGTGGAAATTGATGAGGCTTTTTTGACCATGCGTGTGCGAAATGCCTGGGAATATCGAAAAACGACGGTGGATACTTCTTCCTGCCGTGTGATTTTCGGGGAAGCGGATTTTCTTCCCGGTCTGGTAGTAGACAAATACGAGGATGTGCTGGTGGTGGAATGTCTGGCATTGGGCATGGAGCAGTTTAAGCTTACGATTGTGGATATCCTGAAGAAATTGTTGAAAGAAGACGGGATTGTGGTTCGCGGTGTGTACGAGAGAAGCGATGCCAACGAACGTATTAAGGAAGGACTTCCCAAGGTAAAGGATTTTATCGGCGAGCCCTTTGAGACCAATGTGGAAATCGTGGAAAATGGTGTACATTACATGGTGGATGTAGCCAACGGACAAAAAACCGGGTTCTTCCTGGACCAAAAATATAATCGACTGGCGATGCAGAGAATTTGCAAGGGAAAGAAGGTATTGGATTGCTTTACCCATATGGGAACCTTTGCGTTGAATGCAGGAATTGCCGGAGCCGGCGATGTAACCGGTCTGGATATTTCGGAGTTCGCAGTGCAGCAGGCCACTGACAATGCTAAGAGAAATGGGTTGGACAGTACAGTGCATTTTCGTTGTGCCAATGTTTTGGATGAGCTGCCAAAATTGTTTGAGGCCGGCGAGAAGTATGATGTGGTAATTCTGGATCCGCCCGCATTTACCAAATCCAGAGAGGCAACCAAGAATGCAATTAAGGGATACCGGGAAATCAATATGAAGGGCCTTAAATTAGTGAAGGACGGCGGTTATCTGGCCTCCTGTTCCTGCTCCCACTTTATGACCCAGGAGCTTTTGGAGAAAACCATCAAGGAAGCAGCGAAGGCAGTGCATAAAAGGCTTCGTCAGGTGGAGTTTCGAACCCAGGCACCGGACCATCCCATTCTTTGGAATAATGCAGCGGGAACGGAGGAGTCCTACTATTTGAAATTCTTCATCTTCCAGGTAGTGGATGAAAAATAAACTTGAAATTTGTTAAAAACATGATATGATACGCTGAGAAGATTAGTAGGGGGAATAAAAATGAAAAAGAAATTTTTACTTGGTTGTCTGGTGCTTGCATTGTTTGCTACTGGTACTTTGGCCGGTTGCGGTAGTGAGGATACGGCAGAAATGATTAAAAACCAGAGTTCTTCCATGATGGCGGAAGCGGATGCCATGTTGGAAAAGGGAAAAGAAGCTTTAGCTGTGCGAAACAGTGTAATCCAGTTATGTCAACCTGTTTTGGACAAATCCTCCCAAATGTTGGATTTGATTGATGTCACCAAGGCGAACACCATGGATGAGGTGATTAAGAACTATGATAAGGTGGAAGATATGATGGAGGAGGCGAACACGCTTCTGACTACTGCAGCCAACTTATTGGAGCCTTTTCCGGCTATGGCAGATTTAAGACAAAATATCTTAAATGCGAGAGATGCAATTCCTGAAAAACGAAAGAGTAACAGCACCGAAGATTTGAAGGACTACTATAATGGTGTTCGTGACTTCGTAGGTGTATTTTTGAAGATTAAGTTTACAAACGACGAAGCGAAATAAAAAATGAAGCACTCCGAAATCCCAAAGCGGGAAGCGGAGTGCTTTTCTTTTGCCTTATTTTAATTTGGAAGCATCTACACAGATGACAGGGCGAATGCCATAGCTGGAAATGCCGGCGCTGGCGGGGGTGGTTGTTTCTTCGGATTCTGCATCGGTCAATACAATGGATACTTGATTGATTTTGCCGTCTACACAGTCGCGAAGCAACCAGTAATAGTTTTCTGTATCGTAGGCCTCCACAAAAGAATTGTAATATGCAAGCTCCTTGTCGTGAGCCTTACAGCTTTCGGTGGGCTTGGTATAAAGAGAAATGTCGGCGGCCTCCAAAAGCTTCAACTCATTAACGGAAAGTAAGAAAACTTTATCCATAGTTGTAATTGTGCCCTGAGTAGTTGAAAAAGTATTCGCCGGGGACTTCAACTCGATTTCGACCAAAGCCGCCCGTTCATCGGAAGCAAATTCATGCAAGAAGCCGCTCTCACCGCTGTAAAAATTGGAACCGACAGCTGCCTTTGTGGGAGCCTGGTCTTCATAGGTGACCACTTCCTTATCGGAATTCAGCCAGGTGCGGATATTGCTTTTGCTCCAATCGTTGTTGCCCCGTATTTGGATCAAAAGTGCTTCGTCGTCCACAACATGGTTTTCATAACTCCAATAATCCACACCTTCATAGGAATTATAAGCCCCGCCCTCCGCAGCGTCGTAAGCTTTTATGGTGAGTATATATTTGGACAAAAGAAGTAGGGTATTGTCCTCCCGAATCTGTAAAACACGCCATTCAATGGGTTCCCCATAGTAGGTGCCGAGGGTAATGGTATCCCCCAAGGCATAGGATACGGGAAGGGTTTCCGTTGTTTGGTTCTCGGTAGAATCGGAAACCAAGGAGTTCCGGTCGGAGTGATTTTTTTGCAATAAAACCACCAAAATGACAACCAAAAGAACCAGACAGCAGATTGGTATCATATAGCGAAAAACAAAGGTTCGGCGTTGATTCACCTGTTCCGGTTTGTTTATGTGGATTCTTCGATTGAAATAGGAGTGTTCGGCGGCTGTTTTGTGAGAATCTTTGGAAATCAGATGCTCAATACTTTGAAACAGTCGCTCATCCTTGCCGGTTTCTTCGGTAATCCACTGATGTGTCATGAGGAAATATTCCATGGATTTTGACAGAGTAACATCCTCCAGGGAATAGACCAGAATCGGGGTATGATGGCTGACGGCATATTCGACCTCGCGTAAGACGTGAGGGGATTTGTTTGAGGCTTCGGACAGGAGCAAGACCATGACGGAAGACTCATCTATATTTTTTATAAGCTGTGCTGCATATTCTTCGCCGGAGATCAAATCTCTGGTGGAAATAAAGCAGGACAAGCCTTTTTCCTCCAGATACGTACAGATTCTTTGTGCTTCGGTGGTCTGAGAGGAGGAAAAGGAAATAAAAACATCTTTCATTGGAAAGGCCTCCTATATGCTATGGGGGCATTATAACACTATTTTGTGTATTAGAAAATAGGAAAAACAAAACCCCCTTTGACGCAGCCAAAGGGGGGGTGGGGGATATGAAACAAGATTACATATTTGTGATTTGATTGATTCGATCTAATTCCTCAGCAGTAAAGCCGGTGTTGTCGATGCATTTGATACAGTCCAAAATCTGGGCAGGACGACTGGCACCGATGAGTACGCTGGTGATATCGTTGTCTTTCAAAATCCAGCTGAGAGCAAACTGAGCCAGGCTTTGACCGCGATTGGCTGCCATTTCGTTTAGGGCAATAATCTGAGCCATACGTTTCTCGTTCACATCGGAAGCGTGAAGGAAGGGACCGTTTTTACCGATGCGACTGTCTGCGGGGATTCCCTTCAGATAACGGTCGGTAAGTAAGCCTTGTGCCAAAGGAGAAAAGGTAATGATGCCCTTGCCGGCCTTGGGAGCTTCTGCCTTTAAACCATTGTTTTCGATAGTACGATTGAAAATATTGTAACAGTTCTGATTAATAATAAAGGGCGTGTGTAATTCCTTTAATATTTCAGCTGCCCGAAGCATAGTCTCGCCGTCATAATTGGAAATACCCACATACAGGGCTTTTCCGGATTTTACCATTTGGTCCAAAGCGCCCATGGTTTCTTCCAGGGGTGTCTGGGGATCCATGCGATGATGGTAGAAAATATCCACGTAATCCAGCCCCATTCTTTGTAAGCTCTGATCCAAACTGGCCAGCAGGTATTTGCGGCTGCCCCAGTCACCGTAAGGACCTTCCCACATATCGTAGCCGGCCTTGGTAGAGATGATCATTTGGTCGCGGTAAGGAAGCAAATCGGCTTTCAGTATTTTGCCGAAGTTTTCTTCTGCAGATCCGGGCTTGGGGCCATAGTTGTTTGCCAGGTCAAAATGTGTGATTCCGGAATCAAAAGCGGTAAAACACATTTGACGCATGTTTTCGAAATCATCGTTTGTACCAAAATTGTGCCAAAGTCCCAGGGACACGGCAGGTAGCAGCAAGCCGGATTTTCCACAACGGTTATACTTCATGGTATCATAGCGCTTGCCGGATGCTTCATAGTTCATAGAATACCCTCCTAAAAATTGATTTATCCCAATACATTTCACTACTAAATTGTACTATAAAAACCTTTGACAAACACGCCATTTTTTTACGAAATTTTCGGATTTATTTCCTATTTTTTGTGGAAAAAGGTAACCACATTGACAGGATGTGATATAATTAGATAAGATTTGATATAGAGGTTAAAAAATGGACGAAAAGAGAATTTTGCTTGCGACTTCGGACGATACGGAGGAAATCCTGGCGCTTTACAGAACCCATCTCTATGGAGCGGCGGACTGGACCCAGGACTATCCGAATTTAGACACCATAGAATTTGATTTGTCCCGAAACGCATTGTATGTTATGAAAAATGAAAAAAATGAAATCATTGCCACTATTTCCATTGATGAGGACCAGGAGGTAAATGCTCTTCCCAATTGGAATCCGGACCTGGCACCCGGGGGCGAGGTTTCCAGATTGTGTGTGCGAAAGGACATGCAAAATCAGGGCATTGCAAGACTTATGATGCAGCATGTCTTTCAAATTATGAAGGAACAGGGCATCAAAAGCATACATATTCTGGTCAAGACCGGACATAAGGTTGCCATGGCATCCTATTCCAAGCTTGGGTTCCGACAGGTAGGGGAATGCCATTTGTTTGAGAAAGATTTCTGGTGTCTGGAACTGGTTTTATAAGGTAAGGAGGAATAGATATGTGGTTATTGTTTGCGCTTTTATCGGCTTTATTTGCCGCATTGACTTCCATATTGGCCAAGGTTGGTATTGAAAATGTGAATTCCAACCTGGCAACGGCGATTCGAACAATTGTAGTTTTGGCCATGGCCTGGGGAATGGTTTTTTTGACAAATGCCCAAAGCGGTATTGGTCAAATCGGGAAAAAAAGCTGGATTTTCCTGATTTTGTCCGGTCTTGCTACCGGTGCTTCCTGGCTTTGCTATTATAAGGCTCTTCAGGTAGGAGAGGCCTCTAAGGTAGTGCCCATTGATAAGCTCAGTGTGGTAATTACCATTGTACTGGCTTTTCTTTTCCTGCACGAGCAGATGACACCCAAGTCTTTGATTGGCTGTGTACTGATCGGTGTGGGAACGTTGATTATGGTCATGTAGTGTTTTTGAGGGAGGAGATTGTATGTTACAAGATAACACCCGAAAAATGAATCAAATTATGGTGCGGTCCTGCGCAATCTGTGTGTTTTCGATTATTGCACTGTTGGCGACCTATCATTTGAAAATTTTTGATTTTGATCCCAAGCTTTTGTGGTCTATCCGTATCCTTGGCTTCGGGACTTCCTTATCGCCGCTTCTGTTATATTTTTTAAAGGTGCCGGATGAGTTTTTGAAGTATTATATGGCTATCTGCCTTTCGGTCTTTATTGGCACCATGGGCTGTTTTAACGGAATCGGTATTTATATCACCTTCGTACTTGTACCCATTGCCAGTTGTCTGTACTTTGATCCGAAATTTACGAGGATTTGTACGGTTTCCTCCTACGTGGTCATGGTGATTTCGGTGTATATTAACTGTGCGGGCAAGATGGAAGTAAAGTATCGAAATTGGACGCATTTAGAGACCTTTAAGGCATATATTATTGGATTTACCATTGAATATCTGGTTTGTACGGTCTTTTTGATGGAGATAATGAAGCGGGCCAGAGAAGCTCTGGAGGCGCAACATAGGGCTCTTTTGCAGGAAAAGGCGCAGGATTACCGTTATAAGCTTTTGGTAGAGGGAATGGAGGATATTATTTTTGAATATTATCCGGAGGACAACCATTATATTGCCAATCGTTCCATCTTCCGTGTAAAGGGTGAAAAAAATGAGGTGGTGGATTTCGCAAATCTCAATGGAGTATTGGACGAGCATCCGGAGCTTCAGACCTTGTTTGAAGTACTTCACAAGAAATTTGAAAACAGAGATATGCAGGGCGCCGAGGTAGATCTTTCTTATGAAGAGGATGGAAAGAAGGTTCCGCTTTGGTTTTGGTGTGAGTGTTTTATTGTAGAAGACCAGGGAAATTCGGTCAGTGTAATCGGTAAGCTTCATGATATTACCCAGCACAAGATGAATCAGCAAAATCTGAACAGACAGAGAGTTTCCGATACTTTCGGTGAGGGAGACTACAAGAAAAAGAACTCCGTATACCAGCAGGTTATGCGGGAAGTGGGCAATTTGACTGAGACAGACTTTGCGAAACTGGCAGGAGGCCATCAGTTTATTGCCAGAATGGTAGAGGAACTGAAGTATGTTTCCAACCTGTCAGAAGGAATTCAGAATGCGTTAAATGATGTGGCGAATTATTTCCATCTGGACCGAATTGTGATTATTGAGACGGACATGACGGATGGAAGCAGTGAAATCAATTTTCAGTGGAATTCCAGGTCGGAGAATCAATTGGAAGAATATTTCCCCACCATGACCAAGGAGCAGATAGAGGGCACAATCGCGATTTACGATCGATTTGGTTATATCGAAGCAAATCCTTCCAAGGGGATTGAAAATGCGAAGGCCGGTAACGAGGAACTGAAAGAAACTGTAGTATATAAAGTCATGTTGGGCAATCAAATTTGGATTCCCACCATGGCAGACGGAATATATACCGGTGCGGTAATGTTCGACCGATATGATACAACCCCCTATTCCATTGTGGACAAGTTCCTGATGGCGGAGGTGGTAAATAACCTGTCCAATTATATCGAGAAGTTGAACGCAGAGGAAGCCAATCGTGCCAAGAGCAATTTCCTTTCCACCATGTCTCATGAAATCCGTACGCCTATGAATGCAATTATCGGTTTGACGGAGATCACACTTCGGGAGGACTTGCCGGAGGATGTGAAAAAGAATTTAAAGATTGTAAAATCTTCAGCCTTCGGTCTTTTGACACTGATCAATGATATTTTGGACTTCTCCAAAATTGAAGCCGGCAAGTTTGATATCGTGCCGGAGCGATTTGCTATGAAGTCTTTGTTAAACGATGTGTTCGAGATTGCAAATGCCAGAAATGCCGGCAAGCTGAAATTTACCATGGATGTGCAGGAGGGCTTCCCCAGCGTAGTTAACGCGGATATCGTCCGTATCAAACAGGTTATGATTAACCTTTGTACCAATGCGATTAAATATACGGACCGGGGTAGTGTGATCCTTCGGATACAATGGTCCAAGCGGGACGAGCAACACTGCAATATGAAGGTTTCCGTTATCGATACGGGTATCGGTATCAAAGAGGAAGACCTGTCGAAATTGTTCAAAAATTACGGTCAGGTGGATACCTCCACCAATCATCATAAAGAAGGTAGCGGTTTGGGGCTTGCCATTTGTAAGCAATTGGTGGACCTTATGGAAGGAACGGTATCCGTGGAAAGTGAATACGGTCACGGAAGTACCTTCTCCTTTGAAATTCCGCTGGAGGTGGTAGACTGGAGGCCTATGGGCGGTACGGAGGATAACGGACATTCGGAAGAGGAGCGTGTGACTGCGGAGGATGAGAGACCTTTCTTTGCAAGTACAGCCAGAGTTTTGATTGTGGATGACACCGCTATAAATTTAATGGTAGCGGAACATCTGTTGAAGATTACAAACATGCAAATCGATACGGCAGAAAGCGGAAAGGAAGCACTTCGGAAGTTGGAAGACAATGCCTATGATTTGATCTTTATGGATCATTTTATGCCGGAGATGGATGGTGTGGAGACCACAAAACATATCCGGGAACTTCGGGGAAATGTGAACCAGAATATCCCTATCATCGCTTTGACCGCCGACGCGGCAGCAGGCGTTAAGGAGGAGTTGCTTAGTCAGGGTATGGATGATTTCCTGACGAAACCCATTGTGCTGAAAACGGCTTATCGGGTCATTCGCAAATGGTTACCTGCAGAAAAAATCGAAGAAGCAGAATAAAAATACAAGGATATCCTTCCCTTTCGGAAGGATATCTTTTTTGTATTAAAACCTATTGACATACTAGGAATTAAGCAATATAATACCTACTAACAAAGTAGGAATTAAGAGAGGTTATTTTTATGAATAAATTTATTTATTTGGATAATGCGGCAACAACAAAAATAGATCCTCAGGTTTTTGAGACCATGAGACCATATTTGGAAGAGGAATATGCGAATCCA
This sequence comes from Lachnospiraceae bacterium UBA1766, assembly GCA_002314715.1. Classification (GTDB taxonomy): domain Bacteria; phylum Bacillota; class Clostridia; order Lachnospirales; family Lachnospiraceae; genus Acetatifactor. Next base: position 53,827 of record DCGY01000062.1, on the reverse strand, counting down.
TCCAGCTCCTACACCTTTGCGGGAAACATTCATGCCAAGGTGGATGACGCCAGATCTTCCATTGCTCAATTTCTGGGCGCAAAATCCTCCGAGGTATTCTTTACCAGTGGCGGTAGCGAGTCCGACAACTGGGCAATCAAGGGTGTGGCGGATAGTTTAAGCGCAAAAGGCAATCATATCATTACCACCAAGATTGAACACCATGCAGTTTTGCATACCTGTGAGTTTTTGGAAAGACATGGCTATGAAGTGACCTATTTGGATGTAGATGAGTACGGTTTGGTGGATCCGGCCAAGTTTGAGGCGGCAATCAAACCCACCACCATTCTTGCTTCCATAATGTTTGCAAACAACGAAATCGGTACCATTGAGCCGATTGCAGAGCTGGGAAAGATTGCTCATGACCATGGGGTAGTATTTCATACCGATGCGGTACAGGCTTTTGGCCACATCCGTATCCATGTGAAAGAAATGAATATCGATTTGTTGTCTGCATCTGCCCACAAGTTAAACGGACCGAAGGGCGTAGGACTATTATACATTGATTCTAAGGTGAAAATCAGCAGCCTGATTCATGGTGGTTCCCAGGAAAGAGGCAGAAGAGCCGGCACGACCAATGCGGCAGGGATTATCGGTTTTGGAAAGGCAGTGGAATTGGCAGATGCCCGATTGGAAGAAACCAACGCTTACGAGACGAAACTTCGTGATAAGCTGATTCAGAGAGTGACAACAGAAATCCCTTATGTAAAGTTCAACGGAGATCCGGTAAAGAGATTATCCAACAATACCAACTTCTGCTTCCGTTTCATCGAGGGAGAATCCCTTTTGATTTTGTTGGACAGCAATGGTATTTGCGCTTCCAGTGGTTCTGCTTGTACTTCCGGGGCATTGGATCCTTCCCATGTTCTTTTGGCAATCGGTCTTCCCCACGAAATCGCACACGGTTCCATTCGTTTTACCTTATCCCGTGATACCACGGAGCAGGATATCGATGATACCGTAGATACCTTAAAGAAAATTGTGGACAGGCTTCGTAACATGTCACCGTTATATGAAGATTTTTTGAAGAAGAATAAGGAGGCTTAGGGAATGAGTCAGGTTACAGAATATAGTGCAAAAGTAATGGATCACTTTTCCAATCCCAGAAATGTAGGGGAAATTGAGGACGCATCCGGGGTGGGAACCGTAGGAAATGCTAAGTGCGGCGATATTATGCGGATGTATTTGGATATTGACGAAAATCAGGTAGTACGCGATGCAAAGTTTAAAACCTTTGGTTGTGGCGCAGCGGTAGCCACCAGTTCCATGGCCACAGAGCTTGTAATCGGGAAAACGGTGCAGCAGGCGTTGGAAGTAACCAATAAGGCAGTTATGGAAGCGTTGGACGGACTTCCGCCCATTAAGGTGCATTGTTCCCTGTTGGCCGAACAAGCCATTCATGCAGCACTTTGGGACTATGCGGAGAAGAATCACCTGGTGATTGAAGGATTAAAGCCACCGGTAAATGATATCGATGAAACAGAAGCTTTTTACCAAATGCAGGGAGAATAAAAAATCAGGGTGTCGGATGCAAACATTCGACATCCTTTTTTTGATACGGTTATAGCCTGAAACTATAGCTGAATATATTTTTCCGGTATTATACAAATTCCTACCGAAGTAGTATGATTGCATTTGTGAACAGGAAATACAGGAAAAGGAGGAAAGAGAAATGGCAGAAATCATTATCGAAAATGTTTCCAAAACTTTCGCAACAGCGGATGGAACAGTGGAAGCCTTGAAAAATGTAAATCTCTCCATTGAGAAGGGAGACATTTTCGGAATCATCGGAATGTCGGGAGCCGGCAAGTCTACATTGGTTCGATGTATCAACTTATTGGAAAGACCTTCTTCCGGAAAAGTCAAAATCAAAGATCGGGAATTAACTGCCATGTCTTCCAAGGAACTAAGAAACAGCCGAAAAAAAATCGGTATGATTTTTCAGCAATTTAATTTGTTTTCGGCGCGAACGGTTTATGAAAACATAGCCTTCCCGCTCCGGAAAAGCAAGTTGACGAAGGCACAAAAGAAGGAGAAGGTTGAAAGCCTTTTGAAACTGGTGGAGTTGGAAAACAAAGCAGATGTATATCCTTCCCAGTTATCCGGAGGACAGAAGCAGAGGGTGGCAATTGCAAGAGCGCTGGCCAGTGATCCGGAAATCCTTTTGAGTGATGAATCCACCAGTGCTTTAGACCCCAAGACCACAAAAGCAATTCTGAATCTGCTAAAAAAGATTAACAAAGAGTTGGGAATTACAATCGTGGTAATCACACATGAAATGCAGGTCATCAAGGATATCTGTGACAGAGTTGCGGTGATGAAGGACGGGGAAGTGGTAGAAAGCGGGAAAGTATTTGATATCTTTGCAAATCCCAAACATGAGGTGACAAAGGAAATTGTAAACAACACCACAAACCTTTCCAATATTTATGAACTGATTCATTCGGACAATTTCCAACTGAAACCCGGACAGGTCATTGTAAAATCCAGCTATGTGGAGAGAGATGTTTCGGAAGCACTGGTATCCCAGATTTCACGAATGTACGGGCTGGATGTAAATATTATTTTTGGAAACATTGAGATGATTGGAGGAAATCCAATCGGCGGACTGGTTTCCATTATCCAGGGAGAGCCGGAACAGATTGAACAGGCGCTTTCGTATCTTCGGGAGAAAAAAGTAGGAGTGGAGGTGATTTTGGATGGAAGAGCTTCTTAACCGGTGGATACCCAATGTGATGTGCAGAACCGATATTTTTTGGAAAAGCGTTCGGGAAACCTTCGTAATGGTGGGGTGGGCCGGAAGCATTTCCTTCCTAATCGGAATCCTATTGGGTGTCACCTTAATCATTACCAAAAAAGATGGAATTTGTGAAAACAGGTTGATTTATCAAGTGATTGATAAGATTATTAATTTTTTCCGATCTGTTCCGTTTATTATTCTTCTGGTTGGTCTGGTGCCGTTAAGCAGACTGGTGATGGGTACCGGAATCGGTGTGAAAGGTGCAATTGTACCGCTGATTTTCGGATGTGCCCCTTTCTTTTCCAGACAGATGGAAAGTGCGTTGTCGGATGTGAATCCGGGGTTGATTGAAGCGGCACAGTCCATGGGGCTGAGCAATGTGGAAATCATTTGGAGCGTATATATTCGGGAGAGTATCGCAGGAATTGCCAGAGGAACCACCATTACGATTATCAGTTTGATCGGACTGACCGCCATGGCAGGTGCGGTTGGCGCAGGTGGTCTGGGAAATTTTGCAATCATGTACGGCCATGACAGAAACATGCCGGATGTTACTTATACCACAGTTGTAGTATTGGTAATCATCGTAACAATCGTTCAGATTTTAGGAAATACAATCGCAAAGAAAAATACACATTAAAACAAAAAAGAGGAGATTTTAGATTATGAAAAAGAGAATTTTAGCAGGAATTTTGGCAGCAGTATTGGCAGTAGGAACCTTGGCAGGTTGCGGTAGCAACGGAAACGAAACAAACAGTAATGCGAAAACATCTACAGAGCAGCAGGCAGAAACCAGAGTGGTAAAGCTGGGTCTTACCGGTGTAATTTACGAAGATATTTGGAATCCCATCAAAGAAGAATTAGCAAAGGATAATGTGAAGCTGGAATATGTACAGTTTTCCGATTTCTCTCTTCCGAATGCGGCATTGGATTCCGGAGAGATTGATATCAATGCTTTCCAGCATCATGCATATTTTAATAACGACACAAGCAAAAACGGCTACAAGCTTTCAACCATTGCAGACACCTTTATTATTGCAATGAATATTTATTCCAAGAAGATTACCGATATCGCTGATTTGAAGGATGGAGATACCGTAGCAATTCCCAATGATGCTTCAAATGGCGGTCGTGCATTAAAGGTTTTGGAATCTGCAGGAATTTTGGAACTGAATTATGAAGCAGGTGCAAATCCCACCGTTTCAGATATTACCAAGTACAATGTACAGGTGGAAATCAGTGAGCTTTCCGCTTCCACAATCCCTTCCGTAGTACCGGATTTCACCATTGCGGTTGTAAACGGTAACTATGCTTTGGATTACGGCATTGACCCCGCTACCGCAATTTTTCACGAGACTGAGTACACAGACGACAGCTACTTCTGCTTAATTGCTGTAAAACAGGGCGCAGAGCAGGATCCCGTATTCCAGAAGATTGTAACCTTGTTCCAGTCTGAGCAGACCAAGCAAATCTTCCAGGATAAGTTTGGCGGATATTTCGTGCCTGCATGGGAAGTAGAAATCGGAAAGTAAAAGAAAAAGATTGCCGGCCGGGTCGATGATAATCGGAGGCCGGCAAATAGAGTGCAAGAGGTGAATGAACATGAGAGAAGAATTACTTCAACTGATTCCGGACGAAAGCCGGGTTATCACTGAAACAATCGAAAAGAAATATTTGTCCGACAATCTGGGTAGAAAAATCGGAACGGCGAAGGCCCTGGTTTTCCCTGTTTCTACGGAGGAAGTAAGTAAAATCATGCGTTTCGCCTATGAAAAGAACATTCCGGTGACGCCAAGAGGTGCCGGTACGAATCTGGTAGGTTCCACAGTTCCCACAGGGGAAGGAATTGTACTGGATTTATCGAGACTAAATCACATTTTGGAGGTAGACCGGGAAACCTTTACCGCTACGGTGGAGCCGGGCGTTATCCTGGAGGATTTCCAAAAATATGTAGAGGCACAGGGTTTGTTTTATCCGCCCGATCCGGGTGAAAAAAAGGCCAGCATCGGAGGAAATATCAGTACCAACGCAGGCGGAATGAGAGCAGTGCGTTATGGTGTGACCAGAGATTATGTAATGGGTCTTGAGTTGGTGCTTGCGGATGGCAGTGTGATTACTGTAGGCAGCAAGAACCGAAAGGATACCACAGGATTGGATTTAAAGGATATGGTAATCGGTTCCGAGGGAACTTTGGCAGTCATCACCAAGTGTGTGCTGAAGCTGATTCCAAAGCCTGAGAAAAGCCTGAGCCTGTTGGTGGGATATCCTTCCTTAAAGACCGGAATTGAAAGTGTTCCCAAACTTTTTCAGGCCAATGTCAATCCCACCGCAATTGAATTTATTGAGCGAAAAGTGGTGGCTTTGGGAGAAGAATTTTTGGGACTGTCTTTCCCGATTCCGGAAGCAGTCGCATATCTTTTGCTAACGTTTGACGGAAGTGCGGAAGAAATTGATAACCATATCAAAACGGTGGATCATGTGGTAAAGGAAGCCGGTGCCTTCGATGTTCAAATATTGGATGACCCGCAACTTCTTCAGAATGTTTGGAAAATAAGAGGTTGCCTTGTAACTGCAGTGGAGGCCGTATCCGAACAGGAACCCTTAGATATTGTAGTGCCAATCAATCGAATCGATGCTTTCGTAAATTTTGTTAATGAATTGGAACAACAAACCGGTATGAGAATGATCAGCTTCGGCCATGCGGGAGACGGCAATGTACATCTTTGCGTGGTACGGGGTGAAAGAGATGATGCTACCTGGGAAAAAGAGTTGGACGAAAACCTGAGCATTTTGTATCATAAGGCTTATGAGCTTGGCGGCTTGGCCAGCGGAGAGCATGGCATAGGGCTAAGCAAACAAAAATACATGGTACGCGCTACCAACCCAATCAATCTTGCTTTGATGAAGCGAGTAAAGGAAGCCTTTGATGAAAAGAGAATTTTGAACGCAGGCATCTCTTACGATGTATAACGATACGAGGAGACGACGATACAATGAAGGAACTCAGCAGAAAAACAGATACATTTACCGATTCTGTCATTCGCAGAATGACACGGATTTCCAATCAATACGGAGCTATTAATTTATCCCAGGGATTTCCGGATTTCGATCCGCCCACAGAGATTACCGATAAATTGGCGGAGCTTGCCAAGGTGGGCCCTCATCAGTATGCGACGACCTGGGGCTCCAAATCCATCCGCGATGCACTGGCCAGAAAGCAGGAGCATTTTTCCGGCATGCAGGTAGACCCGGAAAAGGAAATTGTGGTAACCTGTGGCGGTACAGAAGCTATGATGGCCGCAATGCTGACAGTTTGTAATCCCGGGGATAAGGTGGTGGTTTTTTCACCTTTTTATGAGAATTACGGAGCGGATGCCATCCTTTCCGGCGCAGAGCCAATCTACGTCCCCCTGATTCCGCCTACATTTCGTTTTGATGCCGATGTGCTGGAAGCCGCTTTTCGCCAGGAGGGGGTAAAGGCCCTGATTTTATGTAATCCATCCAACCCTTGCGGAAAAGTATTTACCAGAGAGGAATTGAAAATTATTGCGGATTTGGCAATTAAATATGACATATATGTCATAACGGACGAGGTGTATGAACACATTCTTTATAAGCCAAACGAACATGTATATATGGCCACCTTGCCCGGAATGCGGGAAAGAACCATTATCTGCAGTTCTCTTTCCAAGACCTATTCCATTACCGGTTGGAGAATCGGATATGTAATTGCGCCGGAAAATATTGCAGAACGCGTAAAGAAGGTACATGACTTTTTGACCATCGGAGCAGCCGCTCCATTGATGGAAGCGGTTACGGTAGGTTTACTGTTCCCGGATTCGTATTATGAGGAATTACAGAACCATTATACCCATATGCGGGAACTGTTTTGCGGTGGTTTGAAGAATCTGGGCTTTTCTTTTGTAGAGCCTCAGGGAGCCTATTATGTGCTGGTGGATGTCAGTGAGTATGGTTATCAAAAGGACTATGATTTCTGCGTGGATTTGGCGAAAAAGGTTGGCGTAGGGGCAGTACCCGGATCCAGCTTTTTCAAGGAAGAAGAGAACCGCTATGTACGTTTCCACTTTGCAAAGAAGGATGAGACGTTGTTGGGCGCATTGGACCGACTGGCAGATATTCAGAAATTAAAATAAAATGAGTATGCAAAAATGAATGTAAAAAAATGTCTGCAAATCTTCTAAAAAAAACATTGTATTTTTCATTCCGGGTTTTCGATACAATTACCTTGTAAAATGGTTAATGTGTATAAACTATGTGTTTATACCGTAATAAGGAGGACAAGAATGAAAAAGAAGATGAAAAAGTTCTTTGCTTCGTTACTTGCTTGCATGTTAATGCTTTCTTCTCTTACCCTGTGCGCAAGCGCAGAGGAGAATACCGAAAGCTATCATGCATTTATTGCAATCGGTGCAGACGGTGAGAATGCCGGAAGCTGGGGATTGCAGTATTATGGTGATGGAGCCGGCAGCAATGCAGGTGCTTGCACTGCTGTGGAGGGTGAATTAAAGAATGGTGAAACCACCACTCTTTCTGTAACCTTCGAAGAGGAAGTTACTTACACTTGGTTCGTAGCTCCCTGTTTTGTAACAGATAATGCAGCAAATGTTTCAGCAGAATCTACCTTTGATGTAAAGGTGCTTTTGGACGGTGTAGAGGTTGCAACCGATCTTTCCGTTGGAAAGAGCTGCTGGGCAGAGGATACCGGTGATTACGCAGGAAACTGTGTACGTATCGGTGGTGGATACAACGAATGGGCAGATAAGTATATCGCAGAAGCTCCTAAGGGATTTAAGACCATGGAATTCCAGATTACTCCTCATATCGTGTTTGCAGATCCTACCGAAGGTACCTTGAGTAATGAGGAATATACCGCATTCATCGGTATTGGCGCAAATCAGGATTGGTCTGTGGGCTATTCAGGACCCGGAAGTGATGCAAACGGTATTTCTTCTGTAACAGATGGCGTATTGAAGAGTGGAGAAACTACTACCATTTCCGTTACCTTGGAGAATGCGGCAGATTATACCTGGTGGTTGGCACCTTGTATGGTAATTGATAATCCTTCTACCCTTGCTTCAAATACTACCTTTGATGTAAAGACCCTGATTGATGGTGTGGAAGTAGCAACCGATCTTACAATCGGCAAGAACTTCTGGGCAGAGGATACCGGTAGCTACGCAGGAAACTGTGTACGTATTGCCGGTGGTTACAATGAGTGGGGTGATAAGTTTATTGCCGAATCTCCTACCGGATACACCACGATTGCTTTTGAAATTACTCCTATGATTTATATTGCAGAAGCTGCAGAGGAAGAGAAGTACGTATCTGCTGCAGGTCCTGTAGATTTGAACGGTACTTACAATGCTTACCTTGGTATTCAGACTCCCAAGTATTCTTTCCGTAATTCATTTGATGATGCTACCTACGGACGAGACAGTGAGGTGTTTAACCAGGTAACCGGTTGGGACGCAGACAATAATGCGATTGTACTTCCCGGTACCTTCATCAATGCAGAAATTAAGGGTAATGGTACCTATACCGTTTCTGTTGACGGTCTTGCATTCCCCGATGGAGAATTTGATTCTCAGGATTATATGAACTTAATCTTTATTTCTACCGATATCCCCAATACCGAGGAAATTACCATCAGTGATGTAGAGTTAAAGATTGACGGTAAGAGTGCTGAATTGGCAGCAGGTGGAGCTTTATTAAGTCCGGATTCCAAGGATTACATGAATATGTTAATTCAGAATATCTGGAATGAGGATGTAAAGACCATCGGTTACTACAGCGTGCCTATGTCAAAGATTAGCGTAAGCTTTACCGTAAGTGGTTTTGCTTATGATAAGGCTGCTGAAGTGGTAGCTTCTTCCGAAACTGCTTCCAACACTTCTGCAGAGGCTTCCTCCGAAGCAACTCAGAATACGACAACTTCCGAAACAGTTGAATCCGGATCCAGCACCGTGGTAGTTGTTGTAATCGTAGTGGTTGTAGTAGCTCTCGTAGCAGGTGCGGCAGTAGTTCTTTCCAAGAAGAAAAAAGAAAACTAAATTCTTGAGCTTGCTTTTAATTTATTGATATTTGAGACCGACTGATTTTCCAGTCGGTCTCTTTTTTGTAAAAAAAATACTGTATTTATGTGCTAGTAATTGCGGTATTTTTCATTGGTTTTCTTGTTTATAATGAGGACAGTAGATTATGAGTTTTTATGGAGGTAGATATGAAAGATAAACCGTCTTCCAATCAGCCGGTGGTCGATAAGCTTTATTATGTAAGCCGAATCGGGGCACTTTTGTCGGTGGTATTGATGCTCTTTCCGGGTATCAATCCTTCCAGAATATGTGGCTATATCAACAAGAATATGTCCCTGTTTACCAGTGGTATCGCGTATTCTGAGTTGGTAAAAGAATGTGAACGTGCATTTACAAAGGGGTGGATTCAGGAGAGTAGTTTTCAGCTGCTCTTTGCCTCCAGTTTAATTGTCTGTATCGGTATTGCATTGCTTGCCGTTTGTGCCTGTATGTCACTTGGAAATATCAAGATGAAAAAAGCAGGAAACTTTTTCGGTATGGCAGGAGGAGTTGTGGAAATCCTGGGTTTGACGGGAATTAAAGCGGCTTATAATCAGGTGGCTGCCACATCGAAACCGGATAAGGTGCTTCCGGTTTTTCAGAGTAACGGATACAACTTCTTTTTGGTATTGGCTGTTATTGGATTGGTTATTGCGGTTGTTGCCCAGTTACTGCTTTGGAAAACGGAAAGCGAAGAGCGTTTTGAGATGGATTCCAAGTACAAGCTGTTCCTAATGATTTTACCGTTTTTGGCAGCTGCATTTGTGTTCTCTTATCTTCCCTTGTGGGGTTGGAGATATGCATTTTTTGATTATACCTCCGGAAGTACACTTTCCATGGATAAATTTGTAGGCTTCAAGTGGTTTACCATTCTTTTGGAGAATGCGGCTACCAGAGCAGATATCCTCCGTGTCCTTCGAAATACCCTGGCAATGAGTGGTCTTGGTATCGCCACCAGCTGGGTTGCCATGGCATTTGCGATTTTTCTTTCGGAAATCAAGTGCGGTCCGGTCAGAAGGTTTGTTCAGACATTTACCACGATTCCCAATTTTATCAGCTGGGTTTTGGTATACGCATTGGCATTGGCAATCTTTTCCACCGATGGTTTTGTCAGCAGCATTTTCACCCAGATGGGAGTATGGACAGAGGGACAGAATCTTTTGATGGATCCCAATCATACCTGGCTGAAGATGTTGGCGTGGGGTATGTGGAAAGGGGTTGGCTGGAGCGCAATTATTTACATTGCAGGTATCTCCGGTATTGATCAGCAGTTGTATGAAGCTGCTACCGTGGATGGAGCGGGACGTTTCCAGAAAATGTGGAATATCACGGTACCCGGTTTGATTCCTACCTACATGGTATTGCTGTTAATGTCCATCGCAGGAGTGCTTAGCAACGGTATGGAGCAGTACCTGGTATTTAAGAATGCAATCAATGCTGACTCTATTACCGTATTGGACCTTTATGTATACGAACTTGGTATCGGAAGCGGTGCCATTCCGCTGTCTACCGTAGTTGGTATGGTAAAATCCCTGGTATCTGTAGCATTGTTATTCCTGGCAAACAGAATTTCCAAAACCCTTCGTGGCGAGAGTATAATATAAGGAGGTGTCCGTATAATGGAAAAAAATCAAATTGATAAAAAGAAAAAAAATCATTATAATGAGTCAAACACCTTCCGTTTATCCAAGGGAGATATTGTATTTAACATTATCAATTATACGTTTTATATTGTGTTTACGATTTCCTGTATTTTCCCTTTTTACTATTTGTTTATTAATACGATTTCGGATAATGAACTGGTAAGAAAAGGACAGGTAAACTTCTTCCCACAGGGGTTCAGTATTAGCAACTATCTTTCTTTGTTGCAGGCAAAAGAAGTGGGTCAGGCATTTTTGGTGTCTGCCGGACGTACCCTGATTGGTACTGCACTCATGGTAATGGCCTCTGCATTTGTGGGTTACCTGGTGACGAAGCAGCAGATGTGGCACAGACGCTTTTGGTATCGTTTTTTGATTATTACCATGTACTTTAACGCGGGTCTGATTCCATGGTATTTAAATATGTCCATGCTTGGTTTGACCAATACGTTCATGGCATATATTATTCCCGGTATTGTGGCTCCTTATAATATTATTCTGGTTAAGACTTATATTGAGTCCATTCCGGCAGAGCTGGAGGAAAGCGCACTGATGGATGGTGCCTCCTACACAGTTATCTTTTGGAAACTGATTTGGCCTCTGAGCAAGCCGATTCTTGCAACGATTGCAATCTTTGGCGCGGTAGGTCATTGGAACTCCTTCCAGGATTCCTTGATTTTAATGCAGGGAGCTCCGGAGCTGTATACCTTGCAGCACAGATTGTATCTGTATTTGAATCAGGCTTCCAACATTGCGGCGATGATGAACTCCGGAAGTTCAGCTCTTTCCGAGACATTGCAAAGCAGTTTGTTAAATACCAAGGTTATCAAATATACAATTTCCATGGTGTCCATTATTCCGATTTTGATGGTTTATCCGTTTATGCAGAAGTATTTTGAAAAGGGTATTATGATGGGTGCTGTAAAGGGTTAATCCGGCATCCAAAAAGAAAGGAGAAGAGAAGAATGAAAAAGTTATTAACCAAATGCCTTGCGTTGACGATGGCGGCTGCCTTGCTGGCCGGTTGCGGTTCTACAGCGACAAAGCAAAACCAGGGTTCTTCCGAAAGTACACTGGGGATTGAGAGAAGTTCCTTGTACAGCGATAAGGAAATTACGCTGAATGTGTACAGCCAGTTGGCAAACTACTCCGGAGAGATGCAGGGTTGGTTTGCAAAGATTTTAAAGGAAAAATGGAACGTAAAAATTAATATTATCATGGAAGGTGACGGCGTGTACGAAACCCGTATGGAGTCCGGAAACTTAGGAGATATTGTTGTTTGGGGTTCGGATGGAAAGCAGTACCAGCAGGCAGTTGAAAACGGAATGCTTTACGATTGGGAAGAGGATGATCTTCTCGAGGATTATGGTTCTTACATCAAGGAGCACATGAACAAGGCCTTGGAGAAGAATCGATTGGTCAGTGCACCCAAGGATGAAGATGGAAACCCAATTGAGGAAAAAGCAACCACGATTTATGGTTTCGGAAATAATGTGGCAAGCTCCGTGGACAGCCATGAGACCTTTTTCTACACCTGGGATATTCGCTGGGATTTGTATCAGCAGTTAGGACATCCGGAAGTAAATGACTTAAACGATATGATTTCCCTATTTGAGAAAATGAAGGAAATCTGTCCTACCGACGACTCCGGAAATCAGACTTATGCAATGAGCTTATGGCCCGATTGGGACGGCAGTATGGTAATGTATGTGAAGTCAATGGCTACCGCATATTACGGTTATGATGAAGCGGATTTGGGCTTGTATAATCCCGAGACCGGCGAATACTATTACTGCCTGGACGATAATGGACCATATTTGGAAATGTTAAAGTTTTTCTTTGACTTAAAGCAGAAGGGACTTTTAGACCCTGACTCTATGACACAGACCTATGACAAGATGCTTGAAAAGGTTCAGAACGGTGGAGTGTTCTTCTCTATCTTTAATTATGCTGGAAACGCTGCATATAATACCGACGAGCATATTGCGGCAAATAAGATTATGAGATCTTTGGCACCTTCCAAGGCATCTCCGTTGGCTTATGGTATGAGTGTATACGGATCCAATCGTATCTGGACCATCGGTGCGAAGACCCAGTATCCCGAAATTTGTATGGATATCATTAACTGGTTATGTACTCCCGAGGGAAGAACCACTTTGGATTATGGCCCGAAGGGATTGACCTGGGATTATGATGAAAATAACAAGTGCTATTTCACGGAACTTGGAAAGAAAGCAATGGCAGACAGAACAACCATGATGCCGGAAGAGTGGGGCGGAGCAACCTTTAATGACGGTGCATTCCAGATTAACAATATTACCTGGTCACCCACAGACGTAAATCCTGTAAGCGGTGAGAAGTATGATAAGGAATTCTGGTCCAGCACACAGTCCGCAGAAGGACGCAATGCAGCTGATCAGGATTGGCGTGATTTTACCGGATGCACGACAGTAGAAGAATACATGGAAAAAACCGATTACAAGGTATTTGTTGCATCTACCTTCTCAGCAAGTAAACTGTCCGACGAACTGGAAAGCATTAAAGAACAGATTCAAACCTGCGTAAAGGATTATTCCTGGAAAGCAATTTATGCAGCGGATGAAGAAGAGTTTAACAAAATTGTTTCTGACATGAAGAATCGTGCAAGAAGCTATGATCCTACCCAGAAGGTAAAAGCCTGGGCAAAGAGTGAATGCGACAGAAAGCACGTACTTCAAATGGAAGCTTCAAAATAAGACGAACACTTCCCCTTTCATAAAATACCGCGGAGCCCCAATTGGGGATACCGCGGTATTCTGATTTGTGTTATAATTTTAGTTAATGAAAAATATTTGGCAGCAATACAGACAGTCATAATCGGATGGGAAAACAATGAAGAGAATACCCAAATGGAATTTGTTTATCAACTTCATGAGTAAAAGAAAAATACGAAACCAGCTGTATTCGGTTTATTTTATCGCCATGGTAATCCCGATTCTGGTGGTAGGTATTGTGCTGACACTCAATAACTATCGGATGCTTACGGAATATCATAAGGATTTGCTGAATGCGGATAACGTTCGTATCAAGAATCTTTTGTTTGAGTTTACTGCGCAGGTGAAGAATTATTCTGAGAATATTATTTCAGACGAGGCAATTCGTACCACCTTGGATACGGAATATGAGTCTACGGAGAATTTTCGCCGAAATGTGGATAAAATATCCCTTTTGGACGGTTATCGAAATAGTTATCTGGAAATCAGTGATGCCTATATTTATTGTGATAATCCTACGCTGGTAAGCTACAAACAGTTTCAGAATGTGACAGATGAAATAAAAGAACAGGACTGGTATCAAAGAGCGTTGCAACAATCCGCTGCATTTTGGACTTCTATACCAAAGGAAAATGCTTCCGGAATCCCCTATTATCAATTAAGTCTGATCCGGCAGGTGCCGTTATGGGACTCCGACTACAATGCGGTGCTGGTGGTTCGTGTCAGTGATGATTATTTGAGATCCTGTATCGAAAATACTTCTTATTACACCTATTTGTCGGTAGGAACAGAAGATATTTTTTATAGTTCCAAACGTTCCGAAGCCGGATCGCCAATGCCGGTGGAAATTGATTACAATCAGAATTATTTTTCTTTTACGGGGGATATTGCCCTGGAGGATCGAAAGTGTCTGACCACGGTCAGTACCCTGAATACCTATCAGACTACTTCCAAGATTTATATTTGTACAATCAACCGGGATGCGCACTACGAAATATTGGAGATTGTTCAGCTATGTCTGGCAATCATAGGCTTTTCTATTTTAATTCCCGGTGTGCTGATTTTCTTTTTTGCCCACTATGTTTCTGCCAGAATGAATTTGCTTCGACAGGAAATGCACAAGGCAAGCCAACAGGATTACGAACTGATTTCCGAGATTCGTGGTAAAGATGAAATTTCGCAGGTTTATTCGGACTTGCAGGTCATGGTAGAAAAAATCAAGGAAAATGAAGCTGAAATTTACGAAGCTAAGATAAAAGACCAAATTTTGGAGAGTAAGCAGCTGGAGATTGATTACAAGATGCTGGCCAGTCAGATTAATCCTCATTTCTTGTACAATACGTTGGAAACGATTCGAATGAAGGCCTTTACGGCCGGAGATAAAGAGGTTGCGGGAGCAATCAAACTGCTGGGAAAATCCATGCGATATGTTCTGGAGAATACGGGTACGGAGCGTTCTACACTGGCGAAGGAATTGGAGCATGTTGAAGCATATTTACAGATTCAAAAGCTTCGGTTTGAGGACCGTTTTGACGCAAAGGTGATTATGGGAGAGGGAGTAAATCCGGAAGAAATTACACTTTTGCCGCTCTTGTTACAGCCGGTGGTAGAGAATTCCATGGTTCATGGTTTGGAAGGAATCGAAATCGGAGGTTTGATTCAAATAGACATTTACCTGGGAAATACACCCCATGTATCCGATTTGGATGGAGAAGAAAAAGAGGCACTTTCGGAGAAAGAACGAATGCTCTATATCGATATAACGGATAACGGAGAGGGTATGGATGCAGAGAATCTGGAAAATCTCCAGAGAGCGATTCAGACAAAGGATATGGGTAGAACGCAAAGCATAGGATTGTATAATATAAATCAACGACTGAAATTATTGTACGGAGAAGAGTATGCTTTGCGGATTGATTCCAAAACCGGTAGAGGTACAAGAGTCAGACTTCGTATTCCCGCGAAGCAATGCATAAATTATAACGAGCAATAAAAATACGCTTATGTCCCCCAAAGACATAAGCGTATCGTTTTTATTCAAAGCTTTTTCGATATTCAGCAGGACTCTTGCCCACATATTTTTTGAATTTTTTATGGAAATAGTCCACATTTTTGTAGCCGATTTGATCCGAGATTTCGTAGACCTTTAAATCTGCGTTTTCCAGCATCTTTTTGGAGGCCTCAATTCGGAGCTGGTCCAGATAGGTGTTAAAACTTTGTCCAACGGCCTTGTGGAATATTTTGCCCAGGTAAGCACTGTTATAGCCAAATAATGGAGCCAGGCTTTCCAGCTTGATATTGGTTGCATAGTTGTTTTTAATATAATAAAGAACATCCTCCAGTATCGTATCGCGATTGGGGTTCCCGGTTGCATCCATTATCAGGTTGCACTGCTCGGAAAGGAAACGAATGATTTCATACAGATAGTTGGCGTGTCCAATGTACAGCATTACCTTGCTGGCGGAAGGAAAATCAATTTCCGCATTGGGATACACCCGAATGATATTTTCTTTCATCTGCCAGTATAAATCGTTGAGAAACATTTGAATATCCGATATATTGCTGGTAGTCTGAATCAGATAATCCTTTACGGTCTGCAAGGTATCCGCCACCTGTTGATGGTTATAAATTTGAATATAGTCTCTTAATTTTGCACCGTATAATTCCACCAGAGAGTAGTCCAGGGGACAATTTGGTAATTGGTTTTCTGCCGGTAAATCTTCATAGCCCATGTAGTGCTGTTCCTTTGGGCAGAAAAAATGTCTGTTTAAAAGAGCCTTGGCTTGCGCGTAGGAAGCGGGCAAATCTTCTATACGAGTGACGGGAGCTCCGTAGGTAAGGAATAAGGAGCCTAAGGGGCTACCCTCCTGTGTTTCTTCGTCATAATGTTCCAGAATATCTGCCAACCGGTGCTGCCCATAGGTTCCCTTGAAAAGGATGATTTCCCTCTGATCTTCTTTAAAAAGCTCATAACACTTACTTTCCCCTCTGGAAAGCTTGAGCAAATCCGCAAATTCATAGGGGGATTCCTGATTTTTATGGAAACGTTCGCTGATGACAATCTGATAGCACGTATCATTTAAATGCAAAAAATCAAGATCTTTTTCCGATAAGGGAGCGCAGGTTCCATGTACCAAATCCTTTAGGATTACCTCTTTGGCACGGCTCTTTAGGCTGTTTAGGTGAGAAGATTGCTCCTCCTGTACAGAGAGCTCCTGACGAATTTTTTTAACGGCGGCGGTCAGTTCATCTTCATCCAGTGGCTTGGTGATATAAAAGCTGACCCCATTTTCGATTGCTTCTCTGGCGTAGCTAAAATCCGAATAACCGCTTAAAATGATGCACTTTCCGGTGAAACCGTTTTCCCGTGCCCTTTTGATTACTTCGGTTCCAAGCATTTTGGGCATACGCACATCCAGAAGAGCCAAACTGGGATTCAGACTGGTAAGTCCTCTTAAAGCATCTTCTCCGTTTCCGGCTTCACCACACAAGGAGAAACCGTAGGCATTCCAATCGATTATGTATTTTAGACCGTCACGGATTGCTTTTTCATCATCGGCAATAAACAGTGTTTCCATTGTGGATTCCTCCCCTATTTCTATAATACATTATAGTCCTTTTGGGCGTGAATAACAATTCTGTCTTTGCGATTAACTGTAAAAAAGAAAGGAAAATGATGCACTTTTTGCGGTAAAGGAAAAAGAGATTATGTGCTATGCTAATGATAGAAAAATAGGGAGGATAACAGATTTGAGAAGTAACTGGAAAAGAAAATTATTGACAATGTTTTTGGCGGGTGCTTTATTGTTTACCGCATGCACAAATGCAGATACGAAAGGAACGGGGGAAGTAGTTCCGGAGGAATCCGTTATTTCAAATCAATCCGAAGAGGAAGCATCCGTGGAGTCCAAGCCGGTGGATGAAAGTATGGAAATACCGGAAGGCAACTATATCGAGTTGGCATTAAACGTATATTATAATGATGCAGAGCACAGCTATTACAGTAATGAAAACGGAGCATCGGTGTATATTACCAAGGACGGCACATATACCCTTTCCTTTGACTGTGACAGGGATTTGTCCGACGAGGCCATCAAGGCAGGTGTCACCTCGTTAACCAATCTGACGGCTATTTATTTGCTGGATATGGGTGTGGGAAAAGGGGAGCAGTCGGCCTTGTCTCAGTGTGAAATTCGCTATGATCAGGTAGTGGTGGATGGTATCAGCCTGACAATTACAAAGGGAGATACAAAATCCGCCTTTAAGAGTTCCGGCGTATTTGATACCAATGATCCGATTAATTCCTGGGATGGTTCGGCCGTAGAAGAGGTATCGGCGACGGCAGAGCATGTAGCCAATTTCACAACGGTACAAAATCCGAAAACCGTTGAACTTACCTTTACATTAAGTAACATGGAATGGGCAAACAAGGAAGAAGAGAAAAAAGAAGATATAGCGGTCGAACGAAAGAATCAGTCAGTATTCAGCTCCTTGGATTTTGACAATATGGATGCTTTGGAACTGACTCAATATATGGGTAATGGTATAAACCTTGGAAATACCATGGAAGCCTACGGACATGCCACCTTAGGTACACAGGCAGCGGTAAGTGCCTATGAAACCTATTGGGGACAACCGGTGACTACCGCGGAAATGTTTCGCGGAATGAAATCCTGCGGCTTTGACAGCGTACGAATTCCGATCGCCTGGACCAATATGATGAATTATGAGGCAGGCGACTATACCATCAATCAAAAATATTTGGATCGAGTGGAAGAAATCGTAAACTATGCATTGGAGGCAGAAATGTTTGTGGTCATCAATGACCATTGGGATGGTGGTTGGTGGGCTATGTTTGGGTCTGCTACGGAGGAGACGGTTCAAACAGCATGGGATATTTACGAAAATATCTGGACACAGGTTTCCCAGCGCTTTCGTGATTATTCGGAAATGCTGATTTTTGAGTCGGCAAACGAAGAATTGGGAAACAGCCTGAATGATAATTCCCATTGTGCGGATTCCGGGAAATTATCGGAAACCAAGTGTTATGAATTGACGAACCGGATTAACCAAAAATTTGTGGATATTGTGAGAAACAGCGGAGGAAAAAATAAAAACCGTTTCCTGTTGATTGCCGGCTATAATACGGATATCGATAAGACCACGGATGAACGTTTTGAAATGCCCACAGATTCCGCTTCCAAAAAGCTTCTTATATCCGTGCATTATTATACGCCCTGGAATTATTGCGGAGCCGAGAAGCAGGCCAGATGGGGGCTTCAAAGCGATTATAAATTGATGAACAGTCAATTAAAGAAGATGACGAAATTCACGGATGCCGGTTATGGTGTTATTATTGGTGAGTATGCCGCTTTGCCGGTCTACCATTCCGACACCAAGAGCTCAGAATTAAAAAATAATACGTTGGAGTTTACGACCAACTTTTTGAATAATTGTGATGTATATAATTATTGTCCTATGCTATGGTCCTGCAATGACTTTTTCGACAAAGCCGGCCTGGAGATGATTTCCGGGGAAATCGGTCAGTTATTTGCGGAGCGCTCCTATGAGCAGGAACTTCTTTGTCCGGATTATGTAACGCAGGCCAAAGAGGATATGCAGAAGGCGTTGGAAACTGCACCCACAAAATGGGAGGATACAAAGCCGGTTGTAACCGGAGCACCCACCGCATGGATTATGTGGAATGGTGGAGCGGGAACCTATAGTGTGGGAGATACCTATAATCCTGCTGATTGTACAGAAGGAATTAAAGCCGCCGATGTAATATTAAAGGGAGCCGGAGAATATGAAGTTGGGCTGGAATTTACCGGCGGAAATGACGGATTGACATTTGCTGCTTTGGCAATCGCAAACGGAGAAAAATTGTTTAAGAATGCAATTTTGGATATTAAGGAGGTGCTGGTGGATGGGCAGGCAATGGAATTGATTGCAGAGCCTTACACAGCATCGGATGATGGTAACTGTACCCGTGTTAATCTGTTGAATCCTTGGGTAAGTAAGGTACCCTCGGAGGCAAGAACTACTTCAGGCGATCTGACAAATGCATCAGCTGTGATTTTGGATAAAGCGCAACTGGTGGGAATCCACAGCATTCGGATACGGTTCGAACTGATTATACCATAGGGATTATTCCGGACGATTTTTTGTTTTTTTAGTAGAGTATAAGAGATGATTTTGCTATAATTCTAGTAAAATCATCTCTTTTTTGATTAAATTATTACATGAGAAAAAAACGAAAGAAGGATAAGACTATGCATAAGAATGCAGTTGTAACCACTCTTTGCTATTTGGAAAAGGATAATCGGTATTTGATGCTGCATCGCACCAAAAAAGAAAAGGACATCAATAAAGATAAATACATCGGTGTTGGAGGACATACGGAGCACGGAGAGTCCCCGGAGGAATGTGTCCGAAGGGAAGTGCTGGAGGAGACAGGACTTACCATGAAATCCTGCAAACTCAGGGGACTTTTGACCTTTGTGATAGACGATATGGATGAGTTTACCTTTTTGTACACCAGCAAGGATTTCGAAGGGCAGGAAATCGAATGCAGTGAAGGGGAATTGGCCTGGATTGATAAGAAGAAAGTTTTTGATTTGCCCTTGTGGGAAGGGGATAAGATTTTCTTTACGCTTTTGGAGGAAAGGCAGGATTTCTTTTCCTTAAAGCTGGTCTATGTGCAAGATGTGTTGAAGCAGGCAGTGCTGGACGGAAGAGAATTGGAAATAATCAAATAAGGAAATGAGAGGAAAATAGAAAACATGGAAAACGAAAAGTCGAAGGTATTTTTTACCACATTCAAAACAAACTATAACGAGAATTTGTTACAGAAGCTGCATCGTTTGATGAAGAAAGCAGGGTTTGAAAACATTGATTTTCGTGACAAGTATACTGCAATCAAAATTCATTTCGGAGAATACGGGAACCTGGCATTTTTAAGACCCAATTATGCGAAGGTTGTTGCGGATTATGTAAAGGAATTGGGGGGAAAGCCTTTTCTGACAGACTGTAATACCTTATACGTAGGTAGCCGTAAAAATGCCTTGGATCATTTGGAAACGGCTTATGTAAATGGTTTTTCGCCGCTCCAAACAGGATGTCATGTACTGATTGCAGACGGATTAAAAGGAACCGACGAAACCATTGTCCCCATTAACGGCGAGTACGTAAAAGAGGCGAAAATCGGGCATGCCATTATGGATGCGGATATTTTTATTTCTCTTACGCATTTCAAGGGGCATGAAATGGCAGGCTTTGGTGGAGCAATTAAGAATATTGGCATGGGATGCGGTTCCAGAGCAGGCAAGATGGAACAGCATTGTGACGGTAAGCCATCCGTGGACCAGTCAGGATGTGTCGGATGTGGTACTTGCAAGAAGATTTGTGCCCATGATGCACCGTTGATTACAAATGGAAAGGCTACCATTAACCACGAGAAATGTGTTGGATGCGGACGGTGTTTGGCAGTTTGCCCAAGGGACGTTATTTCTGCAAATTTCAGTGATTCCATTGCGATGTTAAATTATAAGATGGCAGAGTATTCGGTAGCAGTTTGCAGGGACCGTCCCTGCTTCCACATTTCCTTGATTTGTGATGTATCACCCAACTGTGATTGTCACAGTGAGAATGATATTCCGATTATCCCTAATGTAGGTATGCTTGCTTCTTTTGACCCGGTTGCATTGGATCAGGCTTGTGCAGACCTTTGCAATAAGATGCCTGCAAACAGCGGAAGTATTTTGGCAGATAATCTGATGAAGGAAGGTCATGGAGAGTGTGGATGCGAACATCATAATCAAAATCATGAGGACCACTTCCATATGACTCATCCAGATACAGAGTGGGAATCCTGTCTTGCCCATGCTGAGAAGATGGGGCTTGGACAGAGAGCATATGAGATGATTACAATTTAAGCCAATTTTTTGAATATTCGTCAGAAGCCGGAATCAAACGGAAAAGATGAATTTCAGATAGCATAAGTGCAGGAGGCATGTTAAAATAAATAGAATGAAGAAATACCAAAGAGAAACTTGTGAAATGTGAGGATAAAAACAAATGAAATTTATCTCCTGGAACGTAAATGGTTTAAGAGCCGTGATGGGAAAGAATTTTATGGAGGACTTTCAGAAGCTGGATGCGGATTTCTTTTGCCTGCAGGAAACGAAGCTTCAGGCAGGACAGATTGAAATGGATTTGCCGGGCTACCATCAATACTGGAATTAT
This sequence comes from Lachnospiraceae bacterium UBA1766, assembly GCA_002314715.1. Classification (GTDB taxonomy): domain Bacteria; phylum Bacillota; class Clostridia; order Lachnospirales; family Lachnospiraceae; genus Acetatifactor. Next base: position 32,319 of record DCGY01000062.1, on the reverse strand, counting down.
GCGGAGAAAAAGGGTTATTCCGGTACTGCTATCTTTGCAAAAAAAGAGCCCATTTCCGTATCCTATGGCATGGGAATCGAAGAACATGATCATGAAGGTCGTGTGATTACGTTGGAATACAGCGATTTTTATTTGATAACCGTGTATACACCCAACTCCCAGGATGAGTTAAAGCGTTTGGACTACCGTATGCAGTGGGAGGATGCTTTCCGTGCATATTTAAACGAGTTGGCCCAAAAGAAGGGCGTTATCGTCTGTGGTGACTTAAATGTAGCCCACAAAGAAATCGATTTAAAGAATCCAAAGACCAATCGCAACAATGCCGGTTTTACCGACCAGGAGCGGGAGAAAATGACGGTTCTTTTGGAAAGTGGGTTTATCGACAGCTTCCGTTATTTTTATCCGGAGGAAAAGGATATTTACAGCTGGTGGTCTTATCGCTTCCAGGCCAGACAGAAGAATGCGGGCTGGCGTATAGACTATTTCCTGGTATCCGAAAATATAAAGAACAGATTACAGGGCGCATCCATTCATAATGAAGTGTTTGGCTCCGATCACTGTCCGGTTGAGTTGGATTTATTGTAATTTTTTGAAAACAGAGTTATTCATCGAGACCGTGCTTGACTGCGTAAATTGCCAGTTGGGTGCGGTCTTTTCTGTCCAGTTTTTCCAATAGTCTGGACACCAGGTTTCGAACGGTTCCTTCCGCCAGATAAAGTTCTGCGGAGATTTCCTTGTTGTCATAACCTTTCGCCACCAGGCGAAGCACATCCTTTTCCCGGTCGGTCAGTTCTTCTGCAATACCGGTATCCACAGGGGCGGCAGCAGCGGGTTGGTCCATCTTGCTTTTCATCACCTGGTAAATGCGACTTCCGAAGATGCTCATGCCATCGTAGACACTTTTTACGGAGGAAATCACTTTGGCGTCCTCCAGTTCCTTTAAGATATATCCGTCGGCACCGCTTTGCACGGCTTTTTCGATGGTTTCGTCATCGTCAAAGGTGGTAAGTACCAAAACCTTAATGCCGGGGCAATTTTCCTTGATGGAACGGATGCCGAAAGCACCGTCGTAGTCGGGCATTCGCATATCCATGAGGACCACATCGGGACGATGAATTTTGCATTTTTCAAAAGCCTCTTTACCGTTTTGGGCCAGTGAGACTACTTCGATTTCTTCGTCCTGCTCCAAAACCGCCTTTAGGCCCTGTCTCAAAATCATGATATCATCTGCAATCAGTACTTTAATCTTAGCCATACTTCTCCCCTTTTGAAAAAATGGTTCACGAAACGGGTAACTGGACGCGGGTCAGGAAACCTTCCCGGTCTCCGGAAGAGAAACGTACGGTTCCACCGGCCTTTTCCACCCGTTCACGAATACCGCGAATACCATTGTTTTCATTTATTATATCACATCCGATTCCGTCATCGGCAATCATTAATTCCAAGGAATCCTTTTGAAATCGAATAATAATGTCCATTTTGGAGGCATTGGCATATTTCAGGGAATTCGTAATGGATTCCCGGACCGTATCATAAACGGTTTTGGATAAGTGAGAATAACGATTACTGTCTTCTCCTTTTATGGTTACCTCTACCGGAAGTTCTTTTACCTGTTTGGCCAACTGCATAACTCCCTGGGTAACCAATTCGTATTCAGCCGCTTCCCGCAGCATATTAATGGATTCCCGAAGCTCGCGAATTCCCTGGCCGGTCAAGGTTCTGGCTTCGGCAAGGTATTGCTTTACTTCCTCATATTCTTCCTTGGAGGCGGACACCTCTGCCAGCTTCATATAGGACTGAATCATGGTCAGGGTATGTCCGGCGGTGTCATGTACCTGCTGCGCGATGCGGTTTCGTTCCTGCTCCAACAAAAGCTTTTCGTTGGTGATGGCCAGCTCCCGCTTTAAATTCATAAAATGATATTTGGTTGTGGCACGGAAAACCAGTACGATGGAAATGCCGAAGCCCAAAGGAGTGATATCAAAGGAAGACTGAATCAGGCCCAAAAGGTAAATTGCATTTAATACCACCGGCAGCAGTACGGATGCGATAACCAAACGTCTGGCCAGGGAATGCTTCTTATCCATATGCCGGTACAAAATGGCGGAACCCATGAGAACCGTTCCGTAGGTGCAGGCGACATTGGTATAAAACAGTGGTCCGTGGGTAATGCTTTCCATGGAAAAATTGCCATAGTACAAATGATGCCATTCATTGGTCATAACGCAAAGATAATGCACCGCAGAAAGGAAAAAGGGCGGGATATAGATCCATTTTTGGGATTCCAACCCGCTGTACAGGCAGGAAAAATACAACCAACAGGAACCGATAAAGCAGATGCCGATATTTCCGATCAGGTATGCAAGCGTCAGTTGCCACTTGGTACCGGCTACCATTAGGAGAATCTGGGAGCTGCACCAGATGACGGCCAGTCCCTGATTGATCATGTAGAATCGATTGGTCTTGGTATTTTCTCCGCGAAGAAGCAGCGCTGCCATACTGAACAGCACTGCTCCGATTACAATTAAATAAATGAATCCAAGTAATAATTCCATAAGTATCCCGGAAATCGTATTTGTTTGGATTTAGCGTCGAGCTTGTCGAGGGACTACAAATACGAGATTATTCTGCCTTTTCGCGACGGATGGCAAAGAAAACCAGCACCATACCGGCGATGAAAAGGTATACCCACCATGCAATGCTCATCCAAACAGCCTTGGTCAGATACAGGACAATCAATACAAGAGTCAAAGCGAAAGCGATGGTGTAATTTTTAAACTTCAGGCCTGCGGAAACCAACAGGCAGAGGAAAGAGGCAATTCCCAAGAATAATATATTTGGAAGAGATTCCATATTTATATTGTAGAAAAGCAGGAATGCCAACTCGGTACAAAGACCAACGAATTGAAGCATACGAACGGTCTTGCACTTATGATACCAAATGATTCCGAAAAGGACAATGCCAAGGCCGATTAAAATACATGCATGTTCTACGGTAAAATCAATTACCGGGCCCTTCGCGGTATAAAATTTAACCGGAAGGATTGGGTTGGCGATAAAGTTTACCAGGAAGAAACAAAGGGCGAATACTCTGGCCAGAGACTGTACCACTTCGTACTTTTTGAAAAACATACCAAGTTGGAGACAAACAATGGAAAGCACCATGAGGAAGCAGTTATCTAAGGCAAAGGCTTCCCGGAAAGCGGAAATTCCAAGGCAGATATCCAGCGCCACAAAGCTTGTGCACCATTTTGTCAGCTCTTTCCAATCATATTTTTCCTTTGAAAGGAAAACCTTGAGAAGGCAGCCTGCGGCAAATACGGTTGCAAAAGGATAATACTTGTCATAGGTTCCGCTGAATGCGGTGCATAAAATAAATAAGAACATCAGGAAAAATACAAACAGCATGGTAACGACTGCGTTGATAATAACCATTTCTTTTCGGTTCAAAGCGGCCATGATCAAAACATTTCCTGCAAAAGCAAGGAAGAACATCAGGAGAAGATTGTCGTCAAAAAGTAATGCACGTAAACAGTTCATTAATACCAGCACAAAGTAGGACATGAGCACACTCTGCATAACACGTACCAAAGTGTTTTGATAAATCATGTATAGAACGGAAAGGGAAGCAAGCACCATTCCCACCGCAATTGCATTAAGATAAATAAAATTGTCATCAAAGAGCTTGGGGAGAGAAGACAGCAATACGAAAATACTGTGTACTCCGTAGAAGCTCCAGGCAATCCAGAAGGTGGAGTCTGATTCCTGATGCTCCTTTTGTAAATAGTACAGGAAGCCGGATAATGCAAGGGATACTGCGGAGGCAGGGAATAAAATGGTGTCAAGGCAGCTTACATTTAAATCGGTAAACAGGCAAAACAGTAAGCCATCTGCCAAAAGTACCTCTAACAGGAAGTCAAATGCATTGCGGGTTCTTACATAATGTAAGGTGACCGGTAAGAGCATGCCCAGCAAAGCGGCGCTTATGGTGAAGGTCAAACCGGTTTCAAAATACATGCACACAGACAAAATGGAATAACCGGTAAAAAAGGTTCCCAGGTAGTACAGGGCCAGAGATGATTTACGAAGGTTCCATTTCATTTCTGTCACAGCGGAACCGGTAAACATCAACGCGGTTACCAGGAATAAGCAGATTTTCTTTAATTCATCCGGAAGGAAACTCCAGGTCTGTGAAATAAAGATTGCTCCGGAGACGATGATGAATAACACGCCTACGGATAAAAGTATGGTAGAAAATATTTTTTTGTTCTGTTCCATAACAAATCCCTCTCTTTTCTAAAACAATTCAAAAAACGTTGTTGTTTGTTATGGCTTCATTATATTCGGGGTCGGAGAAGACTTGCAGATACTATTTGTCATTGATGTTTTGAACGGAGCGTGACATTTGTCATATTTCTGCCTCGGATATGCTTGACTTTTTTTACCGCATACAGTATGATAAGCTTCCAGATGCAAATGATTTGCATTTGCAAATAAAAGGATTGAGAAAAGAGTATATTATGGAAGCGTTATTGGACGTGCTAATGGATGTGGCTTTGGATGTGGCGAAGCTGATTCCTTTTTTATTTTTAACATATTGGGCCATGGAGTTTTTGGAGCATAAGGCAGGCAACCAATTTAAGCAGTGGGTACAGCGCTCCGGTAAGTTCGGTCCTGTTATCGGAGGTGTGTTGGGTATTGTGCCTCAGTGTGGCTTCTCGGCAGCAGCATCCGGTTTGTATGCCGGCAGAGTCATCACCATGGGTACCCTGATTGCAATTTATCTTTCCACTTCGGATGAAATGCTTCCGATTCTGATTTCAGAACAGGCGGCACCGCTTCTTATAGGAAAGATTCTGTTACTAAAAGTAATCATCGGCATTGTTTTCGGATTTTTGGTAGATATGGTATATCATGAGAAGAAGCCTATGCACCATATCCATGAGATTTGTGAGCATGACCATTGTCAATGCGACAAAAGTATTGTGAAATCTGCTTTGATTCACACCTTGCAAATCGCTTTCTTCTTATTCATTATCAGTCTGGCATTAGAGGGCGTATTGCAGTGGATCGGAGAGGATGCATTGGCAGAGTTTATTTTGAATCGCCCTGTATTAGGTCCTATCCTCGCCGGAATTGTTGGATTGATTCCCAACTGCGCTTCTTCCGTAATTATTACGAAACTGTATTTGGAAAAGACCATTTTGTTTGGTACCATGCTGGCCGGTCTTTTGACTAATGCCGGTGTAGGCGTGCTGGTTTTGTTTCGAACCAATGGCAAGAAGAAAGAAAATTTGGCTATCGTGGGCGTATTGTATGGGGTCGGTGTAGCCATGGGCATTCTGTTTAGCTTTTTGGTAGGATAAGGAGTAGGTCGTATGGAGATTGTATATCCAAAGAATATTAAATGGACGAAGCAGAGAAAAGCGGTTTACCGGATTTTGCATGAGACGACGGAGCCCTTAACGGCCACCCAGATTTTTGCCGCTTTGCAAAAAGAAGAAATCGAAAATCTGGCGCTGTCAACAGTTTATCGTATCCTGACCACCTTTGAAGAGCAGAAGCTTGTGAACCGTAGTGCTTTTATGGGAGAGGAGACCTCTCGCTATGAATTGAATCGCGGCGAACATACCCATTATGCGGTTTGTCTGGACTGCCATAAGCGCGTACCCCTGGAGCATTGTCCTTTCGGGCATTTGAATTTGGAGCGGGAAACGGAAGGATTTACCATTACCGCACACAAGCTGGAGCTGTACGGTTACTGTACGAAATGTCAGAAAAAACACGAATAAATAAACAAAATATACTACATTAAATTTTTTTGAAAATTTTTTAAAAAAAGTATTGCATTTTTAAAAAACCTGTAATATAATCAATCTTGCGTTGAGGGAAGCCCCTTGATGAAACCTTTAAAATGCGCGATTAGCTCAGTTGGTAGAGCACCTGACTCTTAATCAGGGTGTCCAGGGTTCGAGCCCCTGATCGCGCACGAAAGTCTTATGATTGCGATATAGTCGCGGTTGTAAGGCTTTTTTTTCGCGCAAAAAAACCCGGTCTGTAAAAAAATCAGTTTTCCGGGGTTTTGTATGAAATCTCCTTTTTTCGGAATTGCGGGTCGGGAAGTAAATGCATCGAAATATTAGTGTTACCCAAATCCCGATGTAAAAAACTCGAAAAAAAGTCAATGAATGCATCGGGATAACGCATTTACGCATTTCTCGCTGTAAGAAATTACAAAATTACGGTAAAAAGTGCATCGAATTTTCGATGTGTTATTCTTCTCGATGCAAAAAGGATCCGGATGATGAAATCGGAATGCTTTTTCGAAAGCGGAGTAAAATGAAGAGCTATAGAGAAGAAATATGGTATAAGTTGAGAAAATAGAGGTGTAGTAGTAGGGTGTGAACTTTTTTGGAAATTTCATCCGATATTATACTTTTTTTCGAAAAATATGATATAATAAACTCTATCAAATGATAAGTTGGGAGGGGTTCCATATGAATATTATCAAGATACAGTTTAGAGGTTTAGAGTCCGTAAAAAATTTCGTAAATATTTTGGCGCATTTCGACAACGATTTTGATATTGTTGATCAGAGATATGTTGTCGATGCAAAGTCTATCATGGGTTTGTTTAGTTTGGATTTGACACATCCCCTGGATTTGAAAATCTACAGTGAAGATCAGGCTGTGATTGACAAGGTGATAGAGAATTTGAATGATTACAATTATGTAGTAAAATAGGACGCGATGAAAGCCGTTCAGTGGGGGCAGATGCGATTATCGGCGTGAAATATGGCTCTTCGCAGGCAAAAGATTCAAACTGGTCATTTTCATATGACCAGTTTTCTTTTATATTTGGGATAGTATGAGAAAGAGGAGACGGATAGAAATGCAGAAAAAAATAGCTCTGATTAATGATATTACGGGATTTGGAAGATGTGCCATTGCAGCCATGGCGCCGATTGTATCTGCCATGAAGATTCAGGCGGTGACCGTGCCTACAGCAATCCTTTCTGCCCATATGCGATTCCCGGGATATTATTTTGATGATTATACCCCCAGGATGAAATCTTATATTCAGACCTATAAAGACTTGCAGCTTTCCTTTGATGCCATTGCCACCGGTTTTTTCGGCTCTGAGGAGCAGGTGGAAATCGTGATTGATTTTATCAAAAGCTTTCGGACGAAGGACAATTTTGTATTGGTCGACCCGGTTATGGGGGATCACGGAAAGCTATACAAAACATATACGCCCCAAATGTGCGAGAAAATGAAGGAATTGGTGCAGTACGCGGATATCATTACGCCGAATTTGACCGAACTTTGTACCTTGTTGGACAGGGAATATCCAAAGGAAAAGGTAACCCTGGAGGAGCTGCAGGAAATGTGCCGGGAGCTTTCCGGGAAAGGGCCGAAGCAGATTGTAGTGACCGGAATCCCTTTCAATCAGACGCAAATCGCCAATTATATTTACAAGGCAAAGCAGACGGAAAGCGGAACAGAAGATTTTCAGCTGGTTCTGGTGGATCGAATCGGCGGAGACAGAAGCGGAACCGGGGATGTGATTAGCGCCGTTTTGGCCGGAATGTATTTGAACGGATACAGTCTTTATGATTCCGTGAAAAAGGCTGCGGACTTTGTCTCCAAATGTATTGCTTATTGTGAGGAAAATCAGGTTCCCGACCATTATGGATTGTGTTTTGAGATGTTTCTGAGAGAATTGACGGAATAACAATAGATTGTCAAAATAATACATTTTTTTGATGTAATTATGCATGTCCCTTCTTTGCGGCAATATGGTATGATAACAGCAGAGAGTTTTTAGATTGCGAAAGAGAGAAAAATGATGAAGAAAATTGATTTGTCCGGCATATGGTCACTTCATATGGAAGCACGGGAAGACGGAAAGGGAGTTTGTGAGGAAAGCTTTGGCAGCAGATATCAGTTGCCTGAAGAATTCGAGGACACAATCGAATTGCCCGGAACCACTTCCTATCGAAAAAAGGGACAGCCCAATTCGGCTCGGGAGACGGGATATTTGACAGATGCCTATCTTTTCCTGGGTTTTTGCGTTGTGCAGAAGGAAATCGACCTTACGGCATATTCTTTGGAGGAACTGCAGACAAGCTTTCTGTCTTTGAAGCTGGAAAGAACCCGACTTACTCATGTATGGGTGGACGGAGAATATATCGGCACCGGGAATTCCCTTTTGTCCGCACAGGAATTTAACCTTACCGGCAAAATTAAGAAGACCAAACCGGTGCTTACGATTTTGGTGTCCAATGTAGGGTACCCGGCGCCGGGAGGTCATTTGACTTCGCCGGATACACAGACCAACTGGAATGGTATTTTGGGAGAGATTTCCCTTATCATTTCCCAAACTGCCTTTGTGCGTCAGATTCAGGCCTTTTATCGGGAGGATAAGAATGCCTTGGAAGTGCGTGCTTTTCTTGGCAATAAAGCAAAATGGCAGGAAGACACAAGCTTGCAGGTTTCCTTTGATCGTTGCAGCCTGAAAAAAGAATTTCTGGAGCGGGAAAGCGATTGTACTCTTTGGGAGGAAGAAGGACTGGGTCATCCGGAAAAAACTACGGATTTGGATAGCCTCATGGCCTATCTGGAGGTAGAGAAAAATGCCTTGCCGATGGTAATAAATCCCCTAAAGCCTGCCGATTGTGCAGAAAATTGTGGACAAGTCTGCGACCCGGATGAGGTGCTGTGGATTCCGCTTCCCCGGGAGGTTTCTCTTTGGGATGACCAGGAACCGGTGGTATATCGTTTGACGGCACAGCTTGTGGGAAAAGATAAGGAGCAGTTGGGATTACCGGCTACAGCCTGGTGCGGTATTCGAAGCTTCTGCTCGGTAGACGACCATTTCGAAATCAATCATGCCCCCGTATTTTTGCGTGGCAGACATCAGGGAATGATTTTCCCCTTAAGCGGTTTCGCACCCATGAATGCTCAGGGGTGGTTACGGGATATGAAAATTGCCAAGGATTGGGGAATCAATCATCAGAGATTTCACACCTGCTGTCCTCCGGAAGCGGCATTTCTGGCGGCAGATTTGCTGGGTGTTTATTTACAGCCGGAGATTCCTTTTTGGGGAAACTGGTACGGCAAAGGGGAGGAAGGTTACACCCCGGAAGCGGAAGCGGCTCAGGAATTTTTGACCATGGAAGGCTTCCGTACTTTGGCTTCCTATGCGGGACATCCTTCTTATGTCATGATGACCATGGGAAATGAACCCTGGGGCTCCGGTCAGGCACTGAACGAATTGGAGCTTGGATATAAAGCCAAATATCCGGATATCCTGTATTCACTGGGCTCCAACGGATTCCAGTTTGTGCCCACCATTGTGGAGGGAGACGGATTCTTTTCCGGCGTGCGTTTTTCGAAAGACCGCCTGATTCGAGGCTCCTATGCACAGTGCGATGCACCTTTGGGACATATTCAGAAGATGCAGCCAAATACGTCTTTTACTTATGATGAAAACATCCGTCCTTCCTATGCCAAGCAAGCAGCGTTGGCTTCCGAGGATGGGTTTATAGAAATTCAGTACGGAACCGGTGTGAAAAAAGTGAAGCTAACCGAGGCGGCAGGAGAATTGGTGCCGAAAATCCCGGTGGTTTCCCATGAAGTAGGCCAGTACTGCGTGTATCCGGATTACCGGGAAATCGACCATTATACCGGTGTGTGCAAGCCCAGAAACCTGGAAGTTTTCCGGGAGCGTCTGGAGGCTGCAAAGCTGGGAGATATGGGAGAGAGGTTCTTTCAAGCTTCCGGAAAGCTAGCCATGGACTGCTATAAGGCGGAGCTGGAAACGGCCATGCGTTCCCGTTATCTGGCAGGATACCAGATTCTGGACTTACAGGATTTTTCCGGTCAGGGTACGGCACTGGTAGGACCTTTAAATGCGCTGATGGAGTCCAAAGGAATTTTGGAGCCTTGCCGGTGGAGAAGTTTTTGCGATGATATTGTGCTGCAAGCGTGCTTTGACAGCTTTGTGTTAACGGAGGGAGAAACGTTTTTATTCTCTGTGGATTTGGCATATTATCGAAAAGAACTTCCCGAGAATTCTATCCTGTTTATACAGCTTATTGATCCGGACAAAAAAGAGATGATTTGGGAGTACAATGGGGAAACCGATGCAATCTACCGGGGTAGACAATCCTTGGGAGAGTTTCGCATAGCTATCCCGGAGGGAAAAGCGCCTGCGAAATATCGACTGACCCTGGCATTGGGTGTGGAGAGAGAGGAAAAAGAGGATTCCATGCCGGAGATTTTGCAGGGCAACGAATATACTCTGTGGGCATATCCTAAGCCTTCGGAAAGCAAGCAAACAATTTGTGTATGCAAGAGTATGGATGAGGCACGGAAGGCTTCCGAAACCGAAAAGAAAATTCTTTTGATGCTTGCGCCCAACGAAAATCCTAACTCTGTGGAGGGGGCTTATTGTACGGACTTTTGGTGTTATCCTATGTTTCGCGGCATTTCCGAGTGGATGAAGAAGCCGGTTCCGGTGGGTACCCTTGGACTTTTGATTCAAAAAGATCACCGGGCACTTTCTGATTTTCTTTGCGAAGAATGGTCCACTCCCCAGTGGTTTCATATCGTAGAGCAGTCCCGTTCCACCATTTTGGATGAGCTGCCCTTTGAACCGATTGTGTGGACAATCGATAATTTTGAGCGAAATCACAAGTTGGGTCTGGTTTACGAGGTGGTTCTTGAGAAAACCGGATGTCATGTTTTGGTATGCGGCGCGGATTTGGATGCCGTTGCCAAGCAGGGACACATAGAAGCGGCTCAGTTAAAGAAGAGCCTTCTGGAATATCTGGCAGAGGGAGACAAAACCGCGGCCACAACCATTTGCGAGGAAGCATTTCAAAAGCTGTTTGAGGGCACCACTTCATAAGCAGAGAGATTGTTAGCAGGTTTATCCGGGACAATTGAAAATAGATTGAGAATTCGTATTTCTGCACGATAGAGGGATCTACCGTGCAGTTTTTTTGATTTATTCCCCGGAAGCCTTGTGTTAAGATACAATTGTAGCAAAACAAAGGCTGAGGGGAAGTTTAGAAAAAATCTTTCTTTTTTTAATACTTTGTTAATTGTTTTGAAGGGCTTTGTATGCTATGCTCAAGTCATCAGGTTGGAGAGGCACTCATAACAAAAATAGGCACCTGAAATATAAGACAATCGGGGAGGACACCCATGGAAAAAAACACTATTGTACTTGACGAATTTGGAAATGTAGTAGGTCAAACCTATCCCAAGAGGGCTAGGGGACTTGTGAAAAACGGTCGGGCGGAGTATTTGGACGACTGTACCATTCGTCTCAAAGAATCCTGCAATCCGGCCATAAATGAATCTGATATGGAGGAAGAGGATATGAGTATCGTTCTTAATTTTAATGCTAGAGAATTTCAGTTTGATAAAACCTGCCAGGGCAACAATGTGGGAACCAGAATGTTTGTAACCGATATTTTCGGTGAGAGCGTAGAGATGTACGAAATCGGAGGCGGAATGTCATGGACCCAGATTTGCACCGACAAAATTTTGGAGCCGGATACCGATTATGTATTTCGTTTCGCTATGACCGGTGGAAATGATGTACATGGTGGCGCTACCCAGTTTATTGTAATGCCGATTGCAGGAGAAGAGGGAACCGATGAGGATTGGGAGAATCGTTACGTTTACAACCTTTCTCAGTGCCAGTATAAGCCCAAGGTTTCCAAGCGTTGGGGAAACACCGCACTTCGTGTGTATGAAATTCCCTTCAAGACAGAAGCTACCGTGAAGTATCGTTTCATCTTCGTAGAGCAGGATGCAGTCCTTCGTATTTTCCCTTCCAAGGATTTGGAAAGCTACAGTCAGTTCTCTGATTACAGTTATAATGGCTGGCTGAACGACAAGAAGGATCAGATCAATGAGCAGCTTAACAATTTCAACGTTGACCAGACCATGAAGGGCGTTAGCGATACCGTTCGCAGCGCAATGGATAAGATTAATAAGGCAATTTTCTCCAACATCAATTTTGGCGGTGGCCAGACACAGGCTTCCCAGGAAAATAAGTTTGTTCATAACGGCAAGGACATTGACGGCAACGAATTGGCAGTTATGTTAAACAGCGTGGGAGATGGCTGCAATATTGTATTTGCAAACTGCAATGTAACCGATGTGGAAAATGCAATCGATGGCGGTACACCCACCTGCGGAAGCAACATCCGCGTAAGCAACACCAAGATGGACGGCAAGGCGTTCTGTGCTTGTCTGGATAAGATTGGTGATGGCTGCAGTATTGGTATTTCCAATATTGCAATTGCTGCTGTAGAGGAACTTCCGGAGGGCACCAATGTAACCACCGATGGTTGTAATGTAGAAATCAGCAATGCGACCATGCCGGAAGCAATCTTTGCTTTCTGGATGGCAAACGTAGGAGATGGCTGGAATATTCGCCTGACCAACGTGGAAATAGCTGAGGATGGAAGTGATTTGTCCTTTGGAAATCATTCCGTAGGTTCCAATATCACCTTTACCAATGTAGCGATTTCTGAAAATGCACGTCAGAAGGTAAAAGAGAAGTTTGCTGAAGGAAATGTCAACGGACTGTAAGAGAAGGAATGCGATCATTTCGCGAGAATAAAGGAAACAATGAGAACTCTGTTTTGACCTTAATGGTTGGAACAGAGTTCTTTTTTGCAGTGAGGAAGGAGACCGAACGACTTCGAAGAAAACATTTATAGGTTGTAGTTGGATTTTTTGAATGCAAGAATTCGGGATGCATGATATAATGAATTCAACTGACTTTAGGAGGTAAAACAATGAAAAGATTAAAGATAAAAGCACTTCTGGGCACCCTGGCGGCGGTATGCGTGCTGGGATTGTCAGGCTGTGGCCAAACCACTGAGGCGCCGGCAGGAAGTACAACGGAAGGTACTACAGAGAGTGTATCTGTTTCCTCGCAGGAAAGCAGCGAGGAAAGTTCAGAACAAAGCAGTAAGGAGAGCACAGAACAAAGCACTGAGGCTTCCCGAACCCAGGAAAGCAGCACGGAAGCTTCCTCCGCGGAAGAAACGAAGGAGTCCTCTTCCGCAACCACCAACAATGTGGTGGAAATTGGCAAATACACGGTAAAATTGTTTGATATTCCCGAAAACGAGGGAACAAATTTCGTAAAGGAACTGAAGGTAGGCTGGAATCTGGGAAATACCTTTGAAGCCTTCGACTGTACCTGGCTTAGTAATGAGATGGACTATGAGTCTGCCTGGGTTGGTGCCAAGACGACACCGGAGTTAATTGATGAACTCAAGGCGGCCGGCTTTCAAACCATTCGTATTCCGGTTTCTTGGCATAATCATTTGAGTGATAAAGAAAATTATATCATCAGCGAACAGTGGCTGGATCGTGTAAACGAAGTAATTGATTATTGTATCGACAGGGATATGTATGTCATCTTAAATATTCATCATGATAACAGTGAGCAGTATTTTTATCCCTCCAAGGCTTATATGGACCGGTCTGAGAAGTATATTTCTTCCATCTGGACTCAGCTTGCCAATCGTTTCAAGGATTATGACCATCATCTGTTGATGGAAGCTATGAACGAGCCTCGACTGGTAGGACATGCCAATGAGTGGTGGATTGACAAAACCAACGCAGACTGCCAGGATGCATTTGCCTGCATCAATCGGTTAAATCAGCTTTTCGTTGATACCGTTCGTGCAACCGGCGGATACAATGCTACCAGATATTTACTCTGCCCCGGATATGATGCAGCCGCAGAGGGCGCTTTGTTGGAGGAATACGTACTTCCTACCGATCCGGTAGACAACGACCATCATATTATCGTAGCGGTACATGCGTACACTCCTTACAGCTTTGCGCTGGATTATCCCGGTACCGACACCTGGTCTTCCGATAATCAGAAAAATAAATCCGAAGTAGTGACCTTTATGAATAACCTGTACAAGAAATATGTTGCAGAGGGCACTCCGGTTTTGATTGACGAGTTTGGTTCCAGAAATAAAAACTACAATACCGAGTCCCGCGTGGATTTGGCTGGCTTCTTTGTAGCCAATGCAAAGGCTCGCGGAATGAGCTGTTTATGGTGGGATAACAATGTAGTCAATGGAGATGGCGAGTGCTTTGGTATTATTGACAGAAGGACGGCAAAGTGGACCTTCCCGGAAATCAAGGACGCATTGATTCAGTATACAGCATGGTAGAAGTTATGAGCGAAATTATTGAGATAGAAGATTTGCAGGATCCCCGGCTGGATGTATATGCCCGATTAAATGAGGCCCAGCTTTTGCATTTTGAAGGAAAGGGTATCTTTCTTGCAGAAAGTCCAAAGGTAGTGGAACGGGCCTTAAATGCTGGGTATGAACCGGTGTCCTTTCTGGTAGAGAGAAAGCATATTGAGGGGGAAGCAAAGGAAGTAATTCGGCGATGCCCCAACGTGCCGGTGTTTACGGCAAAGACGGAAGTGCTGTCCAAGCTTACCGGATTTCAACTGACCAGAGGAGTGCTCTGCGCTATGAAGCGAAGACCCTTGCCCTCTGTGGAGGAGGTTTGCAGGGATGCCAAGCGGGTTGTGGTATTGGAAAATGTGGTGAATCCCACCAATGTGGGGGCTATCCTGCGTTCGGCAGCGGCACTGCATATGGATGCGGTATTGCTCACCTCCTGCTCCTGCGATCCGTTGTATCGACGGGCGATTCGCGTCAGTATGGGAACGGTGTTCCAGATTCCCTGGACCTTTCTGGGAGCGCGAAAAAGAGGGGAAAAGGAAGCGGGCTGTGATATAGACACATTAAAGAAATTGGGCTTCAAAACGGTTTCCATGGCCTTGTGTGATGATTCGGTAGGGATTGATGACCCGGCCCTTGCAAAGGAAGAGAAATTGGCGATTATTATGGGCACCGAGGGCGAAGGACTTCTTCGGGAAACCATCGACCAAAGTGATTATACGGTGAAAATTCCCATGGCCCACGGGGTGGATTCCCTGAATGTGGCGGCGGCCAGCGCGGTAGCTTTTTGGCAGTTGGGAAGACGCGAAAACAAATAGAGAAAAGATAGATGGGAGAAGGGTATGACTTACGAAGAAAAGGTATTGGATATTCGTACCAATTGGGCGATTGCGGATGCCAAGCGGGATGAAGGTTTAACCACGCCGGAGGGCATCAGACGATTTGATGATTTGTCTTATGGCCCTTACGGAGTAGAAAATCTGTTGGATATTTATGTGCAAAAGGGTGTGACGGCGAAGCAGCCAACCATTGTGAATATTCATGGGGGCGGCTGGACTTACGGCTCGAAAGAGGTGTATCAGTTTTACTGCATGAATCTGGCTCAAAGAGGGTTTACGGTAGTGAATATCAATTACCGTCTGGCGCCGGAGAGCCATTTCCCGGCAGCAGTAGAGGATATCAATCAGGCCCTGACTTTCCTGGAAAAACAGGGTGCGGATTATTTTGTGGACAAGGATCGGCTGATTCTTATAGGGGATTCGGCAGGAGGACAGCTGGTAAGTCACTATGCGACCGTTGTTACCAATCCTGAGTTTGCCGCAAGGTTTGATTTTAAGGTGCCGGATATTACGTTAAAAGCGGTTGGTTTACATTGTGGTGCGTATTTTGCCAAGGAAATGATTCAGTCCGGAACCGATGATTTCTTTATGGGATATATCGATTGCCTGGATAGAGAGGTTCCCAAGGCACTTTTTGATCAACTTGACGCTGCCGTAAATATGACCAAGGATTTCCCACCGGCATTCATTATGAGCGCGCAGAATGATTTCCTTTTGGGGAATGTTGAGCCTATGTACCGGCTGTTATCTTCTCTGGGTGTTCCCTGCGAACAGCATGTGTACGGCACCAAAGAACAGCTTGAGGTTGCCCATGTGTTTGAGGTAAATATCAAGCATCCGGAAGCTACCAGATGTAATGATGAAGAGTGCGCATTTTTCAAAAAATACGTATAAAATGTTGAGGATTATGGTATGAAAAGAAAAACAATCGGATTATTGCTTGGGTTGGTGCTTAGTCTCGGACTGATGGCATGCGGAAGCGAAAATAATGTACCCAATACGGGTAGAGAAGAGTCTTCCGAAACCCAGCAGGTTAGCACGGAAGAAAGTACACAGGAATCGGTTACAACCGAGGAAAGCAGCCCGGAGGAGACCGAGGAGGTTTTGTCGGAGGAACAGAAATACTGGCTTGCCCTGGCAAAGGAATTTGAAGGAAAAAAGTATGATTTGACTGAGATTTTAACCGAAGACTCCTTAAAGGATCTTTGCAGTGCGTATTTTACCCTGGGGGTGGGGATTAACGGCAGTACTTTGGAAAACCAAACCCTAAACAGCGGGGAATATATGACGGTGGTCAGAAAACACTTCAACAGCTGTACCATGACCAATCTGATGAAAAGTTGTTATATTCTGGACCAGAAGGGCTCTCAGGCGAATCTGGCAGCAGGAGACAAAAAGCCCGCCCTTTCTTTTGCAACCATTGATCCTACCTTGAAATGGTGTCAGGAAAACGGGGTGTCCATGAGAGGTCATACGCTGGTTTGGCACGCACAGGCGCCGGACTGGTTTTTCCGTGTGGACTATCAGGACAATGGAGAATATGTGGACAGAGATACCATGCTGTATCGAATGGAAAGCTATATTGAGCAGCTTTTGACCCATGTGCAGGAAGAGTATCCCGGAGTGATTTATTGCTGGGATGTGGTAAATGAAGCCGTGGATCCGGATAAGGGTGACAAGGACAGCGGATTTATGTGCCGCATGGAAAATGACGGTGTGGAAAACCCCTGGTATTGTACCATCGGACCGGATTATGTGGAGATGGCCTTTACCTATGCAAGAAAATATGCGGCTGAGGGTGTAAAGCTCTTTTATAATGATTTTAATACCTTCCAGATTGCCAAGCGAAAAAATATCTATGCGCTTTGCGAGAGTCTGAAAGAAAAGAACCTGATTGACGGTATCGGTATGCAGGGCTATTGGGGAATCAGTTATCCTTCCGTAACGGATTTGGATACTACCATTCGGGAATATGCAAAACTTGGCCTGGAGATACACATTACAGAGCTTTCGGTGGATGTACCGGAGGAGACGGACGAACAGTTTGAAAAGCAGGCAAAGAAATACAAGAGTATTATGGTAATGCTTCACAACGCAGATTTGGAAGGCGGCGGTCCTGCCAATATCACGAACGTTACATTTTTCGGACTGATTGACCATTATCGGGACGGCGATACCACCAATACCAGACTTTTGGACAAGGACTATCAGCTAAAGCCTGCATATACCATGGTAAGAGATGTGTTTAAGGCCTGCTATGGCAAAAAAGCAGAATAATATTTGAGAGGATACAATCCGGTGAATAAAGCAATTATTTTCGATATGGATGGTGTAATTTTCGATTCCGAAAATGCAGTCTTCCAAAGCTGGCTTGCGCTTTCGAAGAAGTATGGATTTGAGAATCTGGAAATCCCGTATAAGCGATGCATTGGAGTGAATGCGGCGGCTGCAAGACAAATATTTCTGGACTATTACGGGGAGGATTTTCCCTATGATACTTTTGTAAAAGAGCATTCAAAAAACTTCCATGCCAAGTATGATCATGGGAATTTGCCCATGAAACCGGGTGTGGTGGAACTATTGGAATACCTGAGCGGGGAAGGATACCATATCGGGATTGCTTCCTCCACCCGAATCGGTATCGTGGAGCAGGAAATCACGGATGCTGGCCTTCGCAAGTATTTTCACAAGATCACCGGTGGGGATATGGTGAAAAACAGCAAGCCGGCTCCGGATATTTTTTTGATGGCGGCAGAAGGGATACCGGTTCCACCGGAAGAGATCCTTGTGATTGAGGACTCTTATAACGGAATTCGTGCGGCAAAAGCGGCAGGAATGTTTGCAATTATGGTGCCGGATATGCTGGAGCCGAATGAGGAAATGAAACAACTTGCGGATGTAATCTTAAATTCCTTGGCAGAGGTCAAGATATACCTTGAAAAGAGCAAGATGTGACATAGAAAACAGGCGGAGAATATGGTATGATTTTCCGGACAAGAGTTTTGAACAGATAGGCGAAAAGGAGATAGAAATGGCTTTAAAAACAGCATTTCAGGATTATTTTAAAATTGGAGCGGCGCTTTCCGGATGGGATATGAAGGACGAAAAGCATTTGGATTTGGTCCGAAGAGAATACAACACATTTACCTGTGAAAATGACATGAAACCCATGTTTTTCCTGGACACGGAAAAGAATCAGGCTGACCCGGAAACGTATAAATTAAATCCGGCGGTATGCTTTGACAGTGCCATTCCTTATTTGGAGTTTGCAAAGGAGAATGGTATTGCCATGAGAGGGCATACTCTGACCTGGCATAATCAGACACCCAAGTGGTTTTATTACGAGAATTACAACGAGGAGGGTGAGCTGGCAGACAAACAGACCATGCTGACTCGTTTGGACAATTACATTCATTCCGTATTGGATTTCGTACAGACTCGGTATCCCGGTATTATTTATGCATGGGATGTGGTAAATGAGGCAATTGATGAGGGGGATTTCCGTAAGTCCACCTGGTATCAGATTTGCGGAAAGGACTTTTTGTTCCGGGCCTTTGAGAGTGCAAGAAAGTATGCGGCTCCCGGTGTAAAATTGTTTTACAACGATTATGAAACGGCTTTGGACTGGAAGAGAGATTTGATTATCAACGAGATTCTGATTCCTTTAAAGGAAAGAGGATTGGTTGACGGTATGGGAATGCAGTCGCACCTTTTGATGGATCATCCGGATCTTGGGGAGTACAAAAAAGCATTGGAAATGTATGGTGCATTGGGCCTGGAGGTTCAGATTACGGAGTTGGATATGCACAACGCAGATCCTTCCGAAGAGTCTATGCATCAATTGGCCCTTCGCTATAAGGAATTTTTCCGGATTTATGTGGATGCGAAGAAAAACAAAACAGCAAATATTACCGCAGTAACCTTCTGGAATCTGGTAGACGAATTTACCTGGTTGACCTTCTTCCGCAAGGAGACCAGTTATCCCTTGCTGTTCCACAAGGACTGTGAGCCCAAGGAAGCATATTTTAAGGTGTTGGAAACAGTAGAATAGTTTTTGATAAAAGAGAGAGGCAGGTATTTCAAATGGCACAGGTATTTATGAGGTTTCCCGGTGGTGTAGAAAAGGCATTGACCTTTAGCTATGACGATGGTGTGGAGCAGGACGTAAAACTGATTGAAATTTTTCAGAAGTATCATTTAAGAGCAACCTTTAATTTAAACAGCGGGCAGTACGCGCCCGAGGGAACCGTATATCCGGCCGGTCAGATTCACAGAAGAATGACCGAAGCACAGGTAAGCAAGCTGTATGCCCGGGACGGCATTGAGGTTGCGGTTCATGGTTCTACCCATCCCTGGCTGGATCACATGCCCATGAATATGTGCACCAAGGATCTTTTGGATGACAGAGAAAAATTGGAGAAGCAGTTTGGTACCATCGTACGTGGTATGGCTTATCCTTTCGGAACCTATAATGATGATGTGGTGGATTGTATGAGAAGCGTAGGAATTGTTTATTCCAGAACGGTTCATTCCTCTCACGCTTTTGATATGCCCACCGATTGGATGCGTTTACCGGCAACCTGTCACCACAATGACCCGGAGCTGATGAATCTTGGCAAGCGTTTCCTGGAAGGAAGCGGCTGGGGAAGACCGCAGATGTTCTATTTATGGGGACACAGCTACGAGTTTGAAGAGAAGAACAACTGGGAAGTAATCGAGGAGTTCGCAAATCTGATGGCAAATCGTCAGGATATCTGGTATGCCACCAACATTGAAATTTATAACTATCAGGATGCCTTCAAGCGCCTGTTATTCAGCATGGACGGAAAGCTTGTAACAAATCCTTCCGCATGCGATTTATGGTTCTTCTTAAACGGAAAAACCTATCAGATTAAGGGTGGAGAAACCTTAAAGATTCAGTAAAAATTGGGAATGGTAAGGATTATGAAACTGACGAATGAAGAATTAAAAAAGATTTATTTCGGTGCATTGTTTTTTGAGGAGTCTGAGGATGGTTATTTGCAGGCTTTTCAGTACACCAAGCATCAGATGGAATATTTCAGGAATGCGTTTGATTTCTGGTATGAAAGATGTACGGCGTCCACTTCCAAAACCCTGGAGTTCGAAACCGAAGGAACAGAATTTTCATTGGATTACAAAATCGTTTGGACCGGCTCCCAGGATTCCTTTGAGGTAGAGGTTGACGGTCTTTTGACCAAGGTATTTTATGTAAAGGAGCTTCCTGCGGAGGGTACCATTTCCTTTACCCTTCCTGCCGGCAAGAAGCAGGTGGTTGTATATCTTCCTGCGGATGCCACCGCATGGATTCGCAATTTTACCACCGATAAGCCGGTGACCCCGCGAAAGAAAGGTCCCAAGGTTTTGTGGCTTGGGGACTCCATTACCCAGGGCTTTGGTCCCCTTCGTTCTGCGTTGACCTACGTATGTGTGGCCAATCGTTTATTAAACTATGATATTCTAAATCAGGGCATTGGTGGGTATGTGTATGATAAGAATGCTATCGAGGAAATGCCCGGTTACAAGCCGGAAAAGATTATCGTATCCTTTGGTACCAATCAGTATCATGACGATATCATTGCGGTAGAGGATTACTATAAGGCATTAAAGGCTGTTTACAAGGATACGCCGGTACTTTGCATTACGCCTATCTGGCGCGGGGATGCAGAGGATGCGGGAGAACTGTTGACCGCTTTTTGTGAGAAAATCAAGGCGATTGCAGGAAAATATCCCAATGTACAGGTGGTTGAGGGCTATAAATTAGTACCCCATCTTTCCGAATATTATTTGGATAATCTTCATCCAAACGGACTTGGTGCCGAAATATACGGCAGAAATCTGGTGCGTGCAATCGAGAAGTTAGGTTTTTAATTCATCAAATGTGAGGTTGAGTATATGGTAGCTAAGAATCCCCCCATGGGTTGGAACAGCTGGGACTGTTACGGTGCGGCTGTCAATGAAGAGCAGGTTCGTGCAAATGCAAAATATATGGCAGAGAATTTAAAGGAGTTTGGTTGGGAATATGTGGTAGTGGATATTCAGTGGTATCAGCCTACCGCCGGTTCTCACGAGTATGAACCATTCTCCACCTTATGTATGGACAAGTACGGAAGACTGCTTCCGGCTGAGAATCGTTTTCCTTCCGCCAAGAAAGGGAAGGGCTTTGCTCCCTTGGCCGAGTATGTACATAGCCTTGGCTTAAAGTTTGGTATTCATATTATGAGAGGTATGCCACGTATGGCAGCCCATCAGGATTTGCCGATTTTCAATTCAGAGTATCGCACCAAGGAGGTGGCAAATCCCAATTCCATCTGTTGCTGGAATCCGGATATGTATGGCCTAAAGTGTGAAACCATGGAAGCAGGGGCAAGAGCTTATTACGAAAGCATCTTCGCACTTTATGCCCAGTGGGGTGTTGACTTTGTAAAGGTTGATGATATTGCAAGAGAATATCCTCATTGCAAGAAGGAAATTGAATTGATTAGTGAGGCTTTAAGAGGCTGTGGCAGAGATATGGTATTGTCCCTGTCTCCCGGACCGGCTCCTTTGGACCGTGCAGAGCACCTGAAGACCTATGCAAATATGTGGAGAATTACCGATGATTTCTGGGATGACTGGAGACTTCTTCTGGCAATGTTTGAGCGCGCGGAGAAGTGGTGTACCCATTCCGGCCCCGGACATTGGCCGGATGCGGATATGCTTCCGGTAGGTGCTTTGAGACAGTGTACCAATCCGAACGACTGGACCCGTTTCACACAGGATGAACAGATTACCATGATGAGCCTTTGGTGTATGATGAGAGCACCACTGATTGCCGGCGGTGATTTGCCCAAGAATGATGAATTTACCTTGAAGCTTTTGACCAATAAGGAGGTGCTGGAAATTGAGACCGCTACGCATTGCGGCCATCAGTTGTATCGTACCGAGGACGAAATTGCCTGGATTGCTCCCAGAAGAGACCAGGATGGTGTGTATGTAGCCCTCTTCAACATCTCCGAGAAGACCAAAACCTTAGGCTTTGTATTAGAGGATTACGACCTGGAAGGATACAAGAAGGGCGTGGAACTTTGGAGCGGAAAGGAAATGAAGCTTCAAAACAGCATAAAGGTGAAGGTACCGAAACATGGTGCTGTGATTGTACGTTTGAAATAAGCAGTTTAGACAGAATGTGAGAAAACTTATGGAATTATGGGATATTTATAACGAAAAGAAAGAAAGAACCGGCAGAACCATGAAGCGCAATGATTGGATTCTGAAGGATGGCGAATATCATTTAACCGTTTTGGGAGTGGTGTGTAGACCGGACGGGAAGTACTTGATTACCAAACGTGTTATGACAAAGGCCTGGGCTCCCGGCTGGTGGGAGGTATCCGGTGGTGCTGCCATGGCCGGAGAGGATTCTCTGGACGCTGTAAAAAGAGAAGTGTTGGAAGAAACCGGCTTGGATGTGTCCGACTTTGAAGGCGGGTATGTTTTTACCTACCGGAGAGAAAACCCGGGAAAGGGTGACAACTACTTTGTGGATGTATACAAGTTCATCGGAGATTTTACCATGGACGATGTGAAACTCCAGGAGGGAGAGACCGACGGCGGTATGCTGGCTACCCACGAACAGATTCGGGAATTTGCAAAACAAGGCATTTTCCTGCACTATGACAGCATTCGCAGAGTCTTTGAAAGTGACGAATGTTCATGAGCATCCGTCGAAGCGGGTTGAGTTTGTCCGCTTTACCGATTTTGAGCAGATTGGAAAGATAATAGCATGACAAGTCCGTCGTGCTATTTTCGCGTTATAAAAGGCTCGTTTAGGAGGGGTTATGCAGTATTTTTGGACAGAGGAAGAGCGTAAACAAAGGCATACAACGGACTGCTTTGAATTCCAGAAGGGAGTGCACGCACATCATTGGCTGGAGGACTCTTTATGCATGGAGGAGGATTTGTTTCGGGAACTGGGGTTGTCCCGGTTTTTCAAGGAGCACCTACAGCAGTTTGATTATTTTGGAGTGACGGAAGTTACCTATGAGGATTGGGAAGAACTTTTGGAGCATGCCTATGAGAGAGGCGGCGATATAGCCAAAGTGTTTGAGGAACTGGAGCCCTGGGCGGAAGAATGCTTTGAGGAGCAGGATGTTTTTTCGATTTGCGGAATTTAAAAAGAGACACCACAAAGGAGAAGAGTATGATTACCACGAAAATTAATGTTTCAAATGAAACCGGCGTAGCAATTCAGGACGGAATGATTGGTTTGTTTTTTGAGGATATTAACTATGCGGCAGACGGCGGTCTTTATGCGGAAATGCTGGAGAACCGTTCCTTTGAGTTTGTAAAGGCTACCGGAGACGGCAAGGACTTTTACACCGAATATGACGGGGGATATGGCTGGAGCGTTTATCCTTCCCAGGACCAGGTTTCCATGAAACCGGTAACCGGCAGTCCCCATACGGAGGAGAATCCTCATTATATGCGTGTCAGCGTAGGGGCAGCAGGTGCCGGTATTGCCAACAAAGCTTACGATGGTATTTCTTTGGTAAAGGGTGAAAAATACCGCGTTCTTTTCTGGGCCAGAACTCCTCGTTTTGACGGAAGCTTTTCCGTGAAAATTGTAAAGAATGGAGTCGTATACGGAGAGGCCACCATGGAAGCTTCCAAGGGCACCGATAAGACACCCAGCAAATTCCGGAAGTACGAGCTGGAATTTACGGCTACCGAGAGCGTAAAGAAGGCTTGCTTTACGCTGGTACTCAGTGAGGCCGGTGTGGTGGAGTTCGATTATATTTCCATGTTCCCGATGAACGCAGTTTGCGGCGTGTTCCGCAAGGATTTATATGAAAAGTTAGAGGCAATCCATCCGGGATTTATCCGGTTTCCGGGTGGCTGTATCGTAGAGGGAGCTACCCTGGATAATCGTTATCGTTATAAAGACAGTTTGAAGCCGGAATGGCAGAGAAACCATAACTGGAATCGTTGGGCAGTGCATATGAATTGCCCGGAAAACCATTTTGTAAGTGTATATAATCATTACAATCAGACATTGGGATTGGGTTATTACGAATATTTTCTTTTGTGTGAAAAGCTTGGAGCGAAGCCCCTTCCGGTTATGAACGTAGGATTTGCCTGCCAGTTCCAGTCCGATGAATTGGTTGCAATCGACAGCCCTGAGTTTATGCAGTGCGTGCAGGATGCCATTGATTTGGTAGAGTTTGCCAACGGGGATGTGGATACCACCTGGGGAAGCATCAGAGCACGGATGGGACATCCGGAGCCCTTCGGACTGACCATGATGGGTATCGGTAACGAGCAGTGGCAGACGGAAGTTTGTGATTTCTTTGAGCGCTATGAAATTTTTGAGCGGGAAATTCATGCCAAGTATCCTGAGGTGAAGCTGATTGGCTCTGCAGGACCGGACGTAACCAGCGAGCGCTATACCATGGCCTGGGATTTTTATCACCGGCACGAGGACGAGGAAAGCTTTGTCTATGCAGTAGATGAGCATTATTATGTACGTCCCCAATGGCTATACGATCAGGTAACCTTTTATGATCAATATGACCGAAAAGTAAAGGTATTTGCCGGTGAGTATGCAGCGCATCCCGAGGGAATTACAGACGGAACCAAGGCG
This sequence comes from Lachnospiraceae bacterium UBA1766, assembly GCA_002314715.1. GTDB lineage: Bacteria > Bacillota > Clostridia > Lachnospirales > Lachnospiraceae > Acetatifactor. Next base: position 7,592 of record DCGY01000062.1, on the reverse strand, counting down.
AATATTTTGGAAGGCGCTTTGGCGGAAGCTGCATTTTTGACCGGTGTGGAGCGTAATGCGGACGTGGTGCTTTTGGCCTCTTATGCGCCCTTGTTTGCCCGTCTTGGATATGTACAGTGGGCTCCGGATATGATTTGGTTTGACGGTGATTCCAGCTACGGTACCCCCAGCTATTATGTGCAGATGATGTATGGAAATCATATGGGAACCGTTACCCTGAAGACAAACGGAGAAGAAAAGGAAGCCGCAAAGCAGGGAATTTATTATGGTATCAGCCTGAATGAAAGAACCGGAAAGGTGATTTTAAAGGTAGTGAATTCCAACGAATGCGAAGCAAAGCTGGAGCTTAACAAAACCGGAGAATACACCGCAACAGTATTAACCGGAGCAGAAAAGTGCTCTGTAAATTCGCTGGAAAATCCCACGGCGGTGTCTCCTTACGGTACCTTTGGAAAATTGGAGGACGGCATCGTATTGCCTGCGCTCTCCTTTGCGGTAGTGGAGTTTTAAAATGATTTCAGTGGATTTGGTCACCGGTTTTTTGGGAACCGGAAAGACAAGCTTTATTTTGAAATACGCACAGTATCTGACTTCTCAAGGCATTCATGTGGGCATTATCGAGAATGATTTCGGCGCCATTAACGTGGATATGCTTTTGCTGCAGGACCTGCAGGGGGATTTGTGTGATGTGGAGCAAATCGTAGGCGGGGCCAAGGTGGAAGACTGGAAGAGAAGATTTCGCGCGAAATTGATCTCCATGGCCATGAGAGGGTTTGAACGGATTATCGTGGAGCCCTCCGGCATTTATGATGTAGAGAGTTTTTTTGATGTACTGCGGGAGGATACCATCGAAAGGTGGTATACACCGGGTAGCATTATTGCGGTGGTAGAGCCGGTGGTTTCTGTGGAGATGCCTAAGGAAGCCAGATATCTTTTGGCCACACAGCTTTTAAATGCAGGTGTTATCCTTTTTGGCAAAATGGATATGCCCCATGATACCAGGGATGCGGTGACAAACCGACTTCGGGAGATATTGGAAGAGTTCCATGCGGACTGTTCTTTGGGAGAAGAACTTATTTGGAATGAAAATAACTTGCTTCTTTCCGAAGATTTTGAGAAAATAAAGGAAGCCGGTTGGCGAAAGGGTAGTTTGGAAAAATTGTGGTTCCAACATACCGATGCGTTTGATTCTCTCTTTTTTATGGAGGAGAAAATAGACGCAGACAAGATAGATACGATTTTGGATAACCTGTTTGGAAAGAAAGAGTTGGGAGAAGTCTTCCGGGTAAAGGGATTTTTGCCGCTTCAAGACGGAAACTATCGAAGTGTAAATGCCACCTCTTTCCAAAGAGAGATAAAAACGGTTTCCCAGGGACAGGAGATTTTGATTGTAATCGGTCAGAATTTGGAAAAAGAAAAAATACGAGATTGTCTGTGCAACATGGCATAGGAAACCTATTGTGAAATGTGAGAACGAAAATGGATAGTATGATATTTGATACCCATGCGCATTACGACGATGATGCTTTTGACGAGGACAGAGCAGAACTTTTGGGGTCCATGCAGGAGCATGGAATCGGTCGAATTGTGAACGTGGGTGCCAGTCTTTCATCCTGTAAGAAGACGGCAGATTTGATGCATCAGTATGATTACGTATATGGCGCCATCGGAGTACATCCCAGTGAAACAGGGGAAATGGACGAAGAAGGGCTTAACCTGGTAAGAACGCTTGCTGCGGACCCAAAGTGTGTTGCAATCGGGGAAATCGGGTTTGATTATTATTGGCCGGAGCCGTCAAAGGATATTCAAAAGATTTGGTTTGAAAGACAGCTGGATTTGGCCGGAGAAATGAAACTTCCGGTGATTATCCATTCCAGAGAAGCGGCCAAGGATACCATTGATTTGATGCGTGCCAAGAATGCGGGAGAAATCGGTGGGGTGGTTCATTGCTATTCCTATACCAAGGAGTCTGCAAGAGATTATCTGGATATGGACTTTTATTTCGGAATCGGAGGAGTGCTTACCTTTAAGAATGCCAAGAAGCTGGTAGAAGCGGTAGAGTATATTCCCATGGAGAAAATTGTTTTGGAAACGGATTGTCCCTACCTTGCCCCGGAACCCAATCGGGGAAAGCGAAACAGCTCTTTGAATATTCCTTATGTGGTGACCAGGATGGCTGAAATCAAAGGAATTTCCGAAGAAGAGGTACGAAGAATTACCTGGGAGAATGCCTGCCGATTATATCGGATGAAATAGAAAATTTGGGGGTTAGAAAAAATGCCTACAACCTATGCACATTATCGTTTGGGAAGAAAGGTACGAAAACAAATCAATGAAGACGCCGCAAGGGCGATTCAAAAGTACCCGGATTTATTTAATTTTGGCGTACACGGTCCGGATTTGTTATTTTATTATAATGCGCTGTCACATAACCCGGTAAACGGTTACGGATCCGATTTGCATGACCGCCCCGGACGCTTCTTTTTTGAGAAAGCGGCCAAGGTCGTAGAAAAATACGGCGAAGAGGAAGCCTATTTGTCTTATGTTTACGGATTTTTGTGCCACTTTGCATTGGATGTGACCTGTCATGGATACATTGAAGAGATGATTCAAAAAACCGGTATTTCCCATGCGGAGATTGAAGCAGAGCTTGACCGTGAGCTGTTGATTCGGGACGGATATTCTCCGGTCTGTCAGAAACTGACCGGTCACTTACATCCCTCCATGGCCGGAGCCAATGTGATTCAGAGCTTTTTCGGCCCCATTACCACCAAGCAGGTATATACCGCACAGAAGAGCATGGTGACCTATCTGGATTTGCTGGTTTGTCCTTCGAAGATTAAGAGGGAGATTCTCTATTGGGGACTTCGAAAGACCGGACATTATGACAGCATGCACGGACTGATTATCAATTATCGAAAAAATCAAAAGTGTGCTCCATGTACGGAGCATTTGACGGAGCTTTTTGAGGATGCGGTGAAGCTGGCGACAACGATGATTGATTCCTTCTTAGGGGTAGCCCGTGGAGAAGGAGAATTGGATTCTGTATTTGATTATGATTTTTGTTCGATTTTGCATAAGGAGGACAACTAATTGAATTTTAAAATGACGAAGGACGAAAAACGCTGGGTTCTTTATGATGTGGGTAATTCTGCATTTACCCTGCTCATTACCACCATCATGCCGATTTATTTTAACTCCATTGCCTCAAAGGAAGGATTATCGGCTACCCAGTATTTGGCCTATTGGGGATATGCGGCATCCATTGTTACCTTATTGGTTGCATTTATCGGACCAATCTTTGGAACCCTGGCCGACACCAAAGGATTTAAAAAGCCCATTTTCGCTGTCTCATTGGCAGTTGGTGCAATCGGATGTATTAGCCTGGGACTTTCCAAGCATTGGTTGATTTTCCTGATATTATTTATCATTGCGAAAATCGGTTATTCCAGTTCCTTGATTTTCTATGATGCCATGTTGCCGGATATTACCACCGATGAGCGTGCCGACCAGGTGTCTTCCGCAGGATATGCATGGGGCTACATCGGAAGCTGTGTGCCTTTTGTTCTTTGTTTGGTATTGGTACTTGGTGGAGATAAAATCGGTGTCTCCATGGATGTGGCAATGTTTTTGTCTTTTCTGATTACCGCAGTCTGGTGGGTGGGAATGACCATTCCGCTTCTTAAGAGTTATCAGCAGAAATATTACGTGGAGCGTACGCAGCATGCCATTGCCGATTCCTTCAAACGTTTGGGAAAAACCTTTCGAAATATTGGAAAGGAAAAGAAAACTTTCCTGTTTTTGGTAGCCTTTTTCTTTTATATTGACGGTGTGTATACCATTATCGATATGGCGATTGCCTACGGAGAAGCCCTTGGTTTGAACAGTTCCGGATTGTTGCTGGCATTGTTGGTGACACAGGTTGTTGCATTCCCCTGTGCGATTATTTTTGGCAGACTGGCAAATCGTTTCGCCACAGAGAAACTGATTACCGTTTGTATTACCGCATATTTGGGAATTGCCATCTTTGCGATTTTCTTGACCAATCAGGTGGAATTCTGGACACTGGCTGTATTGGTCGGAATGTTCCAGGGCGGTATTCAGGCATTATCCAGATCCTATTTTGCCAAAATCATTCCGCCGGATCAGTCGGGAGAATTTTTCGGATTGTATGATATTTGCGGTAAGGGCGCAGCCTTTTTGGGAACCACCCTGGTGGGTCTGGTATCACAGCTGACCAACAGTATCAATAAGGGTATCAGCGTCATTTCCGTAATGTTTATTCTCGGTTTGATTGTATTTAGAATGGCGGCGCGAAAAGAAGCATAGTTGTTTCTCCAAACGGGAGCTACCCGGAAAGGAAAGGGATTTATGAAAACAACAGAGACGAATTACAAAGCATTTATCGAGGAAATAAGCGACGAAGTTTCAGAAGGGATTCTGACCCAGAAGGACTCTGTTCAGATTCTTCGCGCAGACAAGCCGATTTATGATAATTACTGCCCCATCGTAGACTGGTATCATGATGCGTATACCATGGATGAGGAACTGAACACTCCCCTGGAGGAAATGTATCTGGAAGAAGAGTTTACCAAGGAAGAGTGGGAAGAAATGAAACAGGACCAGGAAGCCCTGAAGAAACAGTATAAGGAGGACTTTCCAAAGCTTACCTCCATTACGGTAAAAGAAGTACTGACAGAAATGAAGCAGATTCAGAAATTATTTTAAGGAGAAAAAAGTGCCTGAAAAGGTACTTTTTTTGAGCGACATACGGAGTAAACCCATGAAAGAAATTACCCTTTCCCAATTGTATGCAAAGGAAAAAGAAGAATATATTTTAATTGATATTCGAGACGAGGGCAGTATTTTGTACGGAACTATGCCGGATGCGGTATGGATTTCGGCAGAAAGACTGGAAGAAGATGCCAAGGAGTCCCTTGCTTTGTTGGATCCGGCCAAGGCATTGGTATTTTATTGCCAGCGCGGTCAGAAATCTGCAGAAATCGCACAAACAGTCGAAGCCCTCGGAAGGGAAAGCTATAGTCTGGTTGGCGGTTTCAATGCCTACTTAATGGATTGTATCGCCAAGGAAGAAGACAGTACCGAAAAGAAAGAGCGGGCGGAAGAGAGCATTCGTAAGAAGTTTCATAAGCAGTTGTTTTCCCCCTTTGCCAAGGCCTGCAAAACCTATCAGATGATTCAGCCCGGAGATCATATTGCAGTATGTATTTCCGGTGGAAAGGATTCCATGCTGATGGCGAAATTATTCCAGGAGATCAAAAGGCACCGTCAGGTCGAGTTTGATCTGACCTTCCTGGTAATGGACCCCGGATACAATGCAGCCAACCGGGCGTTAATTGAGAGCAATGCAAAGCAGTTGGGAATTCCCATTATGATTTTTGAAAGTGACATTTTCGATGCGGTGGATACCATTGAGAAAAGTCCCTGCTACCTGTGCGCCAGAATGAGAAGAGGTTATTTGTACAGTCACGCCAAAGAATTGGGCTGTAATAAAATCGCCTTGGGACATCATTTTGACGATGTGATTGAGACCATTTTGATGGGAATGCTGCACGGTGGACAGATGCAGACTATGATGCCGAAACTCCATAGTACCAATTTTGAAGGAATGGAACTGATTCGCCCCATGTATCTGGTGCGGGAAGAAGATATTTGTAAGTGGAGAGATTATAACGAACTGCATTTCCTGCAGTGTGCATGTCATTTTACCGAAACCTGCAGTACCTGCCATGAGGATGGAACCACTTCCTCCAAACGACTGGAGACCAAGAAGCTGATAGCGGAGCTTAAGAAAAACAATCCATTCGTGGAATACAATATTTTCAAAAGTGCAGAAAATGTTAACCTGAGCACGGTAATTGCTTATAAAAAGGATGGACAGAGACACCATTTCCTGGATGAGTACTAAATGTGCAGGGATAAAAAAATCCCCGAAGAGTTTATCTTCGGGGATTTTCTGTGTCCGATTATTTCTTCATTCCGAAAAGTCCGCCAAGCTTGCCTGCAATATCATTGATATTGATTTTGGCCTTTACCGCGTCAACAATCTTGTTTACTTCGTCGTCGGGGAGATCAATGCCGAGCAAATCCTCTACAACGCTGACAGGATTTTTTTCAAACTTCTCCAACAGCTTGGGATCATTCTGAATTTTCTTTACGATTTCATCAATTTTTGCCTTAATATCCATGGGGTACCTCCGATTTTTTCTTTTATTTTATCACAACTATAACTTGGTTGTCCACTTGGTGCAATCCCAAACTTCGGTAGCCAGCCCATCATAGAATTCCGGCTCATGGCATACCATCAGGATGCTTCCCTTGTATTCCTTTAATGCTCGTTTCAATTCCTCTTTGGCGTCCACATCCAAATGGTTTGTGGGCTCGTCCAACAAAAGCAGATTGGTCTGACGATTCAAGAGCTTACAGAGACGAACCTTGGCCTGCTCACCACCGCTTAATACCTTCACCTTGCTTTCGATATGCTTGGTAGTCAGTCCGCACTTGGCCAGAGCGGAACGTACCTCGTACTGGGTAAAGCCGGGGAAGACCTGCCAAATTTCTTCGATACAGCTATTGTCTCCGCTNNAACCTTGGCCTGTTCTCCTCCGGATAACACTCGTACCAGACTTTCGATGTGCTTACTGGTCAAACCACATTTGGCCAGTGCGGCGCGGATCTCAGCCTGATTAAGGGCCGGAAACTCATTCCAGATCTCTT
>DCGY01000062.1:0-786 GCA_002314715.1 Lachnospiraceae bacterium UBA1766 | reverse complement strand
ACGGAACCGCTTAAGGGCTTAATCAGACCAAGAAGACTCTTCAATAAGGTGGTTTTTCCGATACCGTTGGCACCGGTTAACACGATTTTGCTTCCGCGCTCTACATTTAAGTTAAGAGAAGAAGACAGAGGTTCGTTGTATCCGATAATCAAATCCTTTGTCTCAAATAACACACGCCCCGGAGTGCGTGCTTCCAGGAAACGAAATTCCGGCTTTGGCTTTTCCTGGGCAAGCTCGATTACATCCATTTTATCCAGCTTTTTCTGACGGGACATGGCCATATTTCTGGTAGCCACCCGGGCCTTATTTCTGGCCACGAAGTCTTTTAGGTCGGCAATTTCTTTTTGCTGCTTATTATAGGCAGCCTCCAACTGGGACTTCTTCATGGCATAGACTTCCTGGAACTTATCATAGTCGCCTACATAGCGATTCAGTTCCTGATTGTCCATATGGTAAATCAGATTGATAACACTGTTTAAGAAAGGAATATCATGGCTGATCAGAATAAATGCATTTTCGTATTCCTGCAGGTAACGCTTCAACCATGCGATATGCTCCGCATCCAAATAGTTGGTGGGCTCGTCTAACAGAAGAATATCCGGCTTTTCCAACAAAAGCTTGCCCAAAAGGACCTTGGTACGCTGACCACCGGACAATTCGGTAACATCCCGATCCAGGCCCATATCCAAAAGACCAAGCGCTCTTGCGACTTCCTCCACCTTGGCATCAATCATATAGAAGTCGTGCATGGTGAGAAGGTCCTGAATCGTACCTAATTCCTCCATG
>DCGY01000003.1:44217-44783 GCA_002314715.1 Lachnospiraceae bacterium UBA1766 | reverse complement strand
CAGGCCTAAGCTCTACCGATTTTGGCATAGCTTAAGCCTGTTACAACCCATTTGTATTTCTTATGATTCGGTTTCCACCTGATGGCGATAAAGCATCTCAGCCACCTCGGCATCTGCGAAACTGATACCAAACATATAAATGCATATTCTGGGTTTTTCCACATCTTTATCTTTCATCAACTGCTTCATGGCTACTTTGCCACGGTCAAAAATAAATTCCTCGTCGTAATAAGCATTGATTTGGGGCACGTCATCCGAAAAGGCTTCGCATTCCTTTCGGAAGGACTCGTCCAAAATATATCCGGTGTCCAACGCAATCAGAATACGGGGCTTACTCAATACGGAGACCGAAATTTGATCTTCNNNCGGTTGCAGGTGGAGGTGCAGGATACAATCACGTCACAGGTATTTAGAAGATGATAATCCTCTGAGTCATCTACAGTAACGGAATCGGATATCTTTTGGTATTCAGCCAAATTTTTAGCTCTGTTTCGGGCGCTTCCCCGGATGACAAAGTCGTTTGCATCGAATAGGTCGTGAATGCAATCCGCATTTTGAATATTGGT
>DCGY01000003.1:43811-44123 GCA_002314715.1 Lachnospiraceae bacterium UBA1766 | reverse complement strand
CGAAGTCTGGTCAGTCCGGCATTGTGAAACCGTTGTGCCAGGTGCTCTTGGGCGTCATGCAGGATGACATCGTCATCGGTGGTATTGGTTTCATCGTTTACCAGGATGGTCTTGTCCACGGAAAAACCGTCCAGCGCTACCCCGTGCATATGCGTCAGTGTAACCGATGGTATGCCGTGTATGCTGCGCAGCACACGCACTTTTTTTATGGGAGAATAGTAGTTTAAAGTATCCATGTTTGAAGTGGCCAGTGCATAATCGTGCTTCAGCTTTTCATAAGCTGTTTCATATATTTTCATATATAGTCCCTTT
>DCGY01000003.1:0-43782 GCA_002314715.1 Lachnospiraceae bacterium UBA1766 | reverse complement strand
TTTTTCGTAAGATAGAAGTTGTCGGGGACCGGATTTATGTGCCATTCATTGTCATCATCAGGTTTCTTTTTTGTATTTTCAAGGCACATTATAGTCTCTTTGCGTGAAAAAACAAGTTAAAAAAACACCAAAAAACAGGCGATTCTTTTGGTGAAATAAATATCTTTTTTGCGGAATTAGTGTTATGATAATGTCTAAGAACACTACTTTTGATTTGGAGGAAGAACATGGCTTTTATTTCAAAAAATGAACTGGATCATTTTGGCTTTGAAGATTGTATCTGCCGGGAATTTCAAAGGGAAGGAGACACAATTCGGCTGACCCTGGAGGCATTGATTGTAAAGGCAGAGCATTCCCAAAATGGCAACTATGCGGACTGTCATGCGGATATAACCACATGTACCATGGAGAATGTGGAAATCATTGCCGTTCTTAAGGAAGGCTATACCAGATACGATGCCAATGATAATGTGGTGGAGGAGGTTATGGACGAGCCCATTGCCCCCTGTGATTATGCTGACATTTACAAAAAAGTGGCAAATTCTTATCTGATACGCTTCTTCCGTACCAAGGAGGATTATCTCCTGGAATTTGAAGTTCCGGATGAAGAAGGTGGAATGCCGGATGCCTATGAGTTCCGTATTGATGCGACGAAGGTTACGTTTCAGTGGGAAAAATTGATAAACCGTTAATTCCTATGCGAAACTGTGAAAGAGACAGTTTCGCATATTTTTATTGCTTGTTTCATACCATATTGGTATGGTATAATACAGGATGGATTTTTGTTTGATACCTTAACAATTGATAGGACGAAACAAATGAAAAAATTAGCGAATGTTTTGTTTTACAGTGGATTGAATAAAGAGGATTATCGAAAGGTATTGCCAGCCGCTCGGGAGGAAAATCGGAAGAATTTGACGGTGTTTTCCTTCTTGGCATTCCTGGCATTTTTCTCGGCGTTGATGGCCCGAATATTTACTGATTTTGGTATGGGGATTCGAAGTATGGAAGCCATTGCGGCAATATTTTTCGCCATGACCATTTTGGCTTTGACCGTAGCCAGAAAATATAAATATGTTTGTGACACATTGGTTTATATTTACACCCTTTTGCTTTTGGGATCCGGTGTTTACGCCGGTGTGTCCCAACCACAGGCTCGAACCACATTGCTATTGGCATTTTATATTTTTTCAGCTGTAATATTTTGCGAAAAACTGATTATTTATATCGGAATCGTGGCATGCACCGAGATGGTATATCTTGCAGCCATTTCCGGGACCCAGTCAGGTGATGTTCTAATTACCAATTGTGTGAATTCGCTGATTTTTTGTAGTATGGGTATTTTTTCGGCGATTTATATTATGAACATGAAATTCACGAAGCACAAGGCGGATTATACCAACAAATATTTGCTGGAGAGAGATTCTCTTACCTCCGCATTCAATAGACGACATTTTGAATTGGAACTGGAGAATATCAAGAAAAGTCAGCAACCTATTTGCATTTGTGCCTTTGACGTGAACGAATTAAAACAGATGAACGATAAATTCGGGCATGCGGTAGGAGATGAACTGATTGTAGGTGCCGCAAAATGTATCCAGACCGTGGTTGGAGGAAGCGGAAAGGTATTTCGTACCGGCGGAGACGAATTCGTCGCAATTGTGCCATATACAGGACAGAATACGGAAGAAATGCTGCAGAAATTCAAAGATACCATTGCCGCCTGGAAGGGCGAAAATATCGACGTGCTGGAAGTATCCTGCGGCATTGTAATCTTAAAGGAAGATTTCGAAAATAAGCTTACGGAGACATTGAAGCAGGCCGATATGTTGATGTATCAGGAGAAACGAAATTACTATCAGCGAAAAGGTATTGAGAGGCGTAGACAATAATATGAGCGGTGGAATCCTGTTGGATGCGAGACGAATATTGGCTTTGGAGGCCTTCGAGCAAATCGGTGCCTATGCCGAGCGAGACAAAGAATGGCTGGACACGCTTTGGACAGAGCTTTTGGAGGAGCCTGTTTTGATGCGGGAATTCATGTATTATGTAGACCACCACACTTTTTCGGGAGAAGCCCTTTGTCGAGGCTATGGAATGACGGATTTGTATGTATTTCAGATGAGCCGCTATAACCTGATTCGAGATATCGGTAAAAATCCCACAGGCTGCAACAAGGAGTTTTTGGCATTGGGTGCTTTTCACGATATGTATTGCATGCTAAAAAATCCGGAAAAGTATGTAGAGAAACTCTCAGACGGACCGGGGATGGACCGGTATTAAAAAGCAAAGAGAAAATAAGTTGGTTTGAAAGGAAGTCGTTAGCGTTGTTAACGACTTCCTTTGCGTATATGAATGTATGTCTGGCCTATTCATAATGGGATATATAGAAATTCATATAGCCATTTTTGATTTATGAATAACCAAAAACATTTATATGTGCTATATTATATATAAATGGATTGATATATAAAAAATGATATATCGATAGACGCATTTTCTTTCGAAGGGAGGGGCGCAATTGAATACATTGGCATTTAAATATGCGGTGGAGGTTGAAAAAGCGGGTTCAATCTCAAAAGCGGCGGCGAATCTTTTTGTTGCCCAGCCCAATTTAAGCAAGGCTATTAAGGATCTGGAGGAAGAGCTGGGTTATACCATCTTTGTCAGAACTTCTACGGGAATTAAGGTTACCGATAAGGGAGATGCTTTTCTCTATCATGCAAAAAAGGCTTTGGACCAAATGAAGGAAATTGAAAAGCTGGCGGGGCAAAATATCAGTCTGAACAGAAGATTCAAGATTTCGATTCCCCGAGGCAGCTATATTGCAAATGGGTTTACTTCTTTTGTTTCCGAAATGCGTATGAATGATGAAATGGAGATTACCGTAAACGAGACCAATGCGATAAAAACGATTGAAAACGTGGCGGATCGCGGATACAATATGGGAATCATCCGATATCCGATTTCAGAGGAGAATTACTTTGTTAACTGCGTAAAAAGCAATCATCTGCAATTTGAAAGCATTTGGGAGTTTGATTATGTGCTGGTAATGTCCAAAGAGCATCCTCTGGCGGAAAAGACAGAGATTCGTCCGGAGGATTTGGAACCATATGTTATGATTACACACGGAGATATCGAAATTCCCGGGGAACATTTGGTAAAGACCTCCGCATCGGGAGAGATGAAGGATAAAGTAATCTATGTATATGAGAGGGGATCCCAGTTTGACCTGCTGGCGAATGTTCCGTCCACGTATATGTGGGTTTCGCCGATTCCGGAAGAATATTTGCAAAAGAATCATCTGATTCAAAGGGCATGCGCTTCTACGCACAATAAATATAAAGACGTTTTGATTTATCGGGATGATTACGAGCTGACAGACTATGATATACTGTTTCAGAAAAAACTGTACGAATCAAAAGTGGAGGTTTGCTCCCAAAAAATTGTATAACCTTATATAAAAATATATATGGAATAAAAAGGGCTTGCTATATCGTATTTGGTATAGCGGCCCCTTTTTATTTATATTACCGAATTTTATATATCCATGTTACACTTTGCCTAAGTTTAGTATATAGAGGATATGGAAGAATGAGTAGGATGTTGGATGCTGCATCGGTTATGGAAAAGTATGCAGAGAATATAGCAAAAAAAAGAGATCTTCCGTCAAAAAAGCTTTTTGGTAAGGCGATTTTGGCCGGCGCAATGATCGCATTTGGAGCTGCCGGCAGTAATGTGGCGGCCCATGGAATTGCGGATGTGGGACTGGCCAGGGTGATGGCCGGAATTGTGTTCCCGGTAGGCTTGATGATGGTGGTGCTATTGGGAGCTGAGCTTTTTACGGGAGATTGCATGCTGGCCATTGGTGTGCCGGAGAAAATTCTCAGTATTCGAAAATTAATCGGGATGTTTCTGATTATCTATATCGGAAATTTTGTTGGCGGTTTGTTGATTGCTTCTCTAAATTATCTTTCCGGACAACTGAATTATTCGAAGGGCGCATTGGGTGCTTATACCATCAAGGTGGCTATCGGGAAGGTGAATCTTAATGTGATTGAGGGAATATCCTCGGGTATTCTTTGTAATGTCTTGGTGTGTGCCGCGGTGCTGATGGCTATGTGTGCCTGCGATATTACCGGAAAGCTCATGGCTTCCTTCTTTGTCATTTTTGCATTTGTTGTATCCGGTTATGAGCACTGTGTAGCCAATATGTATTACATTACAGCCGGCCTGTTGTGCAAGGGAAATCCGACCTACGTAGTAGTTGCGTGTGAAAAGTACGGATTTACGGCGGAGAAACTGGCAACCTTGAATTTAAAAACCTTTTTGGTGAATAATTTGGTTCCGGTTACCATAGGAAATATTATTGGTGGAGCGATTTTTGTAGGTATTCCGCTTTACTATCTGAATGTTTCAAAGCAGTCAAAAATGGCGACAATATTAAAGGAGGACAGGGGAAGATGAGTATGATACTGATGACCGTTGGGGCACTGATTGCAGAGGTGTCAGGTGTTCTTTTGATTTGCGGATTATTTTATTTATATGATAAAAAGAGTTCATGTACCCGTTAGTATGAAGATTTTTCTTCTTAAGATATTTTTGTACTGAAAAATTACAAACAAACACGAAAAAGTCGAGACGAAGGTCTCGGCTTTTTTGTGTTTGGGAGAAGGGATGGAATATGACTGCAGAAGAATGAAAGGCACTTCTGAGCACAGAGGAAGGCGTCATGAAAAAACGATTATCTCATTTTTTATGACGCCTTTCTCAATGTAGTGTATTTAGAAAAGCAAGAAGGGCTTCCCGTTGTTTTGTTGTTAATTGGTAGATTTGAGATATAAGCGGATCGTCTTCCAGCATCGAGGTTTTCTCGTCCTCGAAGAAGTCCTGCAAACGGATATCAAGTGCTTTACTCACTTGATACAATATTTCGATTGTTGGATTCTTGTTACCTAATTCAATATCGCGTAGATAGCTTTGGCTGATTCCGGATAAATTTGCTAATTTATTTGTAGAGATTTTTTTCTTCTCTCGAAAAAAACGTATCTTTTTTTATAGGCAGGAAACCAAGCGACGCCGAAGGCGGAGGGGAATTGGGAGAAAATCAAAGTGACAAAATAGTCACTTTACTTTTCATTTTATTGTCATCTTGTTATAGTATGCTAAAAGAGTAGAAAGAAGCGAAACTGCTTTAACATAGTGTGAGGTTAATAATGGAAATATTAAGATGTGATCATTTAAGTAAAATTTACGGAAGCGGAGAGACCAGGGTTGCGGCTTTGGACGATGTGTCCTTCAGCGTGGAAAAAGGAGAATTCGTATCTATTATCGGTCCTTCCGGAAGTGGAAAGTCTACCTTGCTTCATATTCTGGGAGGTGTGGACAAACCTACCGAGGGTACCGTTACCATTTGCGGAACCGATATTCATAAATTGAATGAGGATAAGCTGGCTATTTTTCGCAGAAGACAAATCGGCCTGGTGTACCAGTTTTACAATTTGTTGCCGGTATTAAATGTGGATGAAAATATTATTTTGCCTTATCTTTTGGATGGACGGGGTATGGACAAAGCACGCCTGGACCAGGTGGTGGAGCAGATTGGGTTGACGGAACGAAGGAATAATCTCCCCAGTCAGCTTTCCGGCGGACAGCAGCAAAGAGTTTCCATCGGAAGAGCAATTTTTCATCATCCGGCGATTGTGCTGGCGGATGAGCCTACCGGTAACCTGGACCGTAAGAACGGAGAGGAGATTATGAAGCTCCTCATTCAGTCTAATCGGGAGCAGAATCAGACCTTAATTCTGATCACCCATGATGAAAGTATTGCGCTTATGGCGGACCGGATGATTTGTATTGAGGACGGCCATATCATTCGCGATGAGAGAATTCGTTCCCTGAAGTCAGAGAGAGCTTCCTTTGTGGGAAATGACGAGGTGCGCTAGGAGGGTAAAATCATGGGAAATACAAAGATTGTCCATCAGATTACCGGACAATACATGAAAATGAATAAGAAGCGTACCCTCACTACTTTTCTTGGCATTGTGTTTATGGTGCTTTTGTTGACCTGTGTGTTTGTGGGAAAAGACACGGCCATAGAATATATGCGGGAGGTAGCTTCCGAAAAAAATGGAAAATGGCACATTGCTTTTTATGATTTGAATCAGGAAGATTACAGCCGCCTCTCCCGGGTCGATTACGTAAAAAAGACCGTGCAGTCAAAGCATCTTGGACTGACAACCATTCCCTTTTCGGAAAATCAGAATCGACCTTTTTTGAACATCAGAGGAATGGAAGCAGAAGGGTTTGACTGGTGCAATGTAACGGTTCTTGCGGGTAGATTGCCCCAAAACGATAGAGAGCTTATTGTCAGCGAGTCGGTTTATGCGGCGTTTATGAACGATGATTATGATTTTTCCGGCCAGAGATCTTTGTTGGGACAAACCTTTTCAGCTCAGTTTTTTGGAAGAAAGCTAAAAAGCCTGCTAACGGAGGGAGAGACCTTTTTCCCATATGACGGTGTGACTTTGAAGGCGGGGGCAGTGGTTGATATCACGGACAGCTTCCCCTATTTTGCAGATACAGACAGCTTTCAGATTCTTTATGAAAATATAGGGGATCCCATGGAGTATACCGTCGTGGGCATCATGAAATCCACAGATACGGACCTTTCCTCCGATGCCGGTGCGTTAGCTTATACCTGCCTTAAAAAGGAAGCGTTTTATTTGAATGCTTCGGAAGAAAATAACGTGTTCATTATGCTGGATTTAGACCGCTTGAAAGTGGACTCTATCTGGGAACTGGAAAATCTGGTAGGAAAGCAATGCGAAGAGAATGATTATGTTATGATTTTTTCCGGGAAATCCGGGGACAAAAACTTAAACTTTATGATAACAGCCTGTGAGGTATTTTTCTTAAGTCTGATTATTTTGGCTTCCGTAGTGTTAATTTACAATGTATTTAACCTGTCCTATCGGGAGAGATGTAAATATCTGGGAATGCTGTCCTCGGTGGGAGCAACCGGAAAACAAAAGAGAAGCAGTGTGTATTATGAGGCCTTTTCGTTACTTCGTCTCGCTTTACCCTTGGGATTTGGTCTGGGTTTGCCGGTAATCTATTTTGGCATGAGGTTCTTATCTCCCTTTATCCAGCAGGTGCTGTTTATGGATTTGGTGGTGCGTCAGATACCGGTTTCATTAAAGATTACGGTATCCGCGGTTTTATTTGTCATTGCATTTAGCATCCTAACGGTATTCGTCTCTGCCTATTTGCCTGCAAGACACATCAGTAAGGTGGGCGCAATTCAGAGCATCCGTGGGGAAGAAAAAAATAAAAAGCAGTACAACACTTCCCGACAGCTTGGAAAATGGCTTGGCGCGGAAGGAATGCTGGCGGGTAGTTTTCTCACACGTCAAAGAAGAAAACGCAGAGGCATTTCCCTGGCAATCACTGTATTTTTGGTGATTCTTTTGGTAACATCCTATGCATCCAAGGGGATTCATACGGTTTTGGATAAGAAATTGGGCAATGAATATGAGCTTCGTTTACATCGACAGCCGGGGGATTTATACCTGGAATATTTCGAGATAGAAGAGGCAGAGGAGGGATATTACCAAAATTCTGACTATCAGGCGTTAAAAGAAGAACTTTCACGCAATCCGGAAATAGAAAAAATACAGGAAATTGTAAGCGAAATTTACGCCTTCTATCTGGAGGATTCCTTTGTAAGTGATGCTTACCGGGAGGCAGTGAAAGGGATTATGAAGGCCCAAAATATCACGGAGAAAAAGGATAAAGAAGGAAATGTTGTTTATAGCAGTATAGAGGAAGCTTACAACCGGCATTTCGTGGAGTACCGAAATCACGGGATGACTTTGGTAGTATTACCGGATGAGATGTTTCGGAAAATTGCAGAAAATTGTCATGGGAATGAAGATATCCTGTATCGTTCCCCGGGAGTCTCCGGTATCCTTTTGGATCATCGATCTGTTACTACGGAAAATTTGATTTTCGGAAAAACCGAGGGATTCAAGGCATATGATATACCGCATGCTTCTTCCCTAAAAGTGGGAGACAGCTTTCAAGCCTATGTAGACAATGCAAATTATGCAGAGATTACAATAGGTGCGATTGCGGAGGAAGAGGATTTTAGAGACTATTTACAGGTTAGCGGAGAGAGTTTCTTCACACTGCTTATGGACCGTTCATCGGCCGAAAAACTGGCTGCTTCCTTGGAGCATGATAGTATTTATCAGTTTGGAACCGCGGATTTGATTATTACCCCCAAAGGGGACGGAAAGGCGGTTAGGCAGAAACTGATTGAGGTGTCCGGTGCTGTGGATAATTTGATTTATGTGGCTGATGATTACGCGGAAATGGCCAAAACCTTCTCCACCGCAATCGGGAACCTGGTGGACTGGATGCTGATTTGCTTCGTAGTGCTGACCTCCATGATTTGTCTGTTGAATCTAATCAGCTCCATCCAGGGAAGGATTCTGGACCAGAAACAGGAGTTTGCAGTGCTTCAATCTGTGGGAATGACCAGAAAGCAAATCGAAAAAATGCTTTGCCTGGAGGCCGGTGGTATTTTGGCAGAAGCTTTTTTAATCAGCGTTTTATTGAGTGAAGGGTTCTTTGCATTGATTCGCTACGGACTGAACGCGTTGGTAGGCCGATTGAATATTGTGGTACCATATGGTCTGGTGGCCGGTGCATTCGTTGGAACGGTGTTGGTGGTATTTGGTCTTACAATCGGTTTCTTCCGTCGTGTAAAGGATGAAAATATACTTGAGAACATTCGCAATGATAGTGTATAGTCATTATGTAGTTTGGTTGTTTGGAGGAAGACATGATTGTACTGGTAGTGGAAGACGACGAGATGATTGCGGACGGCCTTACGTTTTCCCTTTTGGGAGAGGGCTATGAGGTTAAGCATTTCTCCAATGTAAAGAGTACCATGGAATATATTCAGGGGGGCGGAAAGATGGATTTCTGCCTCCTTGATGTGATGCTTCCGGATGGAAATGGATTTACTGTTTGCCAGGAAATCCGAAAGACCATGCAGGTGCCGATTCTCTTCCTGACGGCTTGCAATGATGAGGTAAGCACCGTCCGTGCCTTGGAAATCGGGGCGGATGATTATATTGCGAAACCCTTCCGGGTGCGGGAATTATTGGCTCGTATGGCGGCAATTTTGCGCAGAACCGGGGGAGATAAGGCTTCCGATGCTACGGTCAAACAGGTGGGAAAGAATCTGGTGAATATGCAGACCGGTAAGGTATATCGGGACAATGAGGAAGTGATTCTCACCGCCATGGAATACAAGCTTTTATTGCTTCTTTTGAATCACAGAGGTCAGACGCTTTCCAGAAATCAAATCCTGAATGCGATTTGGGATGATGTGGGCGAGTTTGTAAATGATAATACGCTGACGGTTTATATGAAGCGTCTTCGCAAGAAATTGGGAGATGAAGAGGACAGCCAGTTAATTGAAACCATTCGAGGCATGGGCTATCGAATGAATTAGTGAAATCGGGAGAAAAACTTGTGGGTTATTTACTGTTAATTGGAATCATTGTCCTTTTGCTGGCAGAGCGCATTTTCTATCAGCTTCGAAGGAAGAAGGAAATCAATCAGTTGATTCAATATCTGACGGATGTACAGAATCAGCTGGAGCTTCCCAAACTTCAGGAATTTCGAGAAGGTAATCTGGCGGTTTTACAGAGTGAAATATATAAGGTGGTCGCACGTCTAAGGGAACAAAGCAGCAATGAGCGGAAAGAGAAGACTTATTTGGCAGATATGCTTTCCGATATTTCCCATCAGGTAAAGACGCCCCTTTCGGCAATTACCATTATGGTGGATTTGCTTCAAAGCGAGGAGCTGCCGGAAGAAAAACGATTTGAGTATGTGGGGAAGATTCAGATACAAGTGAATAAAATTACCTGGCTGATTCGAAATCTTCTGACAATCTCGCAGTTAGAGGCGAATGTGCTGACCCTAAAAAAAGAAAAGGTTTTGATGCAGGAATTGGCGGAGCGGGTGATGAACTCTTTGGAAATCCTGGCGGAGGTGCGGGAGGTAGAGCTTACATGCGATACGCCGGGTGAAGAACTTACGATTGTTTGCGATGAGGCCTGGACGATTGAGGCAATCACCAATATTGTCAAGAATTGTGTGGAACATACCCGGGCCGGGGGAAGGGTTTGTATCTCCTACGGACAGAATAACCTGACTACTTTTCTGGAGATTCGGGATACCGGTTGCGGCATATCCAAAGAAGAACTTCCCTATATTTTTGAACGTTTTTACAAAGGCTCCAATCCTTCGGAAACCAGTGTGGGAATCGGTTTGTTTATGGCAAAGCAGATACTTCTGAAACAAAGTGCAGATATTTCGGTAGAAAGCACAGTGGGAGTAGGAACTCAATTTGTTGTGAAGTTTTATCGAACATAAGCGTGGAAAAAGAAATCCTCGGGGAGTTGTACCGAGGATTTCTTTCGTGTTATAATGAGGGGCAAAGATACAAAAAAGGAGGTTCTTGTTATGGCAAATGAAGAATACGAAGAATATGAAGTGTTTACCGATACTTCTTCCAAGGGTGAAACGTTGGAGTTCGCGGTAGTGGATAATTTTGAGGTGGAAGGAAATGCTTACGTGGCAGCAGCCATGATAGAGGGAGACGAAATCAAAGAGGATGGTCTTTTTCTTTATAAGCGTGTAGAGAAAGAGGACCACAGTGAAATCGTTCGTATCGAAAATGAAGAGGAATACGCAAAGGTTGCAGAAGTATTTGCACAGTTCGAAGAGGAATAATCCCAAAGGTGGATGAAAAGGAGAAAAAGAGATGGCAGCCGGTTATTCGTCCATGCTGCCGGAGCGAAAGCCTTCCAGGTCCAGAGTAATGTAATGGAAACCCAGCTTTTTCAGCTCGGACAGGATTTCGGTTTGTTTGGTCAGAATCTGTTGGAAGTCTGTTTGGTCTACTTCGATGCGGGTAACAGAGCCGTGGATACGAAGGCGGACATTATAAAAGCCCATATGACGAAGAAGCTGTTCTCCTTTGTCGATACGGGAAAGTAAGGCATAATCAATAGGCGTATCATAGGGAAGTCTGGTAGCAAGACAAGGACTGGACGGTCGATTGGAGACCGTGAGTCCCAGTTTTGCGGCCAGGCTTCTTATTGTTTCTTTGGAAATGGAACAGTCGGCCAAAGGACTGATAATCTGAAGCTCCCGAAGGGCACGGATGCCGGGCCGATAGACACCCAAATCATCCAGATTCGTGCCTTCCAGAATGGTATTTACCTGATAGGTCCGGGCCAGTGCGCAAATTTTTTGGAAGATTGCAAGCTTACACAGATAGCAGCGGTCTTTTGGGTTGTTCTGAATTCCGGCCTCCTCCAATTCATCAATTTCCACCACCAAATGGATTGCACCGTATTCCTTGGCAAGGGCCTTGGATATTTCCAAATCCTTTGCAGGGTGCAATTTGGTGGAAGCGGTAATGGCATACACCTTCGTGTGATTTTCGGCAGCAAAACGGCAAAGAAGCGCCAGTAAAAGGGCAGAATCCACACCACCGGAAAAAGCCAAGGCCACATCGGCTTTGGTATATTCCTGAAGTGCAGAGTACAATTGCTCAATATTGGTCATTTGGGTATTTCTTGAAGTATCCGGATTCATATTCAGACTGATTGCTCCTCACAAGCTTTTTTCACTTCCAGAAAAGCTTCCTGAAAGGGAATATTTTTTTCGCGACAAATCGCTGCCACAGACTCGTATTCGGGATAATAGCGCAAGGTATCTCCAAGGGTGCAAACCTTTACCTTGGCCGGTCCAAACGGCGTGTTTACGGTTTCCTGACGACGGCTTAATATACTGCGTTCCATACAAACCCGGCGAATGCCGATGGTGGTTGTATTTTCAAAAATAGTCTGTTCCAGCTGAGGAATCTGCTCTTTTGTGCAGATGACATTCAGTTGATAGCCGGGGCGGTTTTTCTTCATAAAAACCGGGAAGAAATGGACGTCTCTTGCACCCTGTTCCAACAGCTTTTCCATGACAAAGCCCAGGGCTTCTCCGGTACAGTCATCTACATTGGTTTCCAATTTCCAAATGGTATCGGTGGGGATGTCCGAAGCTTCCTCAATCAGCATGGCGCGAACTATGCTGGGGGTGTCATAGGCACGTTTGCCGGCGCCCATACCGATTTTTTTGATCTGATAGGTGGCGGGTAATTGGTTGTCGGTACAGATGGCTGCGGCAATAGCGGCACCGGTAGGGGTAATCAATTCTCCGTGGGTGGTTCCCTGGGTAATGGAGAGATTGTGTGCAGATACAATGTTGACTACCGCAGGCACCGGAATCGGTAAAATGCCATGGGCACAGCGCACGGTACCACAGCCTTCCGCGATGGAAGGAATGATTACCTCATGAATATCAAGATTGTCCAAGCATACCGCTACAGAAATAATATCTACAATGGAATCGATGGCGCCTACCTCGTGGAAATGAACCTCCTCCAAAGTAGTGCCGTGGGCCTTGGCCTCAGCTTCTCCCAAAATCGTAAAAATGCGGGTGGCAAGCTCCTTGGCACCGGGATTCATCTGCGTGGATTCGATGATTGCCAAAACATCCTTTAAGCCACGATGCTCGTGATGCTGCGCATGCTGGTGGTCATGGGGATGCTCGTGGTCGTGATGATGCTCGTGGTTGTGATGATGCTCATGGTCATGATGCTGTTCGTGTCCATGATGCTGTTCCTGGTCATGATGGTGTTCGTGTCCATAGAGATATTCCATATCGTGGTCATGATTTTCGAAAGCTTCGTCCAAAATCACATCAAAATCACATACGTCCAATCCCGCCTTTTTAACGCGGGTAATTCGGGTTTGGAAGCCTTGTGTAGGGATGGTAGCCAGCACCTGTTCCAGTACCTTTGGGTCGGCACCCAGGTCAATCAAAGCAGCTACTACCATATCACCGCTGATACCGGTTTTACATTCCAAAAATAAGGTGTTTTTATTCATGAGCATTTACTCCCATATGGTTGATTTGCGAAGCAATATAACCTGCACCGTAACCGTTGTCGATATTGACGACGGAAATACCGTTGGCGCAGGAATTGATCATTGTCAGCAAGGCGGAAAGACCTTGCAAATTGGCGCCGTAGCCGATGGAGGTGGGTACAGCGATGACCGGCTTGTCCACCAGGCCTCCGATGACGCTTGCCAGCGCTCCTTCCATTCCTGCAACGGCGATAATGCAGTTGGCCTTTCGAATGTCATCGATGTGTGCCAACAGACGATGGATTCCGCTGACTCCCACATCATAAATACGACAGACCTGATTGCCGAAATATTCCGCGGTTTGAGCAGCTTCCTCCGCAACGGCGATATCTGCGGTTCCGGCGGTACACACTGCAATTTGCCCTACATGGGGTTTCCCGCTTTTCTCGGATTTCAGGATACGGGAAACCGGGTCGTATGCAATATCAGGAAGAATTTCCCGAATCAATTCATATTGTTCCCGGCTGGCACGGGTGCCGAACACTTCGTTGTTTTGCTCGTAGAGGCGGGTATAAATCTGTTTTAAATGATCGTCAGCCTTCCCGGCACAAAAAATCACTTCCGCATGTCCGCTACGCATCTCCCGATAGGTGTCTAGTTTGGCATATCCCAAATCCTCATAGCTTTTTTTATTGAAATACCGTTCTGCCTCTTCAATGGAAAGTGTTCCGTTTTTTACCTGTTCCAAGGCTTCGTGAATATTCATTTTTGCATCCCCTTTCTTGTCGGGTTTATGAATTTAAATTTCGGAAACGGAAGGAAAGCGGTAAACGAAGACCGTTTTCTTCCAGCCGTTTTTGATCGGTTAATATGTCTTTGGTAGGACCGTCATAACAAATGATACCATTGGACAATAAAATGGTTCGTTGGCAGGTATCATATACAAAATCCAAATCGTGAGAGGCAATCAGCTTAAGCCCCGGCAATTCGTTTAGGATTTGAATTAACAGCTCCCGATTTTCCGGGTCCAGTGCCGCGGAGGGCTCATCCATCAGAAGGGTATCGGTGCCCATGGATAAAACCGTTGCGATGGAGGCCAGCTTTTTTTGTCCTCCGGATAGTTTATAAATGGGCTGATGCGCCAGGTGGGAAATACCGGTTTTCTCCAGTGCCTTTGTGACTCTGGCCTGAATTTCGGCATCGGAAAGTCCCTGGTTTTTGGGACCGAAGGCCACATCCTCGTAGACTGTATTCATAAACAGCTGGCTGTCGGAGTCCTGAAATACATAACCAAGTCGGGAGCGAATGGCAGTAAGGTTTTCCCTGCATACCGGCAAATCATTAATCTGAAGAAGTCCTTCGTATTCCGTCAAAATACCTACCAGAAGTCTCAGAAAAGTAGATTTTCCAACGCCGTTTGCGCCGATAATGCCGATAGACTCGTTTTCAGAGGCACGAAAATTCAGTTGACGGAATATGGTTGGATTCTGTTCTTTGGTACGACTTAAGTACCGAAAAGAAAGATCTTTTATTTCTATTTTACTCAATGTATTACAATCCTTCCTATGATGGTGAAAAGAGGTACAAGGCGAAGCGTTATGATTGCGATACACCAAAGTGCGGCGTACAGAATGCTGAAACCAACACGATAGGTCCTGATGTTGGGATAAAAGGTTCCCTGAAATCCGCGAAGAAGCATTCCGTCATGGATTCTTTGTGCACGGTCCATGCTTCGAAGTAACAGCTGTCCCACAAAGCTGCCCCAGGCGGAATAATGAATGCCCTTTTGACCGGGGGCACGAAGCTGATAGGCCTGAAACATTCGCTGGGTTTCCCGAAGCATCATAATCAGATAGCGGTGAATTAACATGATTTCCGTTATCAGAATCGAGGGGACGTGAAGCTTTTGAAGAGCATAGCATATGTCTTCAATGGAAGTGGTTTTTATCAAAATATAGGACGCAAATACGGCAAAAGCTGCCTTGAAAAATAAAGTCAGCATGGAAATCATTCCGAAACGGATTTGGTATGCGCCTATGGAATAAGCGATTTCACGGTCGAAAAAAGGATTGGCGATTCCCAGAAAAAAAACCGCCATCAATACAATTTTTAAACGGCGAAGTGCCCCAAGAAGGGACAATTCGCCGGTAATCATTATGATAATCAAATAAAGAGACATGGTCATAAGACCATTCCAGTCGTATTTGTGAAATGACATTACTGTCATAATGTATACGATGGTAACCAGAAGCTTGGACAGAGGATGCAGAGAAATCAGAAAGCTGTCTCTTTGCGCCAACTCGTCTGCTTCATGAATATTATGAATTGCCTGAGTTTGTTTATTCATTTGAAAATCTTTCTTTAGGCTTTCTTTTTAAAAAAACGGAAAGCATAGCATGCTGCAATGCAAAGGGCAATTACAATCGCACCGCCTACCACTCCGGAGAAGGAGGTGCCCAGTGCGGATTCGGAGCCCCGGAATGCATAATCCGGAAGGAAAGCGGTTTTTTCCTGAATCAGTGCAGATAAATTGTGGAAAAAGCCGGTGGCTTCCAATTCGCTGGTACCTGCAACTTTTTCCATAGACCACTCCAAGCCGTCGGGATTGGAGGAAGCTACAAGAGAAAGACCGCCACCGATTACTACGGCAGTGGCTACCAGGGTAGAAATGGTTGCCTTGAAGGAAAGCTTGCTTTCTTTGGCGGTTTCATTGCCCCATAAAAGCTCCGGTCTTGCCTCATATACAAACAACAAAACGGCTGCGGTAATCAAACCTTCCACCAAGCCGATTGCCAGGTGAATGGGCTGCATTGCCAAGACGAATACGCCAAAAGGTAATTCGGTAACACCGGAGGCCAGGGTTTCCAGGGTTACGGAAAAAGCACCCAGCTGAAGGGTAAGAACACAGGCCAAAACAGATGCAAATGCTATTTTGGCACGTGAAAAACCATTTTTCATAATGGGTTTCCACAGAAGCAGACCTCCTACGAAACACCCGTAAAAGGCCATATTCCAAACATTGCATCCAAGGGCCAAAAGACCGCCGTCAGCAAATAAGAGACACTGGATGAATAAGACGCCAATCATGGTCAAAAAACCTGCGCTGGGGCCTAACATGGCGGTTAGTAACATACCGCCGCACAGGTGACCGGAAGAGCCGGTGCCGGGAATGGTAAAGTTAATCATCTGGGTCGCAAATACGAACGCTCCCATGACTCCCATTGTGGGAATTTTCCTGGGATCGTTTTCCAAACGAACATTTTTGATGCTTTGTGCACAAGCGCCGGTAGAACATACATACATAGCGCCTGCAACTGCGGGAGCCACAAGGGCATCAGCCATATGCATAAGAAAATCTCCTTAATTCATCAATTCTGCCAATTCCTGCATAATAGCAGGAACCTGGATGTTTTGAGGGCAGTGACCGGTACAAGCACCGCAACCGATACAATCCTTGGGAGTGCCGTTGGATTTAACATCCTTAATACCGCCAAGAGCCCAGGGACCGTCAATCTTGTAACGATTGAAGATATCCAGGAACTTGGGAATTTCGATTTCCATAGGACAGTCATCGCAGCAGTAACGACATGCGGTACATGGTACCTTCATCTGCTTGGTAAATGCATCGCATGCTTCCTTTAAGGTTGCCTGTTCATCCTCGGTTAACGGAGTAGCGTCCCGGAAGGTTTCGATGTTTTCTTTGATCTGATCCAAGGTGGACATACCGCTTAAAATCACCTGAACCTGAGGAAGGCTCTTTACAAAGCGAAGTGCCCATTCGGGATTTTTCCATTCCGGCTTCTTTGCGGAAAGAATTGCGGTTGCATCGGAAGAAAGGGTTGCAAGTTTACCGCCGCGAACAGGCTCCATAACCATAATCGGAATATTGCGTTTTTCCAGGGCTTCATATTCCTTCTTGGCACCGCCGTAGTACCAGTCATAGTAGTTTAACTGAATCTGTACGAAGTCCCAGTCGGTAAGATCTGCAAAGCGCTCCAGACATCCCAGACTCGCGTGAGCGGAAAAACCTAAATACTTAATCTTACCTTGTGCCTTTAATTCTTTGAAATAATCGATACATCCACTCTTGATGTAATCCTCTGCGGAGCCATCTCCTACGGCATGTACCAGGTAGAAATCGATGTAGTCGGTCTGCAAACGTTCTAACTGCTCTGCGAATACTGCCTTGTAGTCCGGATTTGCACCGATCAAAAACTTGGTAGCCAGATAGTAGCTGGAACGGTCATATTTTTTCATTGCCTTTCCAAGGAATTTCTCGGACTCACCCCCATGGTATACGTAGGCGGTATCGAAGTAGTTGATACCATTTGCATAGGCGTAATCGATGATTTCGGCAGCCTTTTCGTAGTCAATCGGATTGCCCTCTACGTTTTCCAAAACGGGAAGTCGCATATTTCCCATACCTAAAGCAGAAAGTGAAATGCTCTGAAAAGCTTTCTTAATCATATATTTCCTCCCAAATAACAATTTATTTGTCAATTATAACAGCATTATTATATCGAAAAATAACTCGGTTGACTACCGAAAAAATGTAGTATTCCCACCATTTTCTGTTATTTTTCAAATCTTTCCCATGAAAATGCGTTAGTATTTTTAAGGGTTATATGTTACAATAAAAGATAATGGAAAAATAGGCGATAAAACGGAGGACGATTTTTATGCATAAAAATGACAGTATTTCGATTCCTGTGATTCTGAAGGTTGGAAAGAATGCTTTGGACGGTGTCGGCAAGGCTTTGGCAGAAGAAGGTTTTGGAGAAGTAGTGATTTATTTCGGAAACGGCTTGATTGACTTATTCGGAATGAAGGTAATGGATTCCCTGAAGGCAGCAGGTGTTTCGGTATTGGAATATCGGGAACTGGATACGGTAGCCATGGACGATATCATTACCCTGGCTTTCTCCATATCCAATAAGGCGAAGGCTGTGGTTTCCATCGGTGGAGGTAAGGTCATTGATGCAGGTAAGTATGCCGCGTTCCTTAGAGGAATTCCGTTTATCAGCATTCCTACATCCAGTTCCAGTGACGGCTTCTCCAGTGCCAGTGCTTCTTTGATTGTGGACGGCAGACGCACCTCCGTTCCGGCGAAGCTGGCTTATGGAATTATCGTGGATACAGAAGTGATTCGTACCGCGCCGGTGCGCTTTATTTATTCCGGTATCGGGGATATGGTCTCCAAGATTACCTCTCTGTATGACTGGGTATATGAAACAGAGCATGGAGTGGGTGTCATAAATGATTTCTCGGTAATGATTGCAAAAAAGGCAGTCAACAGCTTTGTGAGAACTCCTTATGAAACCATTCAGGACGAGATTTTCCTAAAGGAGCTTCTGGATTCTTTGTCCATGAGCGGTATTGCCAATGAAATAGCGGGAAGTTCGGCACCTACCAGCGGTAGCGAACATTTGATTTCCCATGCGCTGGATAAGATTCTGGAATGCCCTCAGCTCCACGGTATTCAGGTGGGTATCGCTACCTACATTATGGCGAAGGTACAGGACCATCGCTACGTGCGTGTAAATACCGTATTGACGGAAACCGGTTTCTGGGATTATGTGGAGACTTTGCAGATGAAGAAGGAGGATTTCCTTCGCGCCATCGATCTGGCACCCTCCATTAAGCCTCACAGACACACCTATTTGCATGAAGAAAAGTATAGGAAAGCAGCCAAGAAGCTTGTCCTGGAAGATCCTGTTTTAAATCGTGTACTTGTATAGATGGAAAAATGCATCGGGAAAATGCTCATAGAGTGGAAAACGAAATAGAATCATATTGCGAAATGCGAGGATTGATATGAAAAAAATACTTGATTGGAATCAATATCTTGAGAAGGCTGTGGAAGCGGTACAGGAAGGAATGGTTTTGCTGCGCAACGAAAATGACGCGCTTCCCATTTGCAAGGGGGAAGAAGTGGCAATCCTTGGCCGTATTCAGCTGGATTATTATAAAAGCGGTACCGGTTCGGGCGGTATGGTAAACGTAGATGAAGTGGTTACCATTCCGGAAGGCTTAAAGAGAAGAGGCGCTACCTTAAACCGGAAATTGCTGGAAACCTATACCGCGTGGGTTGCGGAGCATCCCTATGATCAGGGAGAAGGCTGGGGCGGAGAGCCTTGGTCTCAGGTGGAAATGCCCTTGGAGGATTCCCTGTTGGAGGAGGTGGCAAAAACCTCCAAGACGGCCCTGATTATTATCGGTCGTACAGCAGGCGAGGAAATGGACTATAAGATGGAAAAGGGTGCATTTCTTTTGTCCGAAGGGGAAGAAAAGATGATGGCAGCAGCCCGTAAATACTTCCAAAAGGTTGTGGTGGTATTGAACGTGGCAGCAGTGATTGATATGGCCTTCGTGGATACTTATGAGCCGGATGCGGTACTGTATGCTTGGCAAGGGGGTATGATCGGTGGTCTCGGTACGGCGGATGTGCTCCTCGGAAATGTAAGTCCCTGCGGAAAATTAACCGATACCATTGCATATTCCAGAGAGGACCATCCTTCAGACCGCAATTTCGGAGATATTCATCAGGATATCTATCAGGAAGATATTTATGTGGGTTATCGCTATTTTGAAACTTTCCGAAAGGATCGGGTTCGCTTTCCCTTTGGCTTCGGTTTGTCATATACCACATTTACCATTGAAAGAACCGGCTTTGAAGTAAAAGAGGATAAGGTTCGTGTCACCGTATCGGTAAAAAATACCGGACATGTAGCCGGTAAGGAAGTTGTACAGCTCTACTGTCAGGCGCCGGGCGGAAAATTGGGAAAGGCTGCCAGAGTGCTTTGCGGATTTGAAAAAACCGGACTTCTTTTGCCCGGCCGGGAGGAGACACTAATTCTGGAGTCCGACTTTTACACCTTTGCTTCCTATGATGATTCCGGCGTAACCGGACATGCTTTCTGCTATTTGCTGGAGGAAGGGGAGTATTCATTTTATGTGGGCAATGATGTCCGCACTTCCCTGGTAGCCGGAGCATTTTCTTTGGAAGAAGTAAAGATTTGTAAGCAGGTAACCTCGGCTTTGGCTCCCGTAGTTTCTTTTGAACGTATGGTCAATCGGGACGGTGTAATCGCATATGAGCCGGTGCCTGTTTCCACCATTAACGAGGAAGAAAGAAGAAGGGATGCAATGCCCGGGGAAATCGCATATGTGGGCGATACCGGCATCAAGCTTTCGGATGTGAAGACCGGAAAGGCTACCATGGACCAGTTTGTTGCCCAGCTTTCCGATGAGGATTTGGCTTGTATCATTCGCGGAGAAGGCATGGGAAGCCCTCGTGTAACGGCCGGAACCGCATCTGCATTTGGCGGAGTGTCCGATCATTTGGCCCGGATGGGTGTTCCTGCAGGCTGCTGCAGTGACGGTCCCAGCGGTATGCGTCTGGATTGCGGCACCAAGGCCTTCAGTTTGCCAAACGGTACTCTGTTGGCTTGTACCTATAACAAAAAATTATTGGAAGAATTATTCTCTCTGGTAGGTTTGGAAATGACCGCCAATAAGGTGGATTGCTTATTGGGACCCGGTATGAATATTCACAGACATCCTTTAAACGGCAGAAACTTTGAGTATTTCTCCGAAGATCCGTACCTTACCGGACAGATTGCCACTGCTCAGCTTCGTGGCTTACATAGCGCAGGGGTAACCGGTACCATCAAGCATTTCTGCGGAAACAATCAGGAAACAGGACGTCACAGCATTGATTCGGTTATGTCGGAAAGAGCTCTTCGTGAGATTTACCTTCGCGGATTTGAAATCGCTGTGAAGGAAGGAAAGGCCAAAACCATTATGACCACCTATGGTTCTGTGAATGGTTTGTGGACCGCCGGAAGCTTTGATTTAACCACTACCATTTTGCGTAAGGAGTGGGGCTTTGAAGGCTTTGCCATGACCGACTGGTGGGCAAATATCAACCGCCGCGGTATGTGGCCGGATAAGAGAGATTTTGCCGCAATGGCTAAGGCACAAAATGATGTCTATATGGTTTGCGCAAATTCCCAGGATAATGATGATAACACCCTGGAGGCGCTGGAAAAGGGAGATTTGCAAAGAGCAGAACTTCAGAGAAATGCAGCCAATATTCTTGGTTTCACCATGACGACCCATGCCATGGAACGGGTCATGAATGAAGCACCGGAAATTGAGATAATCAATCGTCCCGATGCATCCAATGCAGACGTGGGCGAGGTGGTATTCTACAAGCTGGATCGGGAGCTGACGGTGGATTTAAGTCAGGTCAACACAGAGAGAGGAAAGAGCTTCAGCTTCGTATTAGAGACGGAGGAAAAGGGCCACTACAGTTATACCATTACCGCAAGCTCTACTCAGAGCGAGCTGGCGCAGATACCGCTGACTTTATTCAGTTTAGGAACCGCTTCCGGAACCTTTACCTGGAACGGTACCGGTGGAAAGCCTGTCAGCTTCTCCGGAGAAATTCCGATTTTCTCCCGGTTTAATGCTATTCGTTTCTACTTCGCTCAGAGCGGTTTGAACTTGATCGATATTAAGTTCACCTTCGACAGACCGATGTAATGATTGAAAAGATTTTTGAGGTGAAAGAATGTATTCGTTTGATAGCAGAATTCGATACAGTGAGGTGGACCACAACGGAAAGCTTACCCTGTTATCGCTGTTAAATTATTTTCAGGATTGCTCTACCTTTCAGTCTGAGGACCTGGGTCTGGGAATCGAATATATGGAGAAGCAGGGAAAAATCTGGGTGCTTTCCACTTGGCAGATTGTGGTGGAGGAATATCCTTCTTTGGGTGAGAGAGTGAAGGTTTGTACTGTCCCCTATGATTTCAGAGGCTTTTTGGGGTATCGTAATTTCGGGCTTATGGATGAAAATGGCCGCTTTTACGCCAAGGCAAATTCGCTATGGACACTGATTACGGCAGATACCTTTAAGCCTACCCGTGCGACACAGGAAATGATTAACGGATTTCAGGTGGGTGAACGCTTCGATATGGATTACACCCATCGCAGAATTCACACCGAGGGCACCGGTTTTTTGGCGGATCCGGTAGTTATTAAGGCCCATCACTTAGATACCAATAATCATGTGAATAACGGGCAATATGTGGCAGTAGCCATGGATTACCTGCCCAAGGATTACAAAATTCGTCAAATGCGGGCGGAATATAAAAAACAGGCATACCTAAACGATGTTTTCCATCCTTATGTGGAGGAACAGAAAGGCGCAATCGTGGTAAGCCTAAATGATGCAGAGGGCTATCCCTATGCAGTGGTTGAATTTCAGAATGGAGAGAGCAATGCTTAAATTAGGAGAAAAACAGAAACTTACGGTAGTAAAAAAAGTGGAATTCGGCGTATATTTGGCTGAGGACCCCAGAGAATTGGAAAATAAGGTGCTTCTTCCGGTAAAGCAGGTTCCTGCAGGCTGTGAAATCGGCGACGAAATCGAAGTGTTTTTATACAGAGATTCCCAGGATCGTATGATTGCCACCACCAGAATTCCCAAACTCAGCATGGGACAGGTAGCACTTCTTCGGGTCGCACAGGTAGGAAAAATCGGTGCCTTTTTGGATTGGGGACTGGAAAAGGATTTATTTCTTCCCTATAAACAGCAAAGAGGGTACCTGAAGGTAGGAGACGAAGTGCTGGTTTCCTTATACCTGGATAAGAGCAACCGACTTTGTGCTACCATGAATGTATACGAGAACCTGGAGAAAAACAGCCCTTACAAGAAGGAGGATACGGTTCACGGACGTGTGTATGAAATCAGTGAGCGTTTCGGTGCTTTCGTAGCGGTGGATGATCGTTACTCTGCATTGATTCCGCAGAAGGAATTATACGGAAACGAAGTAAAACCCGGGGAAATCATTGAAGCAAGAGTGTTTATGGTGAAGGAGGACGGCCGTTTATCCTTAAGTATTCGCAAGAAAGCCTACCTTCAGATGGATGAGGACGCAGAGGCGATTCGAAGACTTTTGGACAGCTATGAGGGTTGTCTGCCTTTCAACGATAAGGTTTCTCCCGAGATTATCAAGCGGGAAACAGGTATGAGTAAGAATGAATTTAAGCGTGCGGTGGGCCATCTGTTAAAGGCCGGTGAGATTGAAATCGGTCCCAAGGTTATTCGCCGTGTGAAATAATACTGGAAAAACACAAAGGAATGTGCTATAATACTTTTTACAGTAAGAAGTCTTGAAAGGAGGCGCAATTATGGATATTGCCGGATTGTCTATGGACCTGGCGAATATCTCCACAATGTCAAAGGTTGGAACCGCTGTTTTGGATAAAACACTGGAAACCAATGAGGCAATGGGAGCCGGACTGGTGCAGATGATTGATGCTTCTGCAATGGAGCGTAGCGTAAATCCTGCCGTAGGCGGTAATTTCGATATTCGTTTGTAAACAAAATAATATGAGGGGGACGTCATTCAAGGGACGTCCCTCTCTTTTTTTGTGACTTTTGCCAAAAGAATGTTGGGAAAATGCACAAAAAGTATTGATTTTTTACTAGCCTTTTTGTATATTTGTATTAGATAAAAACTGGAGGATAGAAGAATGATTTCAAACCAGGTATTACAAAATACATTAGATGGCTTAAAAGGAATAGCGAGAGTAGAGTTGTGTGTCATGGATGTGGACGGCAAGGAAGTTGCCTCTACCATGGATATGGGAAATTGCACAAAAACTGCATTGGAGTTTGTAATCTCGCCTGCGGATTCCCAGGTTATTCAAGGTTATCAGTATTTTAAGATATATGATGAGACCCAACTGGAATATATTCTGGTAGCAGGCGGTACGGGAGAAGACGTGTACATCATCGGTAAGATGGTGGCTTTCCAGATTCAGAACCTTCTTGTGGCCTACAAGGAACGTTTTGATAAGGATAACTTCATCAAGAACCTTCTTCTGGATAATCTGCTTTTGGTGGATATTTACAGTCGCGCGAAAAAGCTTCATATCCAGACAGATGTAGCACGTGTGGCTATGATTGTGGAGACGGCCAACGGAAAAGATTTTAATGTTCTGGATATGGTACGTGCATATCTTGGTGCCAACAGCAGAGATTTCGTTACTGCAGTGGATGAGAGCAATGTCATTGTGATTAAAGATTTGGAGGATGCGGATTCCAATAAAGAAATTGAGAAGACCGCAAAGGGCATCGTAGCCCATCTGAAGAAGGAAAATGTGAAGGGTATCCGTGTGTCTTACGGTACCGTGATTCGTGAAATCAAGGAAGTCAGCCGTTCCTACAAGGAAGCAAAGATGGCGTTGGATGTAGGAAAGATTTTCTTTGATGACAGAAATATTATTGCATACAGCGAGCTGGGAATCGGACGTCTGATTTATCAGTTGCCCATTCCTTTGTGCAAAATGTTTATTCGTGAGATTTTTGACGGCAAGAGCCCCGATGAGTTTGATGAGGAAACCCTTACCACCATTCACAAGTTCTTCGAGAATAATCTGAATGTATCCGAGACCTCCAGACAGCTGTTCATTCACAGAAATACACTGGTATATCGCTTGGACAAACTGCAAAAAAGTACCGGTCTGGATCTTCGTATCTTCGAGGATGCCATTACCTTCAAAATTGCGCTGATGGTAGTGAAATACATGAAGTATATGGAGAACCTGGAGTATTAATTTCTCGTCTGATAAATCGGAATGTGTTGTAAATGAGGTAAATTATGTCAAAAAGAAAAGAAATGCAAATAAAGAAGCGCCAGGAAATGGTAGAGAAAAACGGTATCATTTATCTGGACAATGTTTCGAAGTCTTATTCCACAGGTTCTCCGGCGTTAAATGGTGTGACGGTTTCCATTATGCCCGGTGAATTTGTATTTATTGTAGGAGACAGCGGCTCCGGTAAGTCAACCATGATTCGTCTGCTCCTTCGTGAATTGACCGCTACTTCCGGTCATGTATACGTAATGGGAAATGATTTGGCTAAGCTTCGCCATGGTAAAATACCCAAATTCCGTCGAAATTTGGGCGTGGTTTTCCAGGATTTCCGCCTGTTAAATGATCGTAATGTTTATGAAAACGTAGCATTTGCGCAGAGAATTATTGAAAAATCCGCAAAGGATATTCGTAAAAATGTGCCTACTATTTTGGCTACTGTTGGTTTGGCCGGCAAATATAAGGCAAAGACAACAGAGCTTTCCGGCGGTGAAAAGCAAAGAGTGGCCCTGGCCAGAGCATTGGTAAACAGACCTTCCATCCTTTTGGCGGATGAGCCTACCGGTAATCTGGATCCCAAGAATTCCTGGGATATTATGCACCTTTTGGAGGAAATCAACGAGGCCGGGACAACGGTAGTAGTGGTTACCCATAACAGAGAAATCGTAAACGCTATGCACAAGCGTGTTATCACCATGAAAAAAGGCGTGGTAGTCAGTGACCAGCAGGAAGGTGGTTATATCGATGAAGATTAGTACCTTGTTTTATACGTTTCGACAGGGCTTTAAAAATATTTGGAGAAATAAGTGGTTCTCCCTGGCTTCTGTTGCTACCATTGCAGCCTGTCTGTTTTTGTTCGGCTTGTTTTTTGCGATTGTAGCGAACTTTTCCCACATCGTAAAGACGGCGGAGGAGGGTGTTTCTATTGCCGTATTCTTTCATGATGACAATGATTTGTGCGAAAAGCAGGGCCATGAGCATGTGGAAGGGGAGGTGCCTTCCTCTCAGAGAATTGAAGAAATCGGCAAGATGATTGCTGCCAGATCGGAAGTATCGGAAGTGAAGTTTATTTCCGATGATGAAGCCTGGGCAACCTTCGGTCCCAACTATCTGGGGGAGGATTATGACCTTGGATATTTGGAGAACCCCTTAAAGGGAATGAACAGCTATGAAGTATTTCTAAGTGATGTCAGCATGCAGGGCACTTTGGTGCACTGGCTGGAATCCATTCCGGAGGTTCGTAAGATTAATTATTCCGAAGTGACCGCCAGCACTCTTTCCGGCGTGAACCTTTTGATTGCCTATATTTCCATTGGTATCATTGTTGTACTTTTGGCAGTCAGTGTCTTCTTAATCAGCAATACGGTTACCATTGGTATTTCCGTACGCAAGGAAGAAATCAATATTATGAAGTACATCGGAGCGACGGATTTCTTCGTTCGTTCTCCCTTTGTGCTGGAAGGTATTATCATCGGACTGATCGGTGCGGCAATTCCTTTGGCGGTGATTTACAAGCTTTATCTTTACGCCATGGAATTTTTGACGGAGAAGTTTACCGTACTCAGTAATTTCCTGAATTTCCTTCCTGTGGAGGAAGTGTTCCATTATTTACTTCCGATTTCCCTGATTCTTGGTGTGGGAATCGGTTTCCTGGGTAGTTTTACAACAGTGAGGAAGCATTTACATGTTTAAAATGGGTAAGAAAATTTTGCTTGGTGCAATGGTGGGATTGTTGCTGACAAGCTCTGTGGGCAATTTGGTGTCACAGGCTGCTAGCAGCAGTTTGACAAATGACAGCATTAAGAAAAAAGAAGAGCAGATCAGCCAGGCAGAAAAAGAAAAGAAAGAACTTAAGAATGTAGTCAGTGATGTAAAGGCGATCAAAAAGGAGCTGGAACAAAAAAAGGCTGACTTAAAAGAATACATTCAGGCGCTGGATGAAAAGGTTACCGAAATGGAAGACCACATTGATGAACTGATTTCTCAGATTGCAAAAAAAGAAGGAGAAATTGAAGTGAATCAGCAGGCCCTGGAGGTAGCCAAGGACAAGGAAGCGGAGCAGCTGGATGCGGTACTGACCCATATCAAGGTTATGTATGAGCAGAAAGACAGCTATATTGCGGAATTGTTGTATGCCTCCGTAGGACTGAGTGATATGTTAAACAAGGCTTCCTATATGGAACAGGTAGCCGATTATGACCAGGGCCAGTGGCATCAGTTGATTGAAAACCGTGAATATGTGGAACTTTGTGAGACGGAGCTGGAGCTTCAGAAGGATTACCTGGATGAAGCCAAGGGCGCGGTAGAGTATGAAAAACAGAACCTGGAAGAACTGATTCTGGAAAAAGAAACCGATGTGAAGACCTACGAAACCGATATTCGGGCCCAGGAGCAGGCAATCAAGGAATATGAGGATGAAATTGCCGCTACCGACGAGGTAATCAAACAATTGGAAAAGGCGATTGAGGAAGAAAAAAAGAAGCTTTTGGAAGCGCAAAAACTTCGCTATGACGGTGGTATGTTCTGCCAGCCTTTGGCAACTTATACTCGTATCAGCAGTAATTTCGGCAATCGTTTCCATCCGATTCTGAAGGTGAATA
Source organism: Lachnospiraceae bacterium UBA1766 (assembly GCA_002314715.1). Lineage (GTDB taxonomy): Bacteria > Bacillota > Clostridia > Lachnospirales > Lachnospiraceae > Acetatifactor. The sequence goes on along the minus strand of DCGY01000003.1, from coordinate 16,505 downwards.
AGATGCATTACGGCGTGGACTTTGCCGCAGCCAAGGGAACGGATATTTATGCGGCGTATAATGGAAAGGTCGTTGCGGCAACCTACCATTATTCCATGGGTAATTATGTCATGATTGACCATGGTGACAATTTGTACACGATTTATATGCATGCCTCCAAGCTGTGCGTTAAGGAGGGGGAAACGGTGGTAAAGGGTCAGAAGATTGCAGAAGTGGGAACAACAGGAAGCTCTACCGGTTACCATTTGCACTTCGGTGTACGTTTGAATGGTGTATATGTAAGTCCCTGGGATTATTTGAAACAATAGTGTGAAAAATGCTTTGCACAGAAATGAGCAGGAATGGATAATAATAATCAGTATTTTGACTTGGATTCCCTGACGCCCAAGCAGGCGCCCGCATCAGGAGGAAAGGACAGAAATATTCTCTCGCTGATGATTGGCTTTTTGATTGGTGTCATTATGGCCAGCCTGGTCACCGGCAGTATCTTTACTTTGGTGATGTATAACAGCCGGAGCAGTCAGAAAAGTGGAACCGGTACAACAAATACAATTGAATTAAAAGAAGACAGTATTATCGATAAAACCTTTATTCAGAAAATGTATACCATCGAGCAGATGATTGATAAAATGTTTTATCTGGGAGAGGTTTCGGACGAGGAGATTCGGGAGAAAATCTATAAGGCGGTTTTGGACTCCCTGGAGGATCCCTATTCTGTATATTATACAGAGGAGGAATTCATGGATTTAGTCAGCAGAACCTCCGGCGTATATTACGGAATCGGCGCATATCTGAGCGCAGATGAAAAGACCGGACTTCCCGTGGTGGCCAGCGTTATCAAAGGTACCCCTGCAGAAGAGGTAGGCCTGCATGCCCAGGATATGATTACCTGTATTGACGGAGAGTCTATTTCCGGACTCAGCCTGACAGAGGCGGTAGCACGGATCAAAGGGGATGAAGGTACCACTGTAAAGCTTACCATTCTTCGAGGAGAGGAAACCTTTGATGTGGATGTGGTTCGTCGCAAGGTAGAAAGCCCTACTGTTACCGGAAAGATGCTGGATGATCAGATAGGATATATTTCCATTGCGGAATTTGATGATGTGACGGATGAGCAGTTTGCGGATGCCCTGGCGGATTTAAAGAGTCAGAACATGAAGGGATTAATATTGGACCTTCGCGCAAATCCGGGCGGAAATCTGGATGTGGTGGTAAATATCGGGGATATGTTACTTCCCAAGGGAACCATCGTATATACAGAGGATAAAGACGGAAAGCGGGAAGTGTACGAAAGCTCCGGTAAAAACGAGCTGATGATTCCCATGACGGTTTTGGTGGATATGAATTCCGCTTCCGCTGCCGAGATTTTGGCAGGTGCGATTCAGGACTATCAAAAAGGAACACTGATTGGTACCACTACCTATGGTAAGGGAATTGTACAGGCACTGAAATCTTTGAAGGACGGCTCTGCCGTAAAGATTACCATAAGTGCTTATTATACACCAAATGGACGGAATATTCACGGAATCGGTATTGAACCGGATATCGAAGTGAAGTTTGACGGGGAGACCTATTACGGCTCCAACGGAGAAATTGATAACCAGTTGGATAAAGCCAAAGAAGTGCTTTTGGAAATGATGCAACAATAACAAGGGTACTGCACGATAGAGGGTTCTTTCGTGCAGTATTTTTTCTGTATTCTGTTTACGTCTTGTGTTAGAATATTCTTATGAAAGGGGGGTATTCGTATGCTGGGATGGTTGATAGTAATTTTGGTGGGATATTTGGCTGTTCGAATTGCGAAGAAAATCGGCAGGGAGTACGGAGAGGATATGGCCTACTTTGCTCAGGTGGATGAAGGACATGGAAAGAGCAAAACCATGGAAGAAAGTATGGATGAGCAGGTCGCGGTCAGAAATGTGGTTGCGCAGAACAGAAATATGAATGTAACCGGAAAAATGTAATGGCTTCAATGGAGAAACGCCTGAACTTGGGCGTTTTTTTGTTGCGAAAAAATTGTCAAATGCACGGAACTTGTGTATAATAAAAACTTGTGGAATAAGCGGAAAGGAGAGCCGTATGAAACTTTTTGAGAGATTGCGAAAGAAAATAGCGGACCAGAAACACTATTTTCAGACGAAACAGGATAAACTGCTCTATCGAAGTTATGAAATGACCAAATACTCCAGTATCACTACCATTATCTTGTTTTTGGCATTTGAATTGTACTCGATTTTCTGCCTGGGATATGTGAATTGGAATCCTATTTTCTGGGCACCGGCCACCTTGATTATTCTGTTTTGGCCCCTGGTGCGTTGGTGTATCAAAAAGGGCTATAAGCGGTTTGCGTTACTTGTAATGCCGGCACTTTTACAAATTTGTGTTATGATGTATTGTATCGGGATAGACGTTTTTCCTTTTCCGGATAAGCCGGATGTTTTTATGTCAAAGATTTTGGTGGCGGCACCATTTTTGTACTATATTCCCTTTGCTCCGCAGTTAATTATTACCACCATTGGTTTTATCTGTTTTTTAGTTATGGCCTATCTCTATAAGACTCCCGGCATGTTTGAAATCGATGCTTACAGCACATTTGTATCCTATGTTTGTGGATTACTGGTGTCTGTAATTTCCCTGAATATGCGTTTTGATACCCAGGAGGCAGAAGTGGCACTGGACGAAGAAGAGAGGGTAAATCGGGCCAAAACCACCTTCCTGAACAATATGTCTCATGACATTCGAACTCCCATGAATGCCATTATCGGATTTACGGAAATGCTGGAAAAGAACATAGGAAATCCGGAGAAAGAACAGGACTGTGTTCGAAAGATAAAAAGTTCCAGCGAATTCCTGTTAACTTTGATAAATAATGTACTGGAGCTTTCCCGAATAGAAAGCGGTAAGACGGTTTTGGATGAGTCTGTGACGGAAACCACTCAGTTTTTTGACACGATTCTTTCGTCCTTTGAGCCGAAACTCCGGGAAAAGAATCTGACGCTGATTCGCAAGGATCAAATAAAGACGCGTTATATTATGGCCGATCGGCTGAAGCTCAGCGAGATATTTTTGAATTTAGTGAGTAATGCGGTAAAATACACGCCGGAGGGTGGGACAATTACCCTTACCGCGGAAGAATACCCGGATAGTCGGGAAGGATACGTATGGATAAAGACCATCGTTTCCGATACGGGCATTGGAATGAGTAAGGAATATTTGCCTCAAATTTTTGACGATTTTACCAGAGAACGAAATACGACCGAGAGTAAGGTGATAGGCACCGGATTGGGAATGCCTATTGTACGGAAACTGGTGGAATTGATGGGTGGTACCATTGAGGTGGAAAGTCAGTTAGGTGTGGGTACAACCTTTATCGTTCAGACAAAGCACAAGGTAGTTTTGGAGTCCGAGGTGAAAAAAACCATCCCGGAAGATTCGGGAAAAGAAGCTTTTGATTTCAAGGGCAAGCGTATATTGCTGGCAGAGGATAATGAGCTGAACGCGGAAATTGCAATTGCAATTTTGGAAGACGAGGGCTTTGAGGTCGATCGGGCAGAGGACGGCATTATCTGTGTGGATCGGATGGATAAGCATGAGGCAGGGTATTATGATTTGATTTTGATGGATATTCAGATGCCTAATATGGACGGCTATAAGGCCACTAGTGCGATTCGAAAGCTGCCTGCTGAAAAGTCCCGTATTCCCATTATTGCAATGACCGCCAATGCCTTTGAGGAAGACCGGAAATTAGCCTTTGCCAACGGAATGAACGGACATTTGGCAAAACCCATTGACGTACCCAAGATGCTGGAACTATTAACCGAAATTCTTTCGGAACAAGCAGAATAAGAAAAAAGAAGTCCTTCCCAAATGTGAACGGGAAGGACTTTTGTTTTATTGTTGTGTGGATGCTACATTTTTTTGGAGCTTTTCAATCTTTGCGTTTATTTTTTCTTCGTCAGCGCCTAAGGAAATAGCTTTTTCATACCATTCCATAGCCTTATCCGAATTATAGTATTTCGTATTTGCTGGTTCTGCATAAAAATCACCGGTTGTCTCGGCACTTTTGAAATAGGTTGTGTTGTTCTTGGAGAGATATTTCAAGCCTTTCTCGTAATCGTGTTCATATTGGTTTCCGAAACAGTAGTACCAGCCGCAAGCATAGATGGCCCAATCATTGTCGCCACGATCTGCAGCCAAATCCAAATATTTCCGGGCATTGGTGTAATCCTGGGCATCATGAAGCTCTCGCCACTTGTCCACTAATTCCTGAGTGGTCATAAATTCCGTATCGTACTTGAAATGATAGGTTTCCAGATTATTCTTCTGGGCGTCAGTATAATTCGTTACGGCATCGGCTTTGTCCAGCCAGATTTTAGCATTTTCCAGATTTTTATCGGTGCCCACACCATATAGGTTATAATAAACCATATACAAAATACCGAGTTTGTTTCCCTGCTTTGCGGCAAGCTCATGATATTGATAAGCCAGTTCTCGATTCGGCGTTTCCGGTATATAGATAGAACCATCTTCGGTGAAAATATCAATATCTCCCCGATACAGCATAACACCCAAATTCGCATAGGCATTTCCCATGAGGATTAAATTATCATCATCGGTTTTTAAGTATGTAAGATAATAATCGGCTGCATTTAAGTAGTTCGGATCCATATAATCGGTAAGTCCTGAATAATAGTACTTTCCCAAGTAATAGTAAGCCGAATCATACCCGGCTTCAGCAGCTTTTAACATCCAATCCAAGGCCTTCGCATAATCTTTTTCCTGATCGTCACGACCTTCATAATAAAGAATACTTAAATTATACATAGCTGCGCTGGAGCCGACTTGAGCAGATATTTCATAATAGGAAATGGCTTTTGCACTATCTCTTACAAGGCTATCGCTGCCATGGTCATAAATATATCCAAGCTCAAAAGCTCCGTTACCCCCACAATCCAGGGACTTTTGTAGAAACTCCTCTGCTTTGGAATAGTCTATGTCCAGATCTTCGGAACCGTCGTAGTAAAGCTTTCCCAAATAATAATATCCTTTGGCATAACCGTTGTCTCCGGCTTTTTCATACCATTCCAGAGCCTTCTTCGTGTTTTGCTGGTAACCTTTTCCGTTTTTATAACAATTGGCCAAATTATACATTGCCACAGCGGAACCGGATTCGATTGCCATATTGAAGTATTTGACAGCTGCATCGTAGTCCTTTTCGATACCATTCTCCGAATCCCCGTTATAGTAAATGACACCCATGGTGTTATAGGCCTGAAGACGTCCCTTGTCGATTGCCTTCTGCAACAATTCCAATGCCCGGGGATAATTTTTGTCTGCGGAGGAAGTGCTTCGGGAGTATAAATCACCGGCGATTTGTAATGCACAAACACTGCCGTGATCACAGGCATAATCCAACCAGCTTCTGGCCAGTCCTTCATCTGCTTCTCTGCCGGATCCTTCCATATACATATAGCCCAGAACGGTAGCGGTTTGCACATGATAAATCAGTTCCTCGGTTTTTAAGACACTGTCATCGGTATTTTCCCTTGCTTCCTGCCACAAGGCATCTGCTTTTTCCTTGTCACGGGAAACACCGTTGGCAGTTGCATACATTTTGGCTATTAAATCCAAGGCATAAGGATTCTCATCCTTGCAAAGCTCCAAATACGCCAATGTCTTTTCGTTATCCTGGTAAGAACTATAGGATAGTTCAAAAAGCATTGTGTAGGCGGCCAGATAGGCCGCATCCTTATTTCCTTTGTCGGCTTCGGCTTCAAAAATCTCCAAAGCTTTTACCGGATCGTAAGCTACTTTTTCATTGCCGTATAAATATTCAATTCCCTGGGCTACCGGACTTTGTTTCTTCAGGAAAAAACAACAGGCAATAATGATGCCCACCACTGCAACGAAAGAGGCGGCTGCAATCGGAATCCATTTTTTTAATTGTTTTTTGGAAACAGTCGATGAATTTGTGGAAGCCTGCGGTGTCGATTTGGGTGTCGCGGGAGCGGATGCTGCCGGAGCCGTTTCTTTTGGGGAAGGTGTAGCGGAAGGTTGGGAAGCGGTGTTTATCGCCGGAGCTTCCGGAACCTTTGCGATTAAGGTTTTATCAATTCCCTCCGCATGAAACAGTTTACGGTAGGCGTCTTCCTCGTTGGTATACTTGTTCCAAAAAATTGCCTGAATTCGATTCATACGCATGGCCATTCCATGAGGAAGTTCCACATCCTCCAGATAAACCAGGAGACGCTCCTTGTTTAAATCTCTGGCATAATTCAATTCATCTTTGCAATTATGGGAAGCAATATAATTGTTGGAAATAAAGGAAATAAAATAGGTACATCCGATAATATGCTTGGCAATGTTTTCGTCCCATTCCGTTCCGGGATCGATACCATCATCATACCAACAGTTAAATCCCTGTTCCTTCAATCGTTTCATAATTTCCAATACTTTGGCGGAATCCCTGTGAGAATAGCTGATAAATATATATGGCTTATCCGAATCATAAATCTTCATCTTTTGTACTCCTGAAATCGTATATATAAGTTATATTTCATTATACAACAAATTTGCTTGTTTTATCAAGATTTTCCAATTTTGCGGAAGGCCTTGAAAAGCTTTGGGGAGCGAAGGAAAGCCATGGCCTTGTTGTAGGCGAAGTAGGCGTAAACCAATAAATCATTCCATTTTCCCAATTGTGCTTTTACGGTGTTATGGTAAAACCGGCCGCCTACAGTTGTGGGATTCTTTTCTTTTACATAGCGAATCAGATCGTCCTCAGTTTGGATGGAGGTATGGAATTCCGTATAGGCCAGACCTACATTGTCAGGCTTGTGGGAATCGCTGCCTCCAAAGCGGGTCAGGTGATACTCTCTGGCCAGGTCGATGGCCTGATTGTTGGCCTCTTTGGATTCACAGGGATTAAAGCCTTCCAGGAAATCAAATTGAGCGACCATATATCGATGCTGTCGAAATACCCGGCTTCTTCCAAAGCTTAGAAATTTTTCCCCAAAAGGATGCGCCGGACCGATAATTCCGCCGAAGTGATGGACCAAAGGAAGCAGTAAATGCAAAGGCAGTCCCCGAATTGCAAAAAGTCCCGTATTGCAGTAGTGGGGAAGCACAATCAGGAAATGACCGGCATTCAAGGTGTCGTATTCGATCCCCTTTAAAATCGTAAAGTCCTGAAAAATCGGATCTGCGGATTGCTTGCGATAAGCTTCATATCCCTTGTAGGAATTATGGTCAGTGATCAGCATTCCCTGAAAGCCCCGTCGTTTTAGCAGACGCACATATTCTTTTATCGCAATCTGACTGTCGGGAGACCCCTCCGCAGTATGGCAATGCATATCAAATTTCATATGATTTCTCCTTTGCTTTGTGAAAAAAACGATTATATTTCCAAACACTTTATCACATTCGGGAAGGGCAGTCAATAAGTCGAAAAAGTGTATAAAAATTGTGAAATAATCGTTAAAAATTGTGGATTTTTATTGCGAAAACAAGGGAAAATAAGTACAATGAAATAGTGTAAAAAGGTGCAACAAGGGAGTCTATGTGATGCTCGTTGGCATTGTATGGATTGAGCTATAGAAGAGAAGGTACAAAATGAGTGAGAAGAAGCTGATTGGAGTATTCGGTTCTGATATATCTTCAAGATTACAAGGAAATCTTTATTCGGAATTACATAAAAAAGCAACAGAACTTGGTTACAATCTGCTGATTTTTTCCGGTAACTACGATAAGGTGGAATTTCGATATACCGAACCTGCGACAGAGGATTTATTTGCATTGGCAGAAAATATTGATTTTAAGGCGTTTGTCATTCATGCACAGTCTTTGGGAGACAGGGCGATGATTGACAAACTGATTGCTATGGGAAAAAGAAAGCATATCCCTGTATTTCTGTATGACGGCGATTCTATGGGAATTCCAAGGATGGAGGAGGTGTACTCCATCAACCCCAATTATAAACAAGGCTTTGCCGAGGGTGTAAGACATCTCATTGAACATCATGGTTGCAGAAATATATTTATGCTGGGTGGTATGAGAAATAATCAATATTCCGATGACCGAATTGAAATGTATCGCCGGGAAATGGATGCACATGGGATTCCCTATAAGGAAGAGCAGATTGGATACGGCGATTTCTGGGAAAATCCGGCTACAGAGGAATTGAATCGTTTTTTGGATTCCGATTTGCCGACTCCGGAGGCGATTTGCTGTGCTAACGATACCATGGCAATTACTGCAGTGAAGGTTCTGAGTAAAAGAGGTTTGAAAGTTCCTGAGGATGTGTTGGTTACCGGTTTTGATGGGATTGAAGATGGCAGGTATCATTTTCCGAGTATCTCTTCTTGTGAGCCTATGCTGGAGACGGTATCGGAATACGTATTCAATGTCCTTTTGGGAACAGAACAGTCAATGGAATTTCTGATTCCATTGAAATTTACTCCCAAGGACAGCTGTGGTTGCCGACAGGGATATGGTATTCAGGAACGCATGGAGATGACGGGATTTGTGGATAACATGCGAGTGAACTCCTGGCAGCACCATATGCTGGCGACCATGCAGTTTGAATTGATGGATAGCACCAATTTGGCAGATATCATTGAGTTTATGAATGGAACGCTGGATCTGTTTAGGGAATATGGTTATGTTTATTGTTTTCGACAGGATATTGAAAATTGTCTGGATTATACGAAGAAATTCCGGCAGATGCGTGTTCAGATGAATAAGAAAGTTATGAAAACAATGGACCGTTCTGTCTTTCCTGTGGACCAGATATTTCCGGATTTCGACACAGTCATTGAGAATTCGGCACCGGAGGATATCTATGTGTTCCGTTTGATTCATAACGGAGATAAGCAGTACGGATATGTGGTAGTACAGGCAAAGGATTATTCTTCGAACGATTTAAGACTCATCGGCGAGTTTAATGAAAGTGTAACGATTGTAATCGAGAGCATTATACGAAACAGACATCTATATCTGGCAAACCAAAAGCTTAGTGAAATGTATGCCCAGATGTCTGAGATATATATCCGGGATACCATGACAGGTCTCTACAACAGGCATGGTTATTACCAGATGCTGAATGAATATATGAATCGGGCGGATTTAAAGGACAGCTATGTGCACATCATATCCATTGATATGGACGGCATGAAGCATATTAACGATAATTACGGACATTTGGAAGGGGATGTAGCAATAAAAGCGGTAGCCCAGGCCATTAATGAATGCTTCTCACAGCCCTGCATCAGTGCCAGATTCGGTGGGGATGAATTTTCCGTGGCTTTGTTTACCGATGCCGGAGATAAGCCCGCTACAGGGAAATTGCTGTCGAAAATGAATCATTATCTGCAGAACCTGCCTGCTTTGGCCCAAAAAGAATATTCTGTGGTTGTTAGCTTGGGTCAGGCTGTTGCCAAATTATCGGAAGTGACTGATTTTAAGGTAATTGAAAAGCTTGCAGATGACAGAATGTATGAGGAAAAGCGTAAACACAAGAATTAATCCGGAAAGCCCTCGTATAAGTGCTGCCGATTAGGCAGGGTTTATTTGTAAGTACTGGGGGAATGACCGGTATATTTGTGGAAGGTGCGTGAAAAATTGGAATAGTTCTTAAAACCGCATAATTCACAGGCCTCACCGGGGGTCATACCGGATGCAAGATACTGTTTTGCGAGAGCGATTTTTTTCTCGAGAATATAATGCTGAAGCGTGAGCCCGGTGGCGGACTTAAAGCAACGACTCAGGTAATCTGCATTATAGTGAAAATGTGCTGCCAGCTCATGGATGGGAGGCAAATCAGCGATATTTTGATTGATAAACTCAATAATGTTGTTAAGCGATGTTGATTTTACACCTATGGATTTGCCCTGGGTGTTTTCAGACATCGCTTTTTTATTGAGATAAACCATCAGCTGCGTAAGCAAGGAAGGAATCAGCAGACTGCTGCCGTAGGCGGGTGCATCCAGCGAATTGCTTATTGCATCAATGATAGGAAGAAAAACATCAATTTCGCCCTCGGATAAGTGGAGAGAATTCATTTTCAGGGTGTGATATTCAAAGCATTTCGATAAGTCCGTGCTTTCGTTTGAGAGCGATTTTAAGTAATCCGCACCAATGTTTATAAAGGCTCTGTCGTAGGTCTGTATATTGTGGGAGTCAGCCGCGTGAAAAACATAAGGCGGTACCAAAATCAAATCGCCGCGTTTTAGTTTTATCATATTTCCTTCCACATAGAATTCCGCTTCACCATTCAGAAACAGATAAATTTCATAAGCGTCATGCATGTGATAAGTGATTTGTTCGCAGCGTGGAAGGTAATCGGTTTTGTGCGTGCATAATATGTTGTTGGGTATTAAGGAAATCTGATTCTCTTTTTTCATAGGTATATTATACATCTGAAAGTAGGATTACGCAATGTTTAGCTAGGAATACGAGAAGAATATTGCACAAAAATACTATATGATATCTATAAGACATATCAATACGTTTCTATTTTGATTTGAGTGAGGATGAAAATATGGTTATTCATGCGGAATTGTTATTTTGTGGGGATGTTCATGAGTATTCCGGCGTACGGAAGATAGCAGAGAAGGTAAAAAAAGATTATCAGCTGGTATTTGGTGTGCATCCGAAGGACTATGAATATGAACGGAATGCTGCTACGCAGCAGTGTAATACGTGCGTGTTAGGGGATGGGTCAAATGTGCAACCGAACACGGTTCTGATATACGGAACAATTGGGAAATCCGAAATCCTTCGTATGCTTGAGCGTGATAATCGAATCGATTTGTCGCCCATCCGTGGGAAAAGAGAAGTTTACATGATTCAGGAAATCGCAAAGCCTTTTTCCGGAATTGATAAGGCTCTTGTGATAGCAGGAAGCGATAAAAGAGGAACCATTTACGGCCTTTTCCATTTTTCTGAGCTTATAGGGGTGTCGCCCTTGGTGAATTGGAACCATGTATGGCCAAAACAAAGAAAACAAATATTGTTGGGTGATGATTTTATCTATATATCCAAAGAACCTTCCGTCAAATACAGAGGATTCTTTATCAACGATGAATGGCCTGCCTTCGGAACCTGGGCAAATAAGCATTTTGGGGGAATGAATGCGGAATGTTATGAGCAGATATTCGAGTTGCTTCTTCGATTAAAGGGTAATTATTTGTGGCCGGCTATGTGGGATAGCAATTTCAATCTGGATGGCCCTGGAATAAAGAACGCAGAATTGGCGGATGAATATGGTGTTGTCATGAGTACATCGCATCATGAACCCTGTATGAGAAGCGGCCAGGAATACAGTTTCGTAAGAGGTGCCGATTCCGTTTACGGGGATGCATGGGATTTTTGGAAGAACAGAGAGGGTATCACCAATTTCTGGAGAGATGGCTTAAGAAGAAATGCCTCATACGAAAATGTAATTACAATGGGTATGAGAGGCGAAAATGATACGGCAATTATGGCAGGAGCTACACTTCGGGATAATATTCAGATGTTGCGCGACGTTATTGCGACACAGAATGCGCTGATTCACGAAAACGTTCATTCAAATCTTGATGAGGTGCCAAGACAGATTGTCCTCTTTACGGAGGTAGAGGAGTTTTTCTACGGAAATGCGGAGGTTCAAGGCCTTATCGGCGATAAGGAACTGGAGGGCATTACCCTGATGCTCAGTGATAATAACTTTGGCTCTACCAGAACCCTTCCTTCGGAAGAAATGCGCAATCATAAGGGCGGTTTTGGCATGTATTACCACATGGATATGCATGGCGGGGCACATTCTTATCAGTGGATTGGTTCTACATATTTGCCGAAAGTGTGGGAGCAGATGACAGCGGCATATGAATTTGGCGTTCGGGATATCTGGGTGGTGAATATCGGAGACGTAGGAACGCAGGAATATGGATTGTCATTTTTCCTTGATCTTGCATATGATATGGAAAAATGGGGCGGGACATACACCGGGATAACAAAAGACTATACAAGCAAGTGGGTACATCAGCAATTTGCCAATATTTTTGCAGAAGAAGACCTCTCGGCAGTGGAAGACATTATGTGGGCATATACTTCCCTTTTGGCAAAAAGAAAACATGAAGTAATGAATGATAAGGTATATCATCCCGTACATTTTGGAGAGGCTGACAGTATCGTTTCGCAATGCAATTTCATTTTGGAAAAATGTCAGGAACTGAAGGGAAAATGTGCGGAGAAAAACAGGGCAGCATTTATTTCTTTATTGTTTTATCCGGCCTGTGGCACAGCGAACCTTATGAAGATGTGGATTGTGTCCGGAAAAAATCATTTGTATGCCGATCAAAACCGTGTGGAGGCGAATCTTTTGGCCGACAGCATGGAGAGATTTGAGGAATATGATGAAGCTCTTGTAAATGAGTATATGACTGTGGATGACGGTAAATTTGATGGATTGGGATTATCGGAGCACATCGGCTTTACGACCTGGAATGATGAAGATTGCAAATATCCCCAGAGGGTATATATACGTCCTGCCAATCAGCCAAGAATGATTGTATGCAGAGAAAAGGATGAACACTATCTTACGGGTGATTATTGGAGGGACAAGCCACAGGTATGGACGGACGCATTAAGACCGGATGTAAATGAAATTCACTTTGATATTGCCTGCGCAAGTAAAGACAGGATTCATTACAAAATAGATACGGACTGTGCATGGTTGCATTTTTCAAGTTATGAAGGCGAGGTGGAGGTGAATGAAAAGGTGACGGTATTCATCAATCGCGAGAAGCTCGGTGAATACGAAGAGGCTTCATTTACCGTCACAAATGTAGGTTCTGCCGCCAAGGCCACGATTATTTTGAAGGTTCGTAGTGTGTCAGAGAATACTCCGAGAAACAGCTATCTTTTATGTGATAATTATGTGTCGATGGATGCAGCTCATTTTCATAGGAAAAAGGATACAAATGAAGCAGGTTTTCAGGTCCTTGAACCCTATGGAAGAATTGGCAGTGCAATAAAATATTTTCCTGTCACGGCCAACTTTGAAAAAATACCGGAAAAACCTTCCGTGGAATATGATTTTTATGTAGATGAGGGCGGAGCATATGATATAATATTCCATATGTCAGCCACTACACCGGTTGTGTTTGAAAGAAAGCAGTATATCGGATATGGATTGAACGGAGAAGAAATTCATATAGTTAACACGGTAGAGGATGAGACCAGGCCTTTCTTTTTGAGTGCACAATGGACCAAGGAAGCATACAGTAACAGTAAAACCGTCGTTGTCGGTACCAATTGCCGGGCGGGTCAGAATACGCTTGCTTTTTATGGAGTAAGTCCTGCCGTGGTATTAGAAAAAATAGTGATTGTTAAAAAAGGGGAAAGACTTCCGGAGTCGTACCTGGGCCCGGAGGAAAGTTACATTCTAACGAATGACCGGTAGGCAGTGTTGGCAGTCATAGCCGGGTGACTGCACAGAAATGATAAAATGAGCGGATAGTTATGCCGGATGTGAAGGAGGTTTCTGATGAAGCAAACATATAATAATCCTATTATTTATGCGGATGTTCCGGATATGGATATCATCCGATCTAAGGATAAAGACAAAAGACAGGTATTCTATATGGTGAGTACTACCATGCATCTGTCACCCGGAGTTCCGATTATGAAATCCTATGATTTGGTGAATTGGGAGACCGTCAATTATGTATATCGCATTTTGGAAGAAGAGGACCGATATGCGTTGAAAAACGGAAAAAACGATTATTCGGTAGGTTCTTGGGCGGCAAGCCTTAGACAGGATTTGGATACCGGATGGTTTTTTGTGGCATTTACCTGTAATTCTACGCAGAAAACATATATTTTTATGACGGATGATATTGAGAAGGGTCCCTGGTACAGAACAACCTTCGATGGAATGTGTTATGACAACGGTATGTTCTTTGATACAACCAGCGGAAAAAAATATATATTCTTTTCAGATGATTGTAAGGATGGCATAGGTACCCATGACATATGCTACAGAGAGCTATTCATTGATATCGTGTCCAAGAGTATTCAATACGGGCCCAAGCATCTCGTTTTGCATAATAGCAATTATGAAACACCCAAACAAGGTTTATGGGGAGAAGGCTTCCATGTATATCAGAGAGAAGGCTATTATTATATTTTCGTGATACAGGGACAGCAGTGGCAGCGTCAGGAAATATGTTTCAGAAGCAAATCCTTAACCGCACAGGGAAGATGGGACGACGATATTCCCGGTGCATGGGAATGTAAAAAGGTTTTTGTCGGACACTTATTTGATAAAGACGGAAATGCGGTTATGAAAAATAACGGAATTGCTCAGGGCGGTATTGTGGATACGGAAGATGGACAATGGTACTGTTTTATTTTCCAGGATACAGGTGCTGTCGGCCGAATTCCTATGCTGACTCCCATGAAATGGGGAACAGAAGGAGAGATGAAGGATTGGCCGATTATAGGGGAATATCTTGGTGAGGATACGGAATATCTGTATAATCGTATGTATGTCGAAAATGACATCCCGGTAAAAAATGCAGAAAATCAGTTGAAAATTCGTATGAATGATGAATTTGATAACGTATCCGAAAACTATCGTTGCTATGACAGACCCAGTGACAATTGCGCCTGCGGGAATGGGGCTTTTCAGCTGACCGAGAACGGATATAACGGTTCCAATATTTCCATGCAGTGGCAATGGAATCACAATCCGGATAATCGTTACTGGAGTCTTACGGAGCGTCCCGGCTTCCTTAGACTTAAGCCTGTAGGCACAGTAACCAATATTCGAGAAGCACGCAATATGCTGACCGTGAGAACTTTTGGACCAAAATGTGCCGGTACGGTTCTTATGGATATCTCAAAGCTTTGTGAGGGTATGGTTGCCGGATTAACCGTATTTCAGCGCCAATATGGATATGTTGCCGTCCGGGTGAAGGACAATAAGAAATACCTTATTATGAGAAAGGCAGAGCATAAAGACGATGCCGAAGGTAAGGTGTATGAAGAAGTATTGCTTCAGGATTGCAATCAGATTTATCTGAAAATAGAGTGTGATTTTACAGACTATATCGATGAGGCTAAGTTTTTTTACAGTGTAGATCAAGAGACGTGGAATCAGGTAGGATGTGTACTTAAGATGAAGTATGATATTCCTGATTTTATGGGATATCGATATGGAGTGTTTGCATATTCAACGGGGAAGATCGATGGTTATGCAGATTTTGACTGGTTCCATTGGGAATAAGTCGGAGTGATAGGCATTGCTTTGTGAGAATGGCAACTGGGTATGCATGGTCAATTATCAATTTATATTGACATTTATAAGGCAGAATATAAACTAAAGACAAGGAAAGTAATTCCTATTTAGTGAACGATAACATATTTTGATTTAAGGTGGAGATTGCGTATGGGCAATCCTGCCGCAAATCGATTAAGGTAATATGCAAACCGGAACCTTGGATTCTAATTCAGCCTTAGAAATAATATGCAGGAGAAGATATTAAATGAGAAGGAACAATAAAATTTTCAAGTTGACATTAACATTATTATTTACAGCAATGATATTTTCAGGATGTGCATCAGCACCAAGTAAAAGTGATTCATATTCCAGTGCAAAAGAGTTTATAAAAGACAAGTATGGGGCTGAATATGTTATGACATCAAATGTAGTAACAAAATCAAGTTCACTTGATTTAGCTGCCTTAGATGCAAGAGAATTAACAGGTTATTTAAAGGGATATGAAGATGTGACGTTTACAATGATATGTTACAATAATCTTAATATTGCATGGGATGGCTTTCCAACAAGAAAATACTCCCATGATATAATTGAATATGCGGGAATAAAAGAGTCTGGTAAACTAGTTATATATGATGACACAAAAATGACAACAGGAAATACAGATGTAGATGCCAAGTTACTTAATGATATAGAGGAATACATAGAGGATGTAAAGGATATATTAGATGCATCATTTAATATTTATTTAGTATCCTATGATGAGGATGTTGTTCTTGGGGCGGCTAAACAATTCTGTGATACTTTGGAAAAGCTTGACATTTGCTATAAGAACTCATGCTCTGTAATAGCAATCGTGCTTAAAGATAAATCAGTGATGTCAGAATTTGATAAGATAGCACAGAAAAGAGACAATAAAACATTAACATTGCAAAGAATAATTGCAGATGAACGGTTCAATTCCGGAGAACTGGTTGATAAATATTATATGTGCGCTAAAACATGCAACAGCTCAGAATGGTATAAATGGTTTAACCAATATGAACCAGGTAGAGAACAATATTAAGGGGATTTTCTGTTTATGGGAGGGAGATATGCCCTTCCTTTATAATAAACTTATTTGGCGCGAATTGATAATGTTTGGCGTGCTATGATGTTCATTTGTGGCGTTCTACTTGGTATTATGTTGTTACAACAAAGAAAACAATAGTTTTAAATAGGAGGTAACAACAATGAACAATAC
>DCGY01000076.1 GCA_002314715.1 Lachnospiraceae bacterium UBA1766 | reverse complement strand
CCCGAAGCATGTCGCTTCGGGTTTAATTACCGGAGAGGGTGGTATTCGAACCCACGTGACCGTGAAGTCAAACGGTTTTCAAGACCGCCTCGTTATGACCACTTCGATACCTCTCCATATCCTTCCGTTTTTCAACGGCAAAAATGATTCTATCAAATCTGGTTTTGTTTGTCAACCGCTTTTTTTAATTTTTCTAATTTTTTCAAAAGCTCAAACAATTAAACAAAAGCGACTTTATGTTTATATCATTTTCCCTAGCCAAATGTCAATAACTATATTAAAATTATTTATGACATTTCAGAACAAACGCAAGGCTTGAAAATGCACTTTTTTTATTCATTGCATTCGATCGTATTGCATCTGTAAAGTATAAAAATGAAAGGAGCTTCAAAAATGATTTTCTATGTGAATGTACAAGCCGAAAAAGACGGAAATGGTTCAAAGGCCTTCCCCTTCCGTTCCATTAACGAAGCGGCAAAGATTGCACAACCCGGCGATTCCGTCCATGTATTACCCGGTATCTATCGGGAATACGTAAATCCTATATTTGCCGGCACGGAGGACAACCGCATTACTTATGTATCCGTCGAGCCCCTTGGAGCAGTGATTACCGGTGCCGAAGTGTTAAAGTCCTGGACTTTGTATAAAGATAATGTTTGGACCGCCCGTGTGGCAAACAGTATTTTCGCAACCTACAATCCCTACACCACCCTGGTCTATGGTGACTGGTATTTTGCAAAGGCCGACAAGCATACCGGATGCGTTTATTTAAATGATAAAGCAATGTACGAGGTCTCTTCTGTTGAGGAATGTATCAAAGCCGATGTTTATGAATGCAGCTGGGTACCGGAAGATTCCGTGTATAAGTGGTATACCGAACAAGATCCGGAAACAGACGAAACGGTTTTATACGCAAATTTCCAAGGTAAGAATCCAAACGAAGAAAACGTAGAGATTAATGTAAGAAGAGAATGTTTCATGCCGGACAAAACCGGTGTAGGATACATTACAGTTTCCGGTTTCCGAATTACAAAGGCAGCGACCACCTGGGCTCCTCCTGCAGCCTATCAGGATGGTATGATCGGACCTCATTGGAGTAAAGGCTGGATCATCGAAGATTGCGAAATCTCCAACAGCAAATGCGCAGGCATTTCCTTGGGAAAATATTTGGACCCCGATAACGATCATTATTTTACTTATAAGTATGTAAAAAGTCCCACACAGATGGAACGGGATGCGGTATGTCGCGGACAGTACCATGGTTGGTTAAAGGAAAATGTGGGAAGCCATATCGTTCGTCGTTGTAATATCCACAATTGCGAACAGGGTGGTATTATCGGAAGAATGGGTGGCGTCTTCAGTATTATTGAGGATAACCACATTCACCATATCAATAACATGATGGAACTGGGCGGTGCGGAGATTGCAGGAATCAAAATGCATGCCGCTATCGATGTCACTATGCGTCGTAACCATATTCACCACTGTACCATGGGAATTTGGTGTGACTGGGAAGCCCAGGGTACCCGACTCACCCAGAATCTTCTTCACGACAATCAGCGCCCTGCTTTTGCAAAACAGTTAAAGGGTGGCATGATGTGTCAGGATATTTTCGTTGAGGTAAGTCACGGTCCCACCTTAATTGATAATAATATTCTGTTATCCGATGTCTCTCTTCGTTTTGCCACACAGGGAGTTGCCATGGTACACAATTTGATTTGCGGCTCCTTTACCTGTGTCGGTGGCGGAACCGCTCCCAGATATACACCATATCACATTCCTCATCGTACAGAGGTAATGGGCTTTATGACCTTCCTACACGGAGACGATCGTTTCTACAACAATATTTTCGTTCAGAAATGGCCTTCCGAGGATTTCGTAACCCTGCATGACTACGATGACGGCTTCGACAGTGAGTGCAGGCAGGTCGGTACCGCTCAATTTGACGAATATCCCACTTACGATGAGTGGATTGCCCAATTTGATTTCTCAAAGCCGGCTGATATGGGTGCTTTGGATCCGGTTCACAACCAAAAGCATCTGCCGGTCTGGAGCGAAGGAAATCTCTACCTGGCCGGTGCCACACTGACCAGGAACGAAGTAAACGGCTTAGAGGATTTAAACAGTAAAGACGCTTATGTAAATCTATCCGAAACCGAATATGGTATCACCCTGGATACCAATATTTACGATTACCTCAATCAGTTTCGAGACCGCATGATTACTACCGAAGTACTTGGGAAGGCTTTTGAGCCGGAACAGTATTTCGAGAATCCCGACGGAACTCCCATCGTATTTAACCGAGACTACTTCGGAGAGCATCGTGGTACAGAAGTCATTCCGGGACCCTTTGCAACTGTTTCGGATTCCACCGGAAAATTATTCTAATTCAAACGTCTTTCCGTTCCGTAAAACAATAAAACATTTTTCAAAACAAAAAGAGCCCGCAGACACATCATCTGCGGACTTTCTTTTTCAATCATGTTGTTATTCCTTTAAAAATGCTTCTGCCACCAGCATATCTTCCGGTGTGGTAACTTTAATATTTCGATAGGATGCATTTACCATTCGAACTCTTTGATCTGTAAAAAGCTCTACCACGCTGGCATCGTCCGTTACAAAATACTGTTTCCCATCCGGCCCCTGCTGCTTTTCTTCCAGTGTTTTATATGCCTCATAAATCAACTGTTCTTCAAACACCTGTGGTGTCTGCACATTCCAAACCAGATTCCGCCTTGGCGTACTGACGGCAAAGCCTTCCTCATCCGTAATCTTCACCGTATCCTTTGAAGGTACCGCTGCTACACAAGCCTTTGATTCCAATACCGCAGCATAGGTATCTCTTAAAATCTGTTCATTCAAAAAAGGTCTGGCTCCGTCATGGATGAAAACATAACCATTGCCGGACCCGGGGGTATTCTCACGAAGCCATTTCAATCCGTTCCACACAGAGGCATAGCGTTCCGAACCACCCACCACTACTCCGATTACCTTTTTCAATCCATACTTCTCAAGTATCTCTTTTTTCACATATTCCACATCGTCTTGGCCGGTTACCAAAACACATTGGGTGATAATCTCGGACTGTTCCACCGCATGAAGAGAATACCAGATCAACGGTTTCCCGTTTAGTGGCATAAATTGTTTGGGCACCTTGCTTTGCATTCTGCTGCCACTTCCCCCGGCAAGAACAATTGCTGTGCAAACCTCACTCATCCTATCGCTCTCCCAGTTTCAAATTCGGTACCGCATTCAAATCATAACCGCTGCGGACACCACGAAGATATTCATAATATCCTGCCGCTCCTATCATTGCCGCATTGTCGGTGCAGAAAATCGGTGACGGATGATAAAAAGCAATGCCTTCCTTCTTGCATCTTTCTTCAAATGCTCCACGCAGGGAACTGTTGGAAGCAACCCCTCCCGCAATGGCGAACTGTTTGAAACCGTATGCCTTCACCGCATGAATGGAATGCTCTACCAAAACATCAATAACTGCCTTTTGGAAAGAAGCTGCCACATCGGCACGATTCACCGGAATGCCCTTCATTTGACATCCGTTTAAATAATTCAAAACAGCAGATTTTAATCCACTAAAACTAAAATCATACTCATTGTCCCCAACTTTTGCTCTGGGGAACTCAATGGCATTCGGATTTCCTTCCTTGGCCAATTTATCAATCTTGGGGCCTCCCGGATAACCAAGGTCAATTGCTCTTGCCACTTTATCAAAGGCTTCCCCCGCCGCATCATCTCTGGTGCGACCGATAATTCCATATTCGCCGTAATCCTTTACAACCACCAAATGAGAATGTCCACCGGAGGCAACCAGACAAACAAAAGGGGGCTCCAATTCTTTGTTCTCAATATAATTTGCGCTGATATGTCCCTCAATATGATGCACTCCAATCAGCGGAATTCCGGTAGCAAAAGAAATAGCCTTTGCTGCGGACACCCCTACCAAAAGTGCTCCCACCAAACCGGGTCCATAGGTCACTGCGATTGCAGTAATATCCTTTAAGGTAACATTGGCATCTGCCAATGCCTGTTCGATTACTTGATTGATTTTTTCAATATGCTTTCTGGATGCAATTTCCGGAACCACGCCTCCATACAAGGTATGCAGTGCAATCTGGGAATAAATTACATTGGATAATACTTCTCGTCCGTTTTTTACCACCGAAGCTGCCGTTTCGTCACAGGAGCTTTCGATTGCTAAAATCAATACATCTTCCTTCACGTTTTCCCTCTTTATTCTCTCATTTCAAACTTCGTTTAATTATTCTGATACTGTTCATACTCTTCTTTGGTTTGCCATCCGTAAATCTTCCAACGTTTATTGGAATCTTTTCGAAGCAAATAAACCAAATTGGTAGGCTTACTGTTACCGTTTTCCATGAAATTGTATCCGCAATGGATTCGGGCAAACCGGAAGCCGTCCACCGTATATTCCACTACATTTGTGCTGGATGCCAACGAAGCACTGGTAATCTTGCGCTTATTCTTCTTGGCATCGGCCACATCCGCCTTCAACTTTTCCATATAGGTCCCCAAATTGTTTGCCGTCAGCAAATCTTCATCATACAATTCTCTGGCCTTTAATCCCAGCTGTTCCAACTGTTCATCCGTACAGGATTCATTGTAATAGCATTTCATAATCTCGTTGTAATACTTAATCACTTCCTTGGGGGTGGAAGGATAGTTAAATTCCAAATCTCTGGAAATAGCAGAATCGACAGCAGACATAACCGCCTCACTCTTTTTCTGCTCCTGGGCACGGTTGGATAAATACGCATAGTAAGCCACAACCGCAGTGACGATCAACACGATAATTATGGTTATACGGGTTGTAGACTTATTCTTCATCCATTCCTGTCCTTTCTTAGTATCGTAGAGCTATAAACACACAAACAAAGAGGATATTAATCCTCTTCGAATTTTAATTCTATACTTCGGCCATCCTTTGCCAAAATTGTTCCGGGGAATATCTTGCGAACCTCTTCCGCATATTCCTCGGGATTAAATAAGGATGGACTGTAATGGGTAAGCCACAATTCGGGCGCATTTACCTTTTGTGCAATCTTGGCGGCCTCATACATGGTCATATGGCGATGTTCCTTCGCCTTTGCAAGCTTGTCCGGTTCCCCGTACATACCCTCCAATATCAGTAAGTCCGCATTTTTTGCATTTTCTTCAATGCTTGCGGTGGGTCTGGTATCGGTACAGTAAGTAACCTTTAGTCCCTTTCTGCTTTCTCCCAACACCATGTTCGGTGTATAAGTAATGCCCGCTTCCTCAATGACTTCGCCTTTTTGCAAGCGGCTCCATAATTTCATGGGAATCCCCTGGCTCATAGCACGATCCTTGTCGAATCTGCCTGCTCGGTCAATGGACATACTATAACCGTAGCATAACACATTATGGTTCACCTTAAAAGCCTTAATCTGAAAACCTTCAAAGGAAAAAATCTGTTCCTCGCCCTCAATTTCCTTACAAATAATTTCAAACGGAAGCTCGGGGGCAATCACACGCAACGCTCCGATCACCCGGTTCAGTCCCTTAGGACCGATAATCAAAAGCGGCTCTGTTCTCTCTGCGTTTCCCATGGTCAAAAGCATTCCCGGAATTCCGCTGACATGATCCGCATGGAAATGGGTCAGACAGATAATATCGATGGGATTGGGACTCCAGCCCTTCTTTCGCATGGCAATCTGGGTACCCTCACCACAATCAATCAAAATACTTTTCCCATTATATCGCATCATCAAAGAAGTCAGCCATCGATAGGGCAATGGCATCATTCCTCCGGTTCCCAAAAGACATACATCTAACATGAATCTCTATTCCTTCCAACTGTGCAAAACGAAGAATTACATATTCCTTTTTTGCATCCATTTATTTTCTTTTCCACATAATCATGGCATCCTCTGTGGGCTTCGTATAGAAATTGGGGCGAATCCCCTCATTCACAAAACCGGCATGCTCATATAAGGCAATCGCCGGGGCATTTCCCACACGCACCTCCAGGGTGTAACTCTCTATCCCCTTCTTTTCACCAATCGCAAACAATTCCCTCAACATTTGCCCGGCTATGTGCATTCCCCGATAGTTTTCATCCACCATCACCTTGTCAATATCACCTTCCCCGCACAGATTCGTCATCCCTGCGAAGCCGACTACCAGGTCATCTAGTTCTGCCACCACATAAATACAATACTCTCTGGTAAGCAATGCCTCAAATTCCGCTTTCGACCATGGTTCGGAGAAATAGTTCTGCTCCATTTTCCAAACCCTGTCTATATCCTTCTGCTCAAAAAATCGAATTCGTATCATCCGCATTAAGACTCCGTAGCCCGTTCTTCTTTTTCACGCTCTGCCTGACTCTTGCGCAAATACTCCGGCTGGTGAAGGGCTGCATCAATACTCTTACCTTCTGCAAAATAAATAGCACCCAAGGTTGCCACCGATGCCGCTCTCTGATAGTTCATGCCTGCCGGTGCAAAGGTATAAGGCACTTTACAAAATTCTCGAATGGTTTTCTCATATACTGCCACACCATCTCCGAGAAAAACAACCGACTGACCCATTCCATTCAATTCATCAATTAATTCCCTGATATCGATTGCACACTGTTCCTTGGTCTCTGACAGACTGCGCTTCGCCTCTCCCTGACAATCCTTGGTTTCAAATCGGTAAATGCCGGTATAAACCTGATTTCTTCTGGCATCCATAATGGGGCAAATCAACGAATCACAGGCAAAAAGCTGATAGGCCATGCCTGCCAGGGTAGGCACTTCCACCAATGGTTTCTTCAGTGCGAGTCCCAGTCCTTTGGCTGTCGCTGCGCCGATGCGAAGTCCTGTAAAAGATCCCGGCCCTTTGGAGATTGCAATGGCATCTATACTGTCCAAATCAAGTTCAATCATTTTCTTCAGCTCATCCAACATAGGAAGCAGAGTCTGGGAATGTGTCTTCTTATAATTGGTGGTATACTCTCCCAACAAAATATCGTCTTCCACTACTGCCACACCGGCCACAAGTCCTGAGCTGTCAATTCCTAAAATCTTCATATCGATTCCTCACATACGGACTGAAATAAAATCTATTCTTCCGTTCCAATTTCTTCTATGGTTATTTTACGATAATCAAATCCTTTTTCCAAGTCTTTTTCAATGGTAATCTGCCAGTAATGCTTTGGCAAAATCTCCTCAATCAGATTTGCCCACTCAATCAGGCATACGCCCTCTCCGTAGATACAATCCTCATATCCGATTTCATCCATTTCTTCCACGTCCCCGATGCGATACACATCAAAGTGATAAAAAGGAAGTCTTCCCTCGTGATATTCCTGCAATATGGTAAAGGTGGGACTATTCACCGGTTCTGTAATTCCAAGTCCTTTGGCCAGACCCTGGGTGAAGACTGTTTTCCCTACTCCCAAATCTCCTATCAAGGTATAAACCTGTCCCGGTTGACATTCCCCGCCTAATTTTTCACCCATTTGAAAGGTTTCTTCCGCGTTGAAACTCTCTGTCACATTCTTTGTCATAATTCCTGTTTTTCCTCGTAAATCCTTGCTGTTTCTCTTTGTGACACGCATGTCATATTGCATGTCATACCATTAATTTCGTATTTTCACTTTCCTCGGAGGCATATGGGTGGAAATCATGGCAATCACATTTGCCTTTTGGTCTCCCAATTGTGCTTTCGGAAAAATCGTTGCATTCACCTTGGAAGTGTACACAATAATACTACGTCCCGTGGACACCGCTTTCACCATTTGATCCCAGGATTGATGCTCGGTTACCTCACCCTGTGAAATGGTAATTCCATCATCATCCAATATATAATGAAGCGATTCCTTAAAGCTGGCGTTTGTAACACTCTGTTGTTTGCTCTTCAGATATAGTGTCCAGGGCAAATACAGCAACAGAATCACTCCCAAAATCAAAAAAATCCATTGATGATTGGAAAGTGCAACCAAAATACATACTGCCCCCAGGGCACTTCCCATAATTCCTCCCGGGGAATTATAATGATGCATTAACATAAAATCATACAGCTCCTTTGAGCCGATTTTCACATCCAATTCTACCATAATATATATCCTCTATCATTTCTCACACAAAGTATCAACCCAGAAAAAGCACCTACTATGTAGGTGCTTTCCTATTTTAGGTTCATTATAAAAGCAAATGCCTTATTTTGCAAGTCTATTCTCTTTGAAAAACGAGCTGTTTCATTATAATCTGATATTCTATTTGACTGATGTTTTCGTGTATTTTTTAGATTATACCCTGCTTAACCAAAATGAAGAGCACACAGGTAATAAATACTACAGCAGACAGAAGCATATAACCGATTGCTACAGGCTTCTTCTTTCCGCCTTCTTCGGTCTTCGCGGTACTTGCCTCGATAATGCCGGCTTTACGAAGTCCAGTTACAAGAGGCTTGTAAAGGAAGAAGGTCAAGGTTGCATTCAATCCACCTTTTACCAGATTAAAAGGAAGGAAAATCGGAACGAGCATTGCAGCTACCTGCTCACGGGATGTACCCATATAGAGAGGGGTAATCAGGTAATTCCACAAAAGCATAACAATTACCATAGCAATTGTTCCCGCTACCAAGCCGATTACCGCACCGTGAATGGTATGTTTCTTCTTATATGTATAAGAAGCGGTACATGCGAAAGCAACTGTGGATAATACATTCATAATCAAGCCGATAATACCGGTATCGCTGGCGGTAACCATTTCAATTAAGGAAACGATTACGGAAATAGCCAGGGAAGACATAGGGCCAAATACCAGACCACCCAGGGTAATGATTACATCCTTAGGATCGTATTTGAGGAATAATACCACCGGGATACGTCCTACCAGCATAACTACATATGCAATTGCACAAAGCATTGCAAGGGTTGTAAGTTTCTTTGTTTTGTTGTTCATTATTCTACCTCTTTCTCGAATTCTTACAATAAGAAAACCCCCGAAACCAGTTTCGAGGGCGCATGAAGCAAAATATGAATTACGAAAAGAGTTTCGACGCAAAACATCAGAAAACAACGTCCTCTTTCCGTAAACTGCTTCTTCTTTCATCCAGACTTTACTGTTGGTCCCGGAGTTGCACCGAGTCAGCCATAACAATTGTTACAGGTCGCGGACTATACCGCCAGTAGGGAATTTCACCCTGCCCCGAAGAATTCCTTTATTTTTTTACGATATTCACCTTACCATTTTTTTCAAAAAAAAGCAAGTGCTATTTTCAAGCACTTGCTTTTGTATCTCACACAGAGAATTACATACAGGTATATCCACCATCAATAGGAAGGATTACACCGTTTACATAGCTGCTAGCCTCAGAAGCAAGGAAGATTGCTGCGGTGTCAAGCTCGCCTTCCTTACCGTATCTAGCCATAGGAATCATGGTTCTTGCATAGTTCTGGAAGAACTCACTGTCAAGAGTCTCCTTGGTAAGAGGAGTCTCAAAATATCCGGGACAGATAGAGTTTACGGTGATACCCTTATCACCCCACTCAGCTGCAAGTGCACGGGTAAGGTTTACAACACCACCCTTAGCTGCATGATAAGGAGCAGCGGGAGCAATCTTGTTACCAACAATACCGTACATAGAAGCGATATTGATAATACGTCCATAGCCCTGAGGAATCATTGCTGCGTTTGCAACAGCTCTTGCTACCTTGAAGGAACCGAACAAGTCGATGTTCATCTCGTTTGCAAACTGCTCATCGGTAATCTGCTCTGCAGGAGCAACTGCACCGGTACCGGCATTGTTAATCAAAATATCAATACGACCAAACTTGTCCATAATGGTCTTTACAGCAGCCTCTACCTTATCGGTATCGGTAATATCACAAGCAACACCAATTGCCTCTACACCATAATCTGCGGTAATCTGTGCAGCAACCTCATCAATTAAGTTCTGACGTCTTGCAAGAGCAACAATCTTTGCGCCCTGGTTTGCCAAAGCCTTAGCCATCTGTACTCCAAGACCGGTAGAACAACCTGTAACCACTGCCACTTTTCCTGTTAAATCAAAATAATTTTTTGCCATCTTTTCGAAAGCCTCCTTCTGTTTTTATAACAAATTTCTTCAAGGCTCCCCCGAGCATACCACAGAAGACATTCGCCATACAATTACTTTAATATAGAAATAATTCTCTGTCAATTAGATAATGCATCATTCGTAAATCGGGTACGATTTTCCATCGCGTACAAACAAAGGAATTCGCTCCAAGGGTGCATCCACAATAATTTTCTGTCCGCCCTGATAGGTTTCCTTGGAAAAAGCGTCCATCCACTTTGCCCCCTCCGGCAAATAAACTGTCCTCTCTCTGGCGCCCTCTTCCATTACGGGTGCTACCAGGATATCCGGTCCAAACAGATACTGATCCTCTGTCTTATAACTCATGGCATCCTTAGGGAATTCAAACCACATAGGACGCATAACCGGTGTACCTTTGTCTGCCGCTTCCTGCATGCACTGACGAATATAGGGGCGAAGTCTTTCTCTCATAAACAGGAAGTTCTTCAGAATTTCGTAATTGTCTTCTCCAAAACTCCATACCTCATTGTCCTGTCCGCTGGTCAGCTGACGGACACCATCGATAAATTCCTGCTCTCTTTCATGCCAGGGCGAACGCTCTCCGTGCATACGGAATACCGGGCAAAACGCACCCCAGGCAAACCAGCGAACCAAAAGTTCCTTGAAATGGTCATCCGAAATATCGCCTCCAAGGAAGCCTCCGATATCCGAAGTCCACCAGGGAATTCCTGCCACGCTCATGCTAAGTCCCGCCTGCAGCTGCTCCCGCATGGAACGGAAGGAAGAATAAATATCGCCGGACCAGGTCAGTACACCATACTTCTGGCTGCCTGCCCAGGCACAGCGCACCAGACTCATAATATCGGTCTCGCCGCAAGCCTTTAATCCATCGTAAAATCCCTTTGCATAGCCCAACGGATAAACATTGCTACACTGCAATGCAGGGCCGGCAAAATAGCGATAATTGTCAAAATCATAAGGGCCGTATTCCGGCTCTGCCTCATCCAGCCAGAAACAACGAATCCCCTTGTCATAATAGTTTTTCTTACATTTATCCCAGACAAACTGCTGTGCACCGGGATGGGTGGCATCATAGAAAATCGTATTTCCCATCCAGGTCATATGGTTGGAATTTCCTCTGTCCGCACGTACCAGGTAACCGTTTCCGGCCATCTCTCCGAAGTTCTCACTACGCTCATCGATGGTAGGCCATACGCTGACAACCGTCTCAATCCCAAGCTCTTTTAATTCCTTAACCATTCCTTCCGGATCCGGCCAGTCCCTGGGCTCAAATTTAAAGTCACCCTGCATGGTCCAATGGAAGAAATCCACAACGATAGCATCCATGGGAAGGCCGCGCTTCTTGTGTTCTCTGGCCACCGCCAATAGCTCCTCCTGATTTCGGTAACGAAGCTTACACTGCCAATAGCCCATTCCGTATTCCGGCATCATAGGGGTACGTCCTACGGCTGCCGAATACTGCTCCTCAATCTGGGCAGGTGTATCTCCCGCGGTAATAAAATAATCCATTTTCTTGGTGCTGTAAGCCACCCACTCAGTCTTATTCATTCCAAAGGTAGCGGTGCCAATAGCAGGATTGTTCCAAAAGAATCCATAGCCTCTGCTGGAAATATAAAAAGGAACGCTGGCCTGACTGTTTCTGTGACAAAGTTCCAACACGGAACCCTTCTTATCCAGCTGTCTGTCCTGATATTGTCCCATACCGTAAATACGCTCGTCGTCAAAGGCCTCGAAGCGGGCTGTCAGGGAATAATCGGTACCTCCCCGAAGGGGTTTCATTTCTCTGGCATCCACACGAAGGGGCACACAATAACGGTTGATTCGATTTCGATTTCGCCAGTATTCCTCTGTCAAAAGCTGACCCTTCCCATTATAGTAGGAAATCCAACCCTCCGGATTAATCTTTGCAATCAAATCTCCGTTTTGAAATGTGGTAATGGTTCCGGTCTGATGATACTTTTTGAATTCTTCTCCTTTATACCAGGGATCGGTGGTATCTACCTGTTCATAGCTTACGGTAGCCTGCACCTTCTGTCCTTCCGGCACCATGGGTGCATCTGCCAAAGCCCAGTCATTCTCATCCATTTTGGGTTCACAGGTCATACGCACGCGAAAAGAATTTACGCCCCAGGCATCAATCCAAATCTGGGATGCGCCGTCCTTCATCACCAAACGATTACCAATTTGCTCAATTTTCATCTATTCTGCCTCCTGTCCGTAGAGAACGCCTCTGCTGCCGGTTCCGATAAAGAATCGGCCAAACACTCTGCAATCTCCGTCTATGCTGTTAATATCGCCAAACATTTGCTTCTCGTTATTGATTCGTTCAAAGCTCTCTCCGTCGTCGAAAGAGCGAAAGAATCCATATTCTCCCCGGATTTCTCCGGATACATAAAGGGCTTTATTGTCCTTGTAATAATCGCTGTCCTTCGAGAGAAGTCCAAGTCCCAGATGAGAAAAGACATTTCCTTTCGGGCTTAACCGCCTTACAGTCGCCCGATTGGCCTCCTTGGAATAAATCAGCTTCCAAAGTCCTTTCTCTCCGGCTGCGAAATATGCCACACCGGTCTTTCCGGTTTCAAAACGAACCTCCGTCCGGTTGGGACAATCAATTAAGGTAAAGAGAATATCCTCGTCCATCCCCTCTAATTTTACCTGATGGAAGGTATCTCCGCAATCGGTACTCACATAAAAATCCGAATGTTCTCCGAATCCGTAAAAGACTGTAGAATCCATACGGTCGGAAAAGACCTTGAAGCCTATCTCCTCCTTTCGATTGCCCTCCGAATCATATACCGCCACCAGGGAAAAGTGCTCTCCCTGATCGTGGCTGACAATCGTGGTATCCGCAAACAATCGAATTCCCATGGCTACATTCCATACGATATTCTGTCCGTCCGGCGACATGGAAACCCATCCGCTGTTTACATTCGGTGTTTCGATTTTATGCAATAGCATGTCCAGCTTCTCGCTGATTCCAAAAGGCATGGGAAGACGTGTAAAGGTGCCACACTGATCCTTGGACAGGATTAAACCACCCAATGTCATCCCGGTCCAGTTTCCTCTTGGCGTTACCACCACAAGATTGGGGTCCTCGTCCGAAAAATCCGCATTGATGCAGGTGACATATCGGTTGCCATCCCCATCTGCAAAGGAGTTCTCACAGGGTTTGTCCAAATCCGTAAATGCAAAGCCTCCCAAGTCTCCCAAAATATCTATCAGCTTCACCCGGCCTTTTGGCGGTGCATACACGTTCAGATGTACCGTTTCCTCCAATCCATCACACCAGTCCGTAAACTCCACCCTATCCGCCAAAAGATTATTCGTTCGAAAAACACCGGAACCGGTATTAAACCAGCCTTCATTTGCATCAAAAGGATTGATTTTAAAATCCGAAATCCAATGCACCATGGAATGGTTGCTGTTGTATTCCGGCTTCATGTAAGCCGTGCGAAGTACTACCTTCCCCACATCCAAATCGTGGAGAATCTCTGTCCATGTGGTTCCGTAATCCAGGGAGCGGTAAATACTTTCGCCTTTGCTTTTTCGAATCGTGGAACAAATTACCAGACCGGGAACCCGGGGACAAACATCGATTCCTCCAAAGCCCAAATGCAGGAATGCGGGGGCACCGGGGGCAATCTCTTCTCCCTGTCCAAGGGTAACAGACTCTCCCCGAAGAATCGGATACCGAACCACATGTCCGTCCGTCACCTTGCCTGCATCACAGCTGTAACCCAAATCCGGCATATATCCCGGCTCGCATCGACAACTGAAGGTAACATAAATATATCTCCCGTCCACCGCATAACGCTGTGCCACCAAACCTGCCAGATACAAATCCTCCGGTCCGGAATAATCCGGCTGCCACAACTTTTCAAAGTGCAATCCCCCGTCATAGGAAACGTACATACTGTGTCCGCAACGTTTTTCGCTTTCTTTGGTAGTTACTCCGGCAGTTCCCACGAAGAAAATATCGGTATCCTCCACCTGTCCCACCAAGGTCAGATAATCCTCCGGCATGGCTGTATTTTTTCGCCAGGTTTTGCCCTCATCAAAGCTCTCCCACAAGCCATCCATCTGACTGGCAAACAGCAAATGCTCTTCCTCTCTTCGGTCCACAATCAAGCGGTAGCCGGAGCCACGTCCCGGATAGTTTCCGTGCACTCTGGCGGGGAAACCACCGGTTTCAAATGTTTCTCCAAAATCCCGGGAAACCGATACCTTACCCGTATCCTGTCGGGCCAGACCGGAGATTATGTACAGCCTTTCCGGATGCTTGTCCGCAGTGGCCAGTGCAATGGGGTAGGTCTCTTCCCGTTCCTTCTGCGTCACATGGTCGCTTAGACTTTTCCAGCACTGCTTATCCGCATCGAAACGATAAGAACCTCCGATATCCGTTCGAATATATAGCAAATCTTTTTGTTTCTGATTTGTCAAAAAACCGGTTACATATCCACCACCCGGAATAGGACAATTTTTGTAAATATAAGGTATTTGCTTCATCCGCCAAACTCCTTTCGGGTTCTTTTCTTTATTATAGAATCTCCCTCTTTTCATCACAATGTTTTCCTTTGTCAAAGAACAGTATTATATTGCTAAATGACAATAAAATACATTTTACCGACCTTATGTTTTATGCTATAATTAAACTACCATTTTACGAGATTTTTTAGATTTGAAAGGAGATACAACATATGAAATTTGCGAACGGCTGTTGGTTGTTCAAAGAGGGTGTCAGCGCATTTGCTCCTCAGGAAGTTTTTGAGAAAACGGTTACCGATACCTGCATTACTCTTTGCGCACCTACTCACCACATTAATCACAGAGGCGATATGCTGGGCGGAGCAAACCTTACCATTAAAATCACCTCTCCCGCTGCAGATGTTTTGCGCGTACAGGTTGGACATTATCTCGGCATTATGAAGAAAACTCCCGCATTTGAGTTAAATCTTGATAACCCTCAGAAATTAACTTTGGTAGAAGATGACAACATCATGACCATCACTTCCGGCAACCTTTCCCTTGAGATTGGCAAGAAGTGGTTCTACATGAAGTATATCCGTGACGGCAAGGTAATCACCCAGAGTACCGGAAGAGACCTGGCTATGATGAAGGGGAACTGGAGAGGTGACTACTACGATATCGAAGGCGATAGCGTAAACACCTATATGATTCAGAACTTCTCCATCGACGTAGGCGAATTGTTCTACGGTACCGGCGAGCGTTTCACCCCCTTTGTAAAGAACGGACAGACCGTAGAGACCTGGAATGAGGATGGCGGTACCAGTACCGAGGAATCCTATAAGAACATTCCTTTCTACGTATCCAACAAGGGCTACGGCGTTCTTGTAAATCATCCTGAAAAGGTTTCTTTTGAATTTGCTACCGAGCATGTAACCAAGACCAGCTTTGCTGTTGAAGGCGGTATGCTGGATTACTTCTTCTTCAATGGTCCTACCATGAAAGATGTATTGACCCGTTACACCGACTTAACCGGAAAGCCTACCTTACCCGCTCCTTGGACCTTTGGTTTATGGCTCTCCACCTCCTTCACCACCAGCTATGATGAGGCTACTGTAATGAGCTTCGTAGATGGTATGTTGGACAGAGGCATTCCGCTTCGTACCTTCCACTTTGACTGCTTCTGGATGAAGGGCTTCCATTGGTCTGATTTCCTTTGGGACAGCGATGTATTCCCGGATCCTAAGGGTCTGCTTTCCAGAATCAAGGCAAAGGGCTTAAATATTTGTGTATGGATTAACTCCTACATCGGTCAGGAGTCCGCTATGTTTGCAGAAGGTGTTGAGAATGGCTACTTCATCAAACGTCCCAACGGCGATGTATGGCAGTGGGATATGTGGCAGCCCGGCATGGCATTGGTAGACTTCACCAATCCTGCAGCTTGCAAGTGGTTCCAGGATAAGTTAGAAGTTCTTTTGGATATGGGCGTTGACTGCTTCAAGACCGATTTCGGTGAGAGAATCCCTACCAACTGCGTATACTACGACGGCTCCGATCCTCAGAAGATGCATAACTACTACACCTATCTTTACAACAAGTGTGTATTCGATTTATTAGAGAGAAAGCGTGGCAAGGGAGAGGCAGTTCTCTTCGCTCGTTCCGCTACCGTGGGCGGTCAGAAATTCCCTGTACACTGGGGCGGTGACTGCTGGTCCGATTACGTATCCATGGAAGAGAGCTTACGTGGCGGTCTTTCCCTGTTGATGAGTGGTTTCGGTTTCTGGGCACACGACATCGGCGGTTTCGAGAACACCTCCACTGCAGACGTTTACAAGAGATGGGTACAGTTTGGTTTGCTCTCCTCTCACAGCCGTCTCCATGGTTCTACTTCTTACCGTGTACCGTGGGTTTACGATGATGAGGCTGTTGATGTAGTACGTGCATTCACCCGCATGAAAGCTCGCTTAATGCCTTACCTGTACAAGACTTCCGTAGAGACCTCCAAGAGCGGCGTTCCTACCATGAGAAGTATGGTACTGGAATTTACCAACGATCGTAACTGTGCATACCTGGATAAGCAGTACATGCTTGGCGATAACCTTTTGGTGGCACCGATTTTCAACGATCAGAGCAAGGGTATCTTCTATCTTCCCAAGGGAACCTGGACAGACTTCCTTACCGGCGAGGTAATGGAAGGCGGCGTATGGGTTGAGAAGGATTACGATTACTTACATCTTCCTCTCATGGCTAAGGAGAACTCTATCGTAGCTATGGGCGCTTGTGATGACAAGCCGGATTACGATTACGCTGACGGCGCAGAACTTCGTGTATACGCACTTGCAGACGGCAAAGAAGCTTCTACCGTAATCTACAATATGGCACAGCAGGTTGACCTTACCGCTACCGCAACCAGAACCGGCAATACCATTACCGTTTCCGCACAAACCTCCAAGGCATATTCTGTAAGACTTGTCAATGTTAAGGCAAGCGCTTGTGAAGGTGCTACCCTTACCATCGATGGCAATGATACCGTACTTTCCGGATGCCAGAGCAAGGTTGTAATTACCTTATAAAGACAACATAAAAAACCTCGGTTTTCACTTTTGTGATTACCGAGGTTTCTTTTTGTCCTTTTATCGATAGGTTTCCGGTTTCATAACCAGAAAACCGCTTTCAAAATCACCATCCAATACATAACGATAGGTTTTTCCATCTTCCGGAAGAAAGGCTTCTTCTACATTTTGTACCTTTACCCAATGGGAAGTGTTTTCTTCGCCGTTTTCCAAGGAATCGGAAACCTGCAATTGGAAGAAAAAGGGAACTGTTTCAAAATCCTTTTCAAAATCGGTATCCCGAAATTCAAAACGAATCGAATCTTTCAGCGGCGTCCCGTTGGCATTACAAACAGCTCCCGTTCCAAGGAGACTATCCTCCTGGTATCGGTCCAGTCCAACACTGTAAATCTTGTCTGTACTATACAGTGAAACTTCAATAAAGAACCGCTTTCCTTCGTATTCTTCTGCCTTCTTGCCACAGCCACACAGCCATACAAACAGGCATCCCAAAAGCAAAACCAGCACCAGTCTGGCAAATTGAATATTGGTTATCTTTTTCTCTTCTCTCATCTTTTTCTCCTCTCTACTTTACCCGTTTCATATACTTGGAAGCCACAAACCTGGAAACATTAAACTCCCGAATTCCCACATTTTGATTTTTTCTTTCCATAAAACTGCAATATACATCCTTCCAGTTTTCCCGAAGATTGCTGTTCGCCGGGTCATATTGATAGCCTTCCTGTTCCATATAAGAGATCAGCACCGGCGCCGCATCCGCAGACAGGTTACGTATGTAAACATAATCCTGATAAGGCGATTCGGCCAGGAAAAAATCACTTTGTTCCACACTTTGTTTGTCCGTATACGCCATATTTACCTTCGCAATCCAGTAATCCGGATGGGAAAAGGAAAGGAACAAATAAAGCAGCGTAACACATACCATACTATAACGAAACAGTGGAAAACGGTCCTTGTAAATACGAAGCATAATTCCCACAAATAATACAAACAAGAGAACCAACCCCCAAAGCACCAGGATTCGTAAAAAAGTCAGGTAATAATATCGAATATAAATCACCATACGAAGTGCACTGGAGGCAATCATGATAAAGGTACAAAGAGACATCACCGTCAAAATTCCTTTTAGCACCTTATGCTCTTTAAAGAAGCTCATGCAAACCAGAACAATAATCAGATTCAAAATACTGACCGCCAACAGCTGGAAAAATCCTTCTCTGGCATATCTGGCATAGGTATATCCGTTGGGAAGACTCATATTTCCGATGAACAAATAAACAATCTGAATCCCGGAAAAAATAACATATATAAATGACAACATAGAGGTTACGGTAATGGCCAAAACCGGCTCCCCATTTCTGGTCTGCTTCGTCTCTTCCTTGATGAGTTTATCGCACAGAAAGGCGGTAATCAGATAAAAAAGGAAGAACATAAACACAATCTGTATGGCAATTGCAAATATATTTTCCGGATTCAATGCAGCAATAATTTTTATAGCCACGGAACGAAATACCGCATCCGCACTGGCCAGCAGGACTATGACCACCAAAAGTAGAGGGCATGCCACCAACACACCGATGATAATAAATAATGCATTGGATTTCTTACCGCCACTTCTTTCACTAAGATAATCCGCCAGGTCTGTAAAGGGGCTTGCAATTTCACCAAGACAGCCAAACATGGTAAATGCAATACTGCCACAATATTTTCCAAATCCCCACTTGGAGGTGTCATAAAACTGATTCAGCAAAAAGCTGAATAACAACAGCCAAATTCCCAACTTGTTAAACCAAAGGATTCGCTCATCGTCCGTACAAAATGTGGATACCGATAAAAGCATCATACTAAAGATGTAGAAGCCGCTTCCTCTTTTCAAGGTAAGATCGAGCTTTGATAAAGAGAAGCAAATATAGAAAAGAGTTGCGGCGATGAAAAAAGGGAATGTGACGCCAGAAGGGTTCTTATACATGCAAAAACTGTAAAAAAGGGCGCAAAAAACAGACCCTAGGCCAAAATAGGCAAAATTCGCCTTTCTTTTCTCCACATAATTATTCATTTCCATCAATTTCTTCCTCCTCTTCCACATACTCCAAAATATCACCCGGCTGACAATCCAACGCTTTACAGATTGCGTCCAGGGTGGAGAACCGGATTGCTTTTGCTTTATTATTTTTTAGGATGGACAAATTGGCCAGAGTTAAATCCACTTCTCCCGCAAGCTCGGATAAACCCTTTTTGCGCTTCGCCATCATTACATCTAAGTTTACAATAATTCCCATTCGCGCACGTCCCTTCCCGATTAAATCGTCAAATCGTTTTCTTCTTTGTAGGTAATGGCCTGCTCAAAAACCATAGCCAGCACCTTGGAAAAAAGACCGGCAATCACAAATACCAAAATCACCACTAACATGGCAATGGTCATATAAACAATACTTCTGACCGCTGACATACCGGCTATAAAAAAACTCCAATTGCCCATTTTCTTCAGGCTGTTTACATTTTCCATTACAAAGCAGTTTTGATTTAGGACCGTTTTGAAAATTTTGCGCAGTTCATTAATCAAAACAACAGCGGCCACGCCCAATACCGTATAGATAATCACGGTTTCCTCATAGTGCAGCGAAACCGGTTCATAGAAGCTCCCAATCCACTTAATCGATAAGGTCAAGGTAGCGGTAACCAATATTCCTCCGAAGAACATTGTATCCAGCATGATTTTTACGGCCTTGGTTAATAAGTATGTTTTCTTTTCCTGATCCATAAAGCTCCTCTTTTCTTTCCAACGCGTTTGAAGTATCCAATTGGTAATATTATCCTCTTTATGGTCTCATTATATGCATGGCATTTTCGTTTGTCAATATAATTTTATTGTTTTTCGATAAATTTATATTGTTTCACAACAATTAACCATAACAAAAAGGGCCTGCAGAGCATCTCCGCAGGTCCCAAACCGTTATTATTTCTTATTCAAAACAAACCAGATTTTCTATTGTACCGCTTTAATTTTCATTGTCAGGCTAATACGTTTCTTGGCCTCTTCCACCGCAAGCACCTGTACTTCCACAATATCGCCAACGCTGACTGCTTCCATAGGATGCTTGATAAACTTGTCCGTAATCTGGGAAATATGTACCAGACCATCCTGGTGAACACCGATATCCACAAATACACCAAAATCAATTACATTACGTACGGTACCCTTTAAAATCATACCGGGCTTCAGATCCTTCATATCCAGCACGTCGCTTCGAAGAATTGGCTTCGGCATGTCATCACGGGGATCTCTGGCCGGCTTTTCCAATTCTTTCAGAATGTCGGTCAGGGTAATCTCACCAATTCCCAGTTCCTTTGCAAGCTTTGCCTTATCCGTCACACGTTTCTCCAAACCGGAAACAGCAGAAGCTTCCTTCCCTGCATCTGTCTGTACCACCGGTTTTTCTGCCTTTGATTCAGCAGCCACAGTAACTCCGCCCATAGCCTGAGCCAAAGCTTTTCCCATGGCGGTATTGGTATTTCGAATCTGTACCTGTTTTTCTTTCTTTTTCTCAGGCTTCGCCACAGGTGTGGCCGGAGTTTTTGCCGGCTTTGCGGCTTTTGCATTTTTCTGCATTTCCTTTACATCATCCATGGTAAGTCCCAGCTTGTCCAAAAGCTTCTCTGCGGCTTCGTAAGACTCCGGATGCACACTGGTGGCATCCAAAGGATTGTCTCCGTCCAAAATGCGCATGAAACCGGCACACTGCTCATATGCCTTAGGACCCAGCTTGGCTACCTTTAACAGCTGTTTCCGGTTGGTAAATCGACCATTTGCTTCACGGTAATCTACTATATTTTTTGCAATGGTCTTGTTGATACCGGAAATGTATTCCAACAGAGAAACCGATGCGGTATTCAAATCCACACCTACTTTATTAACACTGTCCTCTACCACACCGTTTAAGGCATCGCTTAATTTCTTCTGATTCATATCGTGCTGGTACTGACCAACACCGATGGACTTCGGATCAATCTTAACAAGCTCAGCCAAAGGATCCTGCAATCTTCTTGCGATGGAAGCCGCACTTCTCTGTCCAACATCGAAATTGGGGAATTCCTCGGTCGCAAGCTTACTGGCGGAATAGACGGAAGCTCCGGCTTCATTTACGATGATATACTGCAGGGGCGCATCCAATTCCTTAATCAAGCTTACAATCACCTGCTCCGATTCACGGGAGGCCGTACCGTTTCCTACGGAAATCAAATCCACATGATACTTCTTAATCAGTCGCTTTAACTCAGCCTTCGCCTCTTCTACCTTATTCTGGGGTGCGGTAGGATAAATAACCTTGGTGTCCAAAACCTTTCCGGTAGCATCCACAATGGCCAGCTTACAACCGGTACGAAATGCAGGGTCCCATCCAAGCACAACCTTACCTGCAATGGGGGGCTGCAATAAAAGCTGCTCCAGATTCTTTCCGAATACGGAAATCGCACCGTCCTCAGCCTTCTCTGTCAAATCATTTCGAATTTCTCTTTCGATAGCAGGTGCAATTAATCGCTCATAGCTGTCCGCAATTGCTTCCTTCAAAAGAGGCGTGGTAAAGGCGTTCTCTTTGGTAATTAGCATCTTCTCCAGATAACGAATAATTCGCTCCACAGGAGCATTGACCTTAACAGTCAATATCTTTTCTGCTTCTCCACGGTTTAATGCCAGAACACGATGTCCCACAATTTTCTTGATTGGCTCCTGGTATGCGTAATACATCTCATATACGCTCTCCTGTTTCTCGTCCTTGGCCGTAGAAGATACAGTACCCTCCTCTGTGGTGGCATTACGAATATATAATCGATAGTCTGCTTCATCGGAAATACCTTCCGCAATAATATCCTTTGCACCTGCAATCGCCTCATCCGCAGTTTCTACGCCCTTTTCGGAAGACACATATTTCTGTGCCTCCACAGCCACTTCCTCTGTGGCATTCTGAGCCAAAATATACTCTGCCAAACCATCCAGGCCCTTTTCCTTCGCAATGCTTGCACGGGTTTTTCTCTTGGGTCTGTAAGGACGATACAAATCCTCCACCACTACCAGGGTTTGAGCCGCAAGGATTTTTTCGCGCAATTCATCGGTCAGTTTTCCCTGCTCCTCAATGCTGCCCAGAACCTGTTCTTTTTTCTCTTCCAAATTTCTCAAATATAACAATCTCTCATGTAAATCGCGGAGTTGTTCATCGTTTAAGGACCCGGTTACCTCTTTTCGATAACGGGAAATAAAGGGAATCGTGTTGCCCTCATCAATCAGTTTTACAGCGGCTTCCACTTGCCACTTTTCCACTTTCAATTCTTCTTTGATTTTCAGAATAATATCCATCTTATCCAGCCTTTCTATGGAATTTTCTCTCCATACCCAAAACTTATTATACTAAAAAAAACCTAGGGTTTTCAAGTTATTTTATTGCGTA
Source organism: Lachnospiraceae bacterium UBA1766 (assembly GCA_002314715.1). Lineage (GTDB taxonomy): Bacteria > Bacillota > Clostridia > Lachnospirales > Lachnospiraceae > Acetatifactor. The sequence goes on along the minus strand of DCGY01000076.1, from coordinate 13,007 downwards.
AAACCGGGAACAATGGTAATATAATAGGCAAAGAAACGAGGTTCGTTCCATGAATGATTTTGAAAACGAAAAAGATACCTACAATCGAATGAATTCTCAACCGGCCAAACGGGTAAACGGCTTTGAAGTTGCCGCATGTATTTGCGGTGTTTTATCACTGCTTGCTCTTTGTACCGGTATATTTGCTATTTCCATCGGTTGCCTGGGACTTGTTTTCGCCCTTCTCTATCGTAGAAAAGGAGTTCCCATGTCCACACCCGCTTTTGCCGGCATGTGCATGAGTCTGGTTGGAATTATCCTCGGTATCACAATCACTGTTTTTGTTACTGTTAACTATATACTCCCCATGTTAAACGATCCTGCAGCAATGCAGGAACTGGTGGAGTACTACAAAAGCGTTTACGGCTATGATTTTTCGGAGGTGCTTATAAAATGATAGGTGGATTACAACCATATTCCAACAATCCTTTTTCTACAGCTTCCGGTCCTACTTCTGCCCCTTATCCCGGAGCCCGCACCAATGCAATGGGCGAATCCGTGAAGGCCAACGGCGAAGAATGCCAAACCTGTAAAAATCGTAAATACCAGGATGGGTCCGATGAAATGGTTTCCTTCAAAAGTGCCTCTCATCTCTCTCCCGGTCAGGCCGGTTCTGCTGTTCGTGCTCATGAGCAGGAACATGTTTCCAACGCTTATAAAAAAGCAGCCGACGGAAACGGCAAGGTTATTTCCGCCAATGTTTCCATTCATACTTCTATCTGTCCCGAATGTGGTCGCTCCTATGTCTCCGGTGGTACCACTGCCACCCAGATAAAGTATTACAACGAAGACAATCCCTATCAGAAGGATTTAAAAGCTGCTGATAATTCCAAGTATGCCGGTATGTTCACCGACACAAAAGTTTAGGAGTTTTCCATGAAACCATTCTCAATTGCCGGACTCAAGGACATGGCAAAAGAGAAAATGACCGGCAGGTATGGCAATGCGATTATGCTCTTGCTTTTTTGGTGTCTGATTACTTTATTTGTAAACAATACCTCCAGCGCATTAAATCAATATTTTGCAGTTACCCTGTGTCGTATTTTTTCTCTTACCCAGGCCAATTTGCCCATAAGTCTGATTTCTTATATCCCGGTGGTGTTTTTCTCGGTGCTGATAGAAGTTTTTCAGGTAGGTATGTGTCTTTTCTTTTTGAACGCTGCCTGTGGGAATCAAAATCTTCCCGGAAACCTGTTTTACGGTTTTCGCGAAAATGCCGAATGTACCATCCGGCTGGCAGCCGTACAGGTACTCTTAAGTCTGATTTGCTTTCTTCCCACAGAAATCATTCAGTACCTGCGCTCACTGAAAGACTTAACCGATTCCACCTTTACAATATTGATTACGATTCAGGTAATTCTGTTTGTAATTTATCTTTACCTGACTTTATGTTTATCCCAATGTTATTACCTTTTACTGGACTATCCGGAACAGGACGCCAAGTCCATCCTCTCCTTAAGCATAAAGGTTATGAAGGGAAACAAGTGGAAGCTGTTTTGCCTGAATTTAAGCTTTCTTCCACTGTTACTTTTGTGCATTCCCACCTTCGGCATTGCTATTTTGTGGGTAATGCCTTATATCCAAACTTCCAAAGCATTGTTTTTCCTGGAAATCATGAAAAAGAACGATTAAAAAAGCTACAAACCCATAAGAGATGTTCGCATCTTTGGGGCCTGTAGCTTTTCTTTTTGTATTGAATTATTCCATTTTATTCTTCTGTGGGGTTCTTGGATACGCTGAGCCACTTTAAATAGCCATTGATAAAGGGATCCAAAGCCCCATCCAGTACAGCATCCGCATTGGCGCTCTCCACATCGGTACGAAGGTCTTTTACCAGTTTGTAGGGTTGCAATACATACGAACGAATCTGGTTACCAAAACCGATTTCCTTTACCTCTCCTCGAATGTCGGAAAGCTTTTCCACATTGGCTTCCAGCTTCAATAAGTACAACTTCGCTTTCAACATCTGCATTGCCTTATCCTTATTCTGGAACTGGCTACGCTCGTTCTGACACTGTACCACAGTACCGGTAGGAATATGGGTAATACGAATTGCAGAGGATGTTTTATTGATATGCTGACCACCGGCACCACTGCTTCGATAGGTATCAATACGCAAATCCTTCTCATCGATTTCCACATCCAAATCCTCTTCGATATCAGGCATAACATCCAAAGATACAAAAGAGGTCTGGCGCTTTCCCTGGGCATTAAAGGGGGAAATACGCACCAAACGATGCACACCCTTTTCTGATTTCAGATATCCGTAAGCATTCAGACCGTTAACCTGGAAGGTAACCGATTTGATACCGGCCTCATCTCCATCCAGATAGTCCAGAACATCAATGGTAAAGTTCTTGCGTTCCGCCCAACGGGTGTACATACGATACAGCATGCTGCACCAGTCACAACTTTCCGTACCGCCGGCCCCTGCATTCAGCTTAAGAATCGCATTGTTCTTGTCATATTCTCCGGACAACAGGGTACCGATACGGAGCTCTTCAAACTCCTCAATAAACTCGTCCAGTTCCCCACGAATTTCCGGAATCATGGACTCGTCATTTTCTTCGTAACCCATCTCTATCAGTGTGAGAATATCGTCAAACTGGGTCGCCAGTTTATTGTACTCTCCCACGGTGTCCTTCATGTTTTTCAGTTCTTTCATTTTCGCGTTGGACTTGTCCGGATCATCCCAAAAATTGGGAGCCTCCATTTCACGCTCCAACTCTTCGATTCGCTTTGCCTTATTTACCAGGTCAAAGTGAATCCCTCACTTCCGTAAGTGGAGTTTCGTAAGTCAATATTTCGACTTTCATCTGATCTAATTCAACCACAAACATCACCCTCTTTCAAAAAATAATTTCACATTATTCATTTTAAGAAGCACATGGGTTCCTGGGAATCCATGTGCCTGTGTCTTACTTTCTACCACAACACTGCTTGTATTTCTTACCGCTCTTACAAGGGCAAGGATCGTTTGGATAAATCTTTGTCGCTTCTCTTTTTACAGGAGCTTTTGCCAAAGAATCATCCTTGTTGGTACCGGTAATCTGTGCCTGCTGTTCACGTTCTACCTTTTGCTCAACAGTAATGTGTAACAATACGCGAACGGTTTCCTCGCGAATATTCTGGGTCATTTCATCAAACATTTCATAACCGTTGGACTTATATTCTACCAAAGGATCTTTTTGTCCATATGCGGCCAAACCAACGCCCTGTCTAAGCTGTTCCATATCGTCGATATGGTCCATCCACTTGCGGTCAATTACCTTCAAAAGAATGACACGCTCCAATTCACGAATGGTTTCCTCTTCCGGGAACTCTGCCTCCTTAGACTCGTAAAGCTTTACAGCCTCTTCCTTTAACTGTTGCTTTAAGCTGCTCTTCTTCATCTTGGGAACACGTTCGGATGTAATGGGTTCCAACGGAATGGTAGGAAGCAAAAGCGTATTTAATTCGGTGTAATCCCATTCCTCCTTGCTGGAATCATCATTGATGCAAATATCCACGCAATTCTCGGTAATGTCGGTAATCATCTTGTAGATTACATCACGCATGCTCTCACCGTTTAGTACACGGCGACGCTCATCGTAAATAATCTCTCTTTGTTCACTCATAACACCATCATATTCCAACAAACTCTTACGAATACCAAAGTTGTTGTTTTCAATCTTCTTCTGTGCGGATTCAATGGCGTTGGTCAAAGCCTTATGCTCAATTTCCTGTCCTTCGGGAATACCCAATGCATTAAACATGGTAATCAATCTCTCCGAACCGAACAAACGCATCAACTCATCCTGCAAAGAAATGTAAAACTTGGACTCACCGGGATCTCCCTGACGTCCGCTTCGACCACGAAGCTGATTATCAATACGTCTGGATTCATGGCGCTCGGTACCAATAATCTTCAAACCACCGGCAGCACGCGCTTCCTCGTCCAGCTTAATATCTGTACCACGACCGGCCATATTGGTAGCGATGGTAACTGCACCGTGAATACCGGCATCTGCTACGATTTCGGCCTCCAATTCATGGAATTTCGCATTCAGGACCTTATGCTTAATGCCTCTCTTGTTAAGCATACGGCTCAATTCCTCACTGGCTTCGATGGTAATGGTACCTACCAGTACAGGCTGTCCCTTTTCGTGTGCTTCTTCCACTGCATCACAAATTGCATTTAATTTTTCTGCGCGAGTTTTATATACAGCATCCTGATGATCGATACGGGCCACCGGTTTGTTGGTAGGCACCTCGATTACATCCATACCGTAAATTTCACGGAATTCATTTTCTTCGGTCAATGCAGTACCGGTCATACCACATTTCTTTTCGAACAGATTAAAGAAGTTCTGGAAGGTAATGGAAGCCAGAGTCTTGCTCTCTCTCTTAACCTTTACATGTTCCTTTGCTTCAATCGCCTGGTGCAAACCATCGGAATAACGACGACCGGGCATAATACGTCCGGTAAATTCATCAACAATCAATACCTGATTATCTTTTACCACATAATCCTGGTCACGGAACATTAAGTTATGGGCACGAAGTGCCAAAATAACATTATGCTGAATTTCCAAATTCTCGGTATCTGCCAGATTTGCAATGTGGAAGAAACGCTCTACCTTCTCCACACCGGCCTGCGTCAGATTTACCAGCTTATCTTTTTCATTTACGATAAAGTCACCGGTTTCCTCCTGCTCGATACCCATAAGTGCATCCAGCTTGGACAATTCCTGCATATCCTCACCACGCTTCATCTGGCGGGCAAGAACATCACACATTTCGTATAATGCGGTAGACTTTCCGCTTTGTCCGGAAGTAATCAAAGGAGTTCTGGCCTCATCGATTAATACAGAGTCCACCTCATCGATAATCGCATAATGGAGATCACGCAAAACCAGCTGTTCCTTGTAAATAACCATATTGTCTCTTAAGTAATCGAAACCAAGCTCATTATTGGTTACGTACGTAATATCACAGCTATATGCAACCTTACGCTCCTCAGCAGTCATGGAGTTTAGTACCACGCCTACCTTCAGGCCCAAAAATTCATGTACCTGTCCCATCCACTCCGCATCACGCTTTGCCAGATAGTCGTTGACCGTTACGACATGGACACCTTTTCCCTCCAACGCATTCAAATACGCAGGAAGCAAACAGGTCTGAGTCTTACCTTCACCGGTTCTCATCTCGGAAATACGTCCCTGATGAAGAATCACACCACCGATTAACTGTACACGGTAATGCTCTGTATTTAATACTCGGCGGGCAGCATCTCTTACAACCGCAAAAGCCTCGGGAAGAATGTCATCCAGGGTTTCCCCCTGCTCCAATCGTTTCTTGAATTCTGTTGTTTTTTCACGAAGTTCCTCATCGGAAAGTTCCATCATTGCGGGGCGCAAAGCTTCAATCCGATCCACAATGGGATAGATTCTCTTTAATTCTCTTTCACTGTGCGTACCAAAAATTTTTTCAATAAGCTTCATACTTTTGATATTCCAATCTTTTTCGTGCATAGGAACTGCACTTTATCATAAAACATGTAAACTATTGTAACAGAAATAACACAGATATTCAATAAAAAGCCTATGAAAAATATGAAAGCTTTATAAATTCCCTTCTCCCAGAGCCCTTCCAATTCAATTGACACTAACCCTGAAAACTAGTATAATTATATCTATATAAGTTGGCTTTTTGGGAGAAAACGATATGAAAAAAATATCTGTATTTAACCTGAAGCCCGGAATGGTTACCGGAGAAAGTGTTCTGGATTTTAATCGACAGCTCATAATGGAGCGTGGCACTTCTTTGACAGAAAACTCCATTCGTCGATTACAGGCTCACAATATTTTGGCAGTAGCCGTGGAGGACTCTCCTCTCACCGAAGGAATTGCCGAATACCGCGATCCTCTTTTGGATTTGTTGGCTGAAGACGAAGAAGAAAAAGCTCCTACCGCCGAACAAATTTCTTATAGTCAAAGAATCCGTTCTTCCGAAGAGTATAAACAATTCCGGGAAAATTATGATTTAAATATTGAATCCTTTAAAAGCGTTCTGAACAATGTGGTAGAAAAGAATGTGGACTTGGATGTGGGCGTGTTGTTACAGGATACCTTAAACACGGTTTCCAACGTTAGGGGTGGAAATCTTGGTGTTCTTGATATGTTGCACAACATGCGTGAATATGACGATTCCACCTTTGCCCATAGTATGAATGTGGCCTTGATTTGTAACGTACTTGCCACCTGGATTAAGCTGACTCCGGAGGAAATTGAAATGGCCACGGCCTGCGGTTTATTCCACGACATCGGCAAATTGCTCGTAAATCAGTCCATCATAACCAAGCCGGGCAAATTAACCGACACAGAATATTCCGAGATTCAGAACCACACAATTAACGGTTATAAAATATTAAAGGAACAAAATGTAGACACGCATATCATGAATGCTGCGTTAATGCATCACGAGCGTTTTGACGGTACCGGATATCCCCTGAAGCTTCGCGGAGATCAAATCGACAAATATGCCCGTTTGGTTGCCGTAGCGGATGTGTACGATGCCATGACCGCCGCCCGCTGTTATCGAGGCGCCCTGTGCCCTTTCCGCGTTATCGAGATGTTTGAGGAAGAAGGGTTTCAGCGCTATGATGTAGCCTTCCTGCTTCCCTTCTTAGAGAATGTGGTCAACACCTATATCCAAAACAGTTGCCTGTTAAGCGATGGCCGAAAAGGAATCATCGTTTTTGTAAACCGTGCCAAATTATCCCGCCCCATTGTGGATATTGACGGCAAATACGTAAACCTGGCAGATGATCCGAATCTGACCATTGAAGCATTGATTTAAAGCAAAAGCCCTCCGGCGGGTATCCGTCGAAGGGCCATTTTTTGTCTTTATTTCAGGAACGTCTTAAAGAGTCCTCTCTTTAAAGCCTGCATTCCGGTATTAATTAACTGTCTCTCAATCTGTTGTTTCCGTCTCTCGGAAGCCTGTTCCTTCTTTTTCTTGGCAGCAGCTTCTTCTTTTTCCTTCTTGATTCTGGCTGCTTCCTGTTCTCTTTCCTGCTTACGCTTGTCTGCCTCTTCCTGCTTTGCCTTCTGCTTTTCAAAGTCAGCCTTTTCCTTTTCCAGCTGAGCTCTCTCTGCATCCAGTTTGCTTTGTTCCTCTTCCTTCACTTTAATGCCGTGAATCATTTCATAAGCAGACTCATTATCAATCATCTTGTCGTACTTGGACATTCCGTCGGCACCCATCATAGAGGTTCGCACGGAATCCTCGCAGGGAGCCATAAGACTTTGGGGACAAATGATAGATGTTTTCTGGGCCATGGTAGGCACACCGCGCTCATCCAAAAAGGAGGTTAAGGCTTCTCCCACACCCAGCTCCATAATTACGTCCTCTGCCTTGAAGTTCGGATTCGCACGGAAGGACTGAGCCGCTACGCGAACTGCTTTCTGCTCGGTAGGCGTATAGGCACGCAGAGCATGCTGAATACGGTTGGAAAGCTGTGCAAGTACGCTGTCCGGAATATCGCTGGGGCTCTGGGTAACAAAATAAACACCCACCGCCTTGGAACGAATCAATTTTACCATCTGCTCAATTTTCTGAACCAGAATCTTGGGAGCATCGGAAAACAGCATATGGGCCTCATCAAAGAAGAATACCAGCTTCGGCTTATCCAAATCACCCGCTTCCGGCAATCTCTCAAACAACTCTGCCATCATCCAAAGGACAAAGCTTGCATAAAGAGAAGGATTTTGAACCAGTTTCACGCAATTTAAAAGGTTTACCATACCCTTGCCGTTGGAATCGGTGCGAATCCAGTCAAAAATATCCAAGGCAGGTTCTCCGAAAAACAGCTCTCCACCCTGATTCTCCAGAGGAATCAAAGCTCTCAGAATACCTCCTGTGGAAGCCGTGGTAATATTACCATACACGCTGATAAAATCTTCCTTATGCTCACTGACATAGCTGGTTAATGCCCTCAAATCCTTTAGGTCAATCAGCTTTAAACCTTTATCGTCAGCAATTCGGAATAAAATATTTAATACACCCTCCTGTGCTGGTGTTAAGTTCAAAATACGGGAAAGAAGCTCCGGTCCCATGTCGGTAATGGTTGCACGAATCGGATGTCCGCCTTCTCCGTAAATATCCCAAAAGCACACAGGATAAGGCTTATAAGAAAAGCTCTCACGAATGCCGAACTTATCAATTCGCTTCTCCATTCCGTCGGATTTTGCACCGGCCATAGCCAAGCCGGATACATCTCCCTTTACATCACACAAAAACACCGGTACGCCTGCATCGGAAAACGACTCTGCCATGGATTTCATGGTAATGGTCTTTCCGGTACCGCTGGCACCTGCAATCAAGCCATGACGATTGGCCATGTTCAACTGCATATTAACGCGCTGGCCATCCGCCAAGCCCATGTAAATCTGTCCGTCTAAAAACATAACACCCTCACTTTCGGTTCCTTACAAATTAGTAAACCATTGCCTTCTCTTCGCCGTTTAATACACGAAGGGCACCCTGTGCCAGGGCAAGAAGTTCATCCTCACCGGGGTATACGGTAACAGGAGCGATAAAGCCGGTCATTCTCTTCAGGGTATCGGTTACAAGAGAGTTGTATGCAATACCACCGGTAAGAATAATCTGGTCAACCTTTCCTTCCAAAACGCAAGCCATAGAACCGATATCCTTTGCTACCTGGTAAAGGAATGCCTCTCTGACTGCCTCAGCATTCTTATCGCCTGCTTCTACCAGCTTATTTACCTCACGCATATCGTTGGTACCAAGGTATGCATTAAAGCCACCCTTACCTACAATTTTGCTGTATACTTCCTTCTCGGAATACTTTCCGGAGAAGCACATTTTAATCAAAGCACCGCTGGGAACGCCGCCTGCACGCTCGGGAGAGAATGCGCCATCGCCATCCAATGCGTTAAATACATCTACAATCTGACCATTTAAGTGAGCACCTACAGATACACCACCACCCATATGAACTACGATTAAACGAAGGGTATTGTAAGGCTTACCGGTTTCCTTTGCATATCTCTTGGCAACTGCCTTCTGATTCAGTGCATGGAATACGCTGATACGAGGAAGCTCGGGAACACCGGAGAATCTTGCAACAGGTGCAAGCTCATCTACTACTACAGGGTCAACGATGAAAGAAGGTACACCGATTTCGTCACCGATTTCTCTTGCCAGAATACCGCCAAGATTGGAAGCATGCTGTCCCTGAACACCCTTCTTTAAATCCTCAAGAAGGTCATCGGTTACCGCATAGGTACCACCGGGAATGGGCTTTAACATACCACCACGGCCTACAACAACATTCAAAGATTTTACATCAAAGTTCTTGGAAGCAAGAAGGTCGGTAATAATCTTCTTACGGAAATCCTTCTGGTCTACGATGGAAGCGTACTGAGAAATCTCCTCGGTAGAATGTCTTAAAGTCTCCTCAAACAATAAAGTCTCGTCCTCGAAAACACCAATCTTGGTAGAGGTGGAACCGGGGTTAATAATCAAACTCTTAACAGACATGATATAGTCCTCCTGATTTATTTATTGGAATTACTGATTCTTCTTTAACTCTTCTGCTACGACTGCTGCCAGTGCAATGGAATTTACCTTGGTCTCAAAGGTATCGGAACGGCTGGTAAGAATTACGGGAACCTTGGTACCGGTTAAGATACAACCATTCTTTACATTGGGAACCATATGTACAATTGCCTTATATACCAGGTTACCTGCATGAATATCAGGGAATAACAATACATCTGCATCACCCTGAATCTTTCTGTCGGTAGCCTTCTTGTGAAGAGCAGCCTCGGGATCGATTGCAAGATCCAAAGAAAGAGGTCCGTCTACGATACAATCGGTAATCTCGCCTGCCTCACACATACGGGTAAGTTCCGCTGCCTCAACAGTAACAGGCATCTTGGGATTTACAACCTCAACTGCTGCCAAAGGAGCAACCTTGGGAGTATCGATACCGCAAGCCTTGCATACAGGGATGGTATTCTTGATAATGTTTACCTTGTCCTCCAAAGTAGGATAAGTCATAAATGCTACGTCGGTAAGGAAGAGCAAATGATCTACCATGGGGATATCAAATACACATACGTGAGAAAGAGGTCCTCCGGTACGAAGTCCAACTTCTTTATCAAGTACGCTCTTCAAGAAATTCTTGGTATCGATTAAGCCCTTCATGTACATATCCACTTCGCCGTCATGTGCAAGCTTAACTGCCTTCAAAGAAGCCGCAATATCATCAGGCTCATTGATAATCTGGAAGTCATCTACATTCATATCGATTTTTGCGGCGATCTCACGAATCTTTGCCTCATCACCTACTAAAATAGCATCTGCGATGCCACGCTTCTTTGCTTCACGTACAGCCTCCAATACTGCGCTGTCCTGTGCTACGGAAACGGCAACCTTCTTCATGCCGCATTCCTTCACCTTGGAAATAATGTCGTCAAAACCCTTTCTCATTTCGTTACGTCCTTTCCTGTTTCAAAACCTTCGGTTTTAAATAATTCTTATTTTTCTATCTGCCATCCCCAAAAAGGGCATAGCATACCAAGTAAAATGATAACACCCCCCACACAAAAAATCAAGTGCAGAGGGTGTTTTCCTTTGGATTACAAATCCAGATATTCGGTTATCTTATCCAAACTGGGAACATAGGCAAAAAGCATTTTCTTTACTGCATCATCGGCGGGCGTCTGGTCCGGTACCATAATTACTTTACAACCGGCACGATATGCTGAGGTCACTCCGTTGGGAGAATCCTCCACCGCGATACATTCCTCCGGAGAAAGACCAAGTTGCTCACAGGCAAACTGATAAATATCCGGGGAAGGCTTGCCTTCCTTCACCTGAGTAGCACTGATCAAGCGATCAAAGTATTGCCGGATACCGGTCATCTTTAGATACTTCTCGGTGCGCTCCAAATCGGTGGCCGTGGCAATTGCCGCCAAAATATTACGTTTCTTCAGTTCCTCCAAAATTTCAATTGCTCCGGGCTTTAGCTGAATTCCTTCTCTGTCAATCAGCTCCTCCATAAGCACCTTCCGTCGGTCTCTTACCGCATAATAATCAAAGTCTTCCCCAAACCATTCCTTTAACTGTTTTGGCGCAAAAGGTCTTCCCAGACTTCGCATAAACAAAACCTGTTCATCCGTTAGCGTATAACCGAACTCCGCCATTGCTTTGGGCCAGAAAACCCGATAATGCTTTTCGGTATCGATTAACGTACCGTCCATATCAAACAGGACTGCCTTTGTACTCATTTGTGTTCCTCCGGGGGCTATAATTTCTTTTCGATTTCCTCAATCAGGATTTTCAATGCCTTAATACGGGCATATTTCTTGTCATTGGATTCCAATACATACCAGGGTGCATTTACCGTATTGGTCTTCTGGAGCATCTCATCAATGGCCTCTTCATAAAGATCCCACTTCTCGCGATTTCTCCAATCCTCATCCGTAATCTTCCACTGCTTTTCAGGGGTATTCTGTCTCTCGGTAAATCTGGCAAGCTGTACATCCTTGTCTATCTGTACCCAGAACTTAATCACAATGGCTCCCCATTCCGTCAGTTCTTTCTCAAATTCATTGATTTCATTATAAGCTCTCTGCCAATCATTTTCGCTGCAAAAGCCTTCCAGTCTCTCTACCATAACGCGTCCATACCAGGTTCGGTCGAATACCGCAATATGTCCGGTCTTTGGAAGTCTGGTCCAGAAACGCCACAGGTAGTGTCTCGCCTTCTCGTGAGGCTCCGGACTGGCAATGGGATGCACCTCAAAGCCACGAGGATCCAATGCACCGGTAATACGTTTGATATTACCACCCTTACCTGCCGCATCCCAGCCCTCGTAAGCAATAATAACCGGAATTCGTTTGCGGTATAATTCATTGTGCAGCTTTGCAAGCTTCTTTTGACACTTCTCCAGTTCCTCCCGATACTCCTCTTCCGTAAGTTCCTTGTCCAAAGGAATTTCGGAAAGCTTGGGAGTCTTTCGAAGCGGGAACATATTCTGTAAAATTGGAACCGCCTTCGCCTCATTCTTTAAGGCAGTATCAATTCCATTTACCAGAATATCCAACAACTGAGCTTCCGCCCATTTTTTATTCTTGGCATCGATAATATACCAGGGCGCCTGGGACTGATTGGTTTCTCTTAAATACGCGTCATATACATCCAGGCATTTCTCATAATGTTTATTCTGCCACAAGTCATTTTGGCTTACACGCCATTTGGTATTCTTGTCCTCCAGCAAACCTTCAATGCGCTTCTTTTGTTCCTTTTCATCAATATGGAAAAAGAATTTCATTACCAGATAACCATTGTCCGTCAGCTGTCTTTCAAACTGCTTTATACTGGTCAAACGGTTCTTGTATTCCTCTTCCTCCAAATCCCCGTGCAGGTATTCGTTGGTCACATCCTCCATCCAGCTGCCATCTAGGAACATATACTTTCCGGCTTCCGGAATCTTGATAAAGTGACGATACAGGAATGGTCTTCTCTTTTCCTCCTCGCTCTCTACACTCATGGTCGCAACCTTAAAGAAACGGGGATCAATGTTCTTGATAACCTTGCCCAGAACACTGCCCTTCCCGGCGCCGCCCCATCCCTCAAGCACTACCAGTACCGGCAATTTATGATCCTTTAACAAGGTCTGCTTGGTTGCCAATTGTGCCCGTAACGTGTCCAATTTTACCTGTACTTCTTCATCAGACGGTCTTTCTGATTTTTTCCAATCCTTTAACATAGATTACCCTCCCGACAATTCATATTTCACACTATTATTTGCAATCCCACTAACTTTTATTATTCACAATTTTCTTCGTCTTGTCAATAATTGTCGGAAAATTCGGGTAATTATTGTACAATTTATTTTTCAAATCGACGTCCCATGTTTTCCTTCCGAACTAAAAAAGAGGGGCCCAAAGCCC